>JBBRZP010000020.1:0-31167 GCA_038236565.1 Burkholderiales bacterium | reverse complement strand
GTCGACGGCGAGCGGCAGGAGCCGATCGAGCAGGTGACGGCCGACGTGGAAGACCAGCACCAGGGTGCCGTGATGCAGGCGCTCGGCGAGCGCAAGGCCGAGCTCGTGAACATGGAGCCCGACGGCCGCGGCCGCGTCCGCCTCGAGTACAAGATCCCGGCGCGGGGCCTGATCGGCTTCCAGAACGAGTTCCTCAACCTGACACGCGGCACCGGGCTCATCAGCAACATCTTCGACAGCTACGAGCCTTACAAGGGCGAGATCGAAGGGCGCAAGAACGGCGTCCTCATCAGCCAGGACGACGGCGAGGCCGTGACCTATTCGCTCGGCAAGCTCGACGACCGCGGGCGCATGTTCGTGAAGGCCGGCGACCCGCTGTACGAAGGCATGATCATCGGCATCCACAGCCGCGACAACGACCTCGTCGTCAACGCGGTGCGCGGCAAGCAGCTCACCAACTTCCGCGTCTCGGGCAAGGAAGACGCGATCAAGATCACGCCGCCGATCCAGCTCACGCTCGAGTACGCGGTGGAGTTCATCGCCGACGACGAGCTGGTCGAGATCACGCCGAAGTCCATCCGCATCAGGAAGCGCCACCTGAAGGAGCACGAGCGCAAGAAGGCGTCGCGCGAGGCCTGAGCCTCGCCAAGGGCCTTCCGCGCGCCTTCAGACCAGCTCGGCGTTGATCGCGGCGAGTACCGCCGAGCCGGGGCAGAGCTCGCGCTCCGCGAGGCGGTTGAGCGGCGTCTGGACGGTGTTGAGGTGTCCGTGCAGGTCTTCTGCGCCGGCGCGCACGTACAGCAGCCCCGTGAGAATCTCGCCGCGCGCCTCGTGGGCGGCGATGTGGGTCATGGCCGCCAGCCGATCGCCCGGGTCGTAGCCTTCGGCGAGCTTGCGAAGGCGCAGGACGCTGCCGTCGTGCTGCGTCACCTCGATGACCTCGCCGGGCTGGTACATCGCCGTGATCGCGTCGCGGTGCGGCATGAAATCGAGCTGGTTCACCGCCTCGTTGTGAGCGCGGACGTAGTCGTAGCTCTTGGTGCTGCCGGCGTGGTTGTTGAAGGCCACGCACGGGCTGATGACGTCGAGCAGCGCCGCGCCGCGATGGCTCAAGGCGCCCTTGATCAGCGGCACCAACTGCTCCTTGTCGCCGGAGAAGCTGCGCGCGACGTAGGTTGCGCCGAGCTGCAGGGCGACCTGGACGAGATCGATCGCACTGTCGGCGTTGACCGCGCCCTTCTTGCTTTTGCTGCCCGGGTCGGCCGTCGCCGAGAACTGGCCCTTGGTGAGGCCGTAGACGCCGTTGTTCTCGACGATGTAGGTCATGTTCACGCCGCGCCGCATGGCGTGGGCGAACTGGCCGAAGCCGATCGATGCGGAATCGCCGTCGCCGCTGACGCCGAGATAGAGCAACTCACGGTTGGCCAGGTTGGCGCCCGTGAGCACCGAGGGCATCCGGCCGTGGACGGTATTGAAGCCGTGCGAGGCACCGAGGAAATAGTCGGGGGTCTTCGAAGAGCATCCGATGCCGGACAGCTTGGCGACTCGATGCGGCTCGATGTCGAGTTCCCAGCAGGCCTGCACGAGCGCGGCCGAGATCGAGTCGTGGCCGCATCCGGCGCAAAGCGTCGAGATCTTCCCTTCGTAGTCGCGCCGCGTGAAGCCGAGCTTGTTGGCGGGCAGGGTGGGGTGGTGCAGCTTCGGCTTGGCGAGATAGGTCATTGGTGCCCTCCGTCCGCGAAATACGCGGCCGACCCCCCGAGGTGGGCGAGCCCGGCTTGGGGCGGCCCTGCGCTCGGGCTCATGCAGCGAGCCCCTTGCCCTTCTTCTTGGCGACGATCGGCTCGACGTTGTCGGCGCGAACGCGGCTCGCGATCGCCTCGATGATGAAGCGCGCCGTGATCGGCGTGCCGTCGTAGTGGAGGATCGGCTCGAGCCGGGCCGGGTCGAGCTCCTGCTCGTTGACGAGCAACATGCGCAGCTGCGCGTCCCGGTTCTGCTCGATCACGAACACCGTGTCGTGCTCGGCGATGAAGCGGTCCACCGCAGCGCTGAACGGGAAGGCCCGGATGCGCAGCGCGTCGACATGCACGGCCTGGGTTTGCAGCGCGTCGAAGGCCTCGTCCATCGCCGGGCTGGTCGAGCCGAAGTGGATGGCGCCGAAGCGCGTCTTGCGTTTCGCCTTGCGCAGCACCGGCTGGGGAACGAGCTCCTTCGCGGTCTCGAACTTCCTCAGCAGACGCGTGACGTTGTAGAGGTAGTCAGGTCCGGCTTCCGAGTAGCGCGCGTACGCGTCGCGCGTCGTGCCGCGGGTGAAGTACGCGCCCTTGCTCGGGTGCGTGCCGGGCAGCGTGCGGTAGGGAATGCCGTCGCCATCAACGTCGAGGTAGCGGCCGAAGTCCTTGCCGTCTTCGAGCTCGTCGGCTGTCATCACCTTGCCGCGGTCGTAGGTCCGGGAGTCGTCCCAAGCGAGCGGCTCGCACAGGCGATGGTTCATGCCGATGTCGAGATCGGTCATCACGAAGACCGGCGTCTGCAGCCGGTCGGCGAGGTCGAGCGCCGCTGCGGCGAACTCGAAGCACTCGCGCGGATCTTCGGGAAAGAGGAGGACGTGCTTCGTGTCGCCGTGCGACGCGTACGCGCACGAGAGCAGGTCGGCCTGCTGGGTCCGCGTCGGCATGCCGGTCGACGGGCCACCGCGCTGGACGTCGATGATCGTCACCGGGATCTCGGCGAAGTAGGCCAGGCCGATGAACTCGGTCATCAACGAGACTCCCGGGCCCGACGTCGCCGTGAAGGCACGCGCGCCGTTCCACGCTGCGCCGACGACGATGCCGATCGACGCTATCTCGTCCTCGGCCTGGACGATGGCGAACCTGTTCCGGCCGGTCTCCTTGTCGACGCGCAGCTTCGAGCAGTACTTCTGGAACGCTTCGGCGAGCGACGAGCTCGGCGTGATCGGATACCAGGCGCAAACGGTGGCGCCGCCGTAGACGCATCCCAGCGCCGCAGCCGCATTGCCTTCGATGAAGATCCGCTTGCCGACGGCGTCGCGGCGCTCGATCTGAAGACCGAGCGCGTCGTCGAAGTATTCGCGGCCATGGTGCAGGCCCATCATGAAGGCGTCGAGGTTGGGCTGGAGCAGCTTGGTCTTGCCCTTGTACTGCTCGCCCAGCAGCGTCGCGATGACCTCGGGCTCGACGCCCAGCATGGCGGCGAGCGCGCCGACGTAGACGATGTTCTTCAGCAGCTGGCGCTCGCGCGGATCGGTGTAGCGCGTCGCGCAGAGGTCGGTGAGCGGCACGCCGAGGACGTGGATGTCGTCGCGCAAGCGCGACGGCGGCATCGGCTTTGAGCTGTCGTAGAGCAGATAGCCGCCGGGCTCAAGCTCGGCGAGGTCGTTGTCCCAGGTCTGTGGGTTCATTGCGACCATCAGGTCGACGCCGCCGCGCCGTGCGAGATAGCCGCGCTCGCTGACACGCACTTCGTACCAGGTCGGCAGTCCCTGGATGTTCGACGGGAAGATGTTGCGCGGACTCACCGGCACGCCCATGCGCAGGAGGCTGCGCGCGAACAGCTCGTTCGCCGACGCCGAGCCCGAGCCGTTGACGTTGGCGAACTTGACGACGAAGTCGTTGACCGCCTCGATGCGCGAAACGTTGCCGGTTCTCACGTTGGACGTCATCTCAGGCCGCCACCTTCGTCCTGGTCCGGCACCCGCTGCCGGCTCGCGTCTGCGCGATCATGAATTTCTGCATGTCCCAGGCGCCGGTCGGGCAGCGCTCGGCGCAGAGGCCGCAGTGCAGGCAGACGTCTTCGTCCTTGACCATCACGCGGCCGGTCTTGAGCTCGTCGGAGACGTAGAGCGCCTGGTCGGCGTGGCGCGCCGGCGCGCGCAGGCGGGTGCGCAAGTCGGGCTCGTCGCCGTTGACGGTGAAGGTGATGCAGTCGGTCGGACAGATGTCGACGCAGGCGTCGCACTCGATGCACTGGCTCGACGCGAAGACCGTCTGCACGTCGCAGTTGAGGCAGCGCTCTGCCTCCTTGAAGGCCGTCGCGACATCGAATCCGAGCTCGACCTCGATCTTGATGCTGCGCAGCGACTTGCCGATGTCGCTCCAGGGCACCTTGCTGCGCAGGTCCGACGTGATGCCGTTGTCGTAGCTCCACTCGTGGATGCCCATCTTCTGCGAGATGAGCGTCACGCCGGGCGCGGGCCGCTGGGTCACGTCCTCGCCGTGCAGGAACTTGTCGATCGAGATCGCCGCGGCGTGGCCCTGGGCGACCGCCCAGATGATGTTCTTGGGCCCGAGCGCCGCGTCGCCGCCGAAGAAGACACGCGGCAGGCTCGATTGCAGTGTCGCTGGATCGAGCGCGGGCATGCCCCATTCATCGAAGTCGATGCCGGTATCGCGCTCGATCCACGGAAAGGCGTTCTCCTGGCCGACGGCGACAAGCACGTCGTCGCACTCGAAGACCTGCTCGGGCTCGCCGGTCGAGACCAGCTGGCGGCGACCTTTGTCGTCGCGCACCGCGCGGACCTTGTCAAAGCTCATGCCGGTGAGCTTGCCGTCGGCGTGCAGGAAGGCCTTGGGCACGAGGCAGTCGAGGATCGGAATGCCTTCGTGGATCGCGTCTTCCTTCTCCCAGGGCGAGGCCTTCATCTCCTCGAACGGCGAGCGGACGATGACTTTCACGTCGCTGCCGCCGAGCCGCTTCGAGCTGCGGCAACAGTCCATCGCCGTGTTGCCTCCGCCGAGGACGATGACGCGTTTTCCGATCCTCGTGACGTGCCCGAAGGACACCGAGGACAGCCAGTCGATGCCGATGTGGATGTGCGCCGCGGCGTCGACGCGCCCGGGAATCGAGAGGTCGCGTCCGCGCGGCGCGCCCGAGCCGACGAAGACTGCGTCCCAGGGTTCGGCGAGGAGGGCACGCATCGATTCCACGCGCTTGCCGCCCCGGAACTCGACGCCGAGGCGGAGCACGTAGCCCGTCTCCTCGTCGATCACTTCCTGCGGCAGCCTGAAGCGAGGAATCTGCGAGCGGATCATGCCGCCGGCCTTGTCGTCGCTGTCGTAGACGACGACGTCGTAACCCAATGGCGCGAGGTCGCGTGCGACGGCAAGCGAGGCCGGCCCGGCACCGACGCAGACGATGCGCTTGCCCTGGCGCTGCGACGCCGCGCGGGGCAGACGCGCGGTGATGTCGTCCTTGAAATCGGCAGCGACGCGCTTCAGGCGGCAGATCGCCACCGGCTCGGGCTTGTCGGCTTGGGCTTCCTCGACCCGGCCGCGCCGGCACGCTGGCTCGCAGGGTCGGTCGCACGTGCGGCCGAGAATTCCCGGAAAGACGTTCGACTCCCAATTGACGAGGTAGGCGTCGCTGTAGCGGCCGGCCGCGATCAGACGGATGTATTCGGGAACCGGGGTGTGGGCCGGGCAAGCCCATTGGCAATCGACGACTTTGTGGAAGTAGTCCGGATCGCCGATGACGGTGGATCGCAAGTCTCCCTTTCCTCACCGACCGCTGTCGCGGCGGTGCACTGCATTGGCGCAAGAGCGAGGAAAGAGATCGTAGGCCCGGCTCGGGCCCTTGTCAGCAGGGTTTGTGCGTCGGCCCGAGGAGTAGTGCGCGCACAGCGACGGGGCGAGAAATCACTTCCGTGTCGCATCCATCAGTTGACATAATATACATTGCAGCGTCTACGAACGGAGTGGCTTCAATGGCCACTGGGCTCAGCCGAACGAGGTCTCGAACGGATCCGCCGTCTCGATTGCCTCGTCGAACGCCTTCAATTCGACGAGCGGCTTCTCCGGCCGGGGCTTGTCCAGCGGGCGGCAGATGGTGCTCTTCAGCCGCGCCAGCCGGTCCGAGCGCTCCAGAGCAGCGAACACGGCCTCCGGCGAAGTCATCAGGGCAAACGGATTGACAGCTTCTTCGTTAGGTTGCATCGCGCGAACTTTCGTGGGCCTGTGGAATGTGGACCACTGTAGGGAGGCCCGAGACGTCGCGAAAGCTGGTGTCGAGAGAAATCCTTTGTCAGCGCGCGCCTGACAAGCGTCGTCGGTCGAACTCCTACTGCACGGAAAGTCGACTCTTCACAACGACTTAGCGGACTGTGTTGAGGTTCGAAGCAGACTGTCTAGGGATCGGCCACAGAGGTCGCTAATTCGATTTTCTCAAGCGATGGATGAGGTTCGTGGAACACTCAGCACAGGAAAAGCCGTTCGAAATTTTCGGATGTGGCCTCGGCGACCTGCACCACGGCCATCCCCTTGATCTCAGCCAGCTTTCGGGCCACCCAAGGCACATACGCCGGCTCGTTGACTTTTCCGCGATACGGCATCGGCGCGAGATAAGGACTGTCGGTCTCGATCAGGCATCGGTCGAGAGGAACGAACGCCGCGACGCTGCGCAGATCGTCCGCATTCTTGAACGTGAGGATTCCGGAAAACGAGATGTGGAAGCCGAGGTCGAGAGCCGCTCGCGCCACCTCCGCGGTTTCCGTGAAGCAATGGAAGACACCGCCGGCGTCCCCGCCCTGCTCTTCGCGCAGCAGCCTCAGCGTGTCGGCGGAGGCGTTGCGGGTGTGGATCACCAGCGGCTTGGAGATTGCACGCGCGGCCCGGATGTGGACGCGAAAGCGCTCCCGTTGCCACTCCATCTCCGCCACGCTCCTGCCGGCGAGGCGGAAATAGTCGAGGCCGGTCTCGCCGATCGCGACGACCTTGGGACCGGCCGCCAGCGCGACCAGGCCGTCCACGCTCGGCGCGCGGCTGTCTTCCTCGTCGGGATGGACGCCCACCGAGCACCAGAAGTTGTCGTAGGCCAGCGCCAGCGCGTGGACAGCCTCGAACTCGTCGAGCGTCGTGCAGATGCACAGGGCCCGGTCGACATCGGCGGCCGTCATGGCGGCGCGGATGTCGGGGATCCGGGCGGCGAGTTCGGGCGAGCTGAGATGGCAGTGCGAATCGACGAACACGACGGCTTTCCGGTCGATCGAGGGGAACGCGCGACGATCGTCGGCCGACGCTGGCGCCGAACCCGCGATCCTCAGATGGTCTGCGTGGGCTTGACCGACGAGATCGACGTGCCCAGGGCCTCTTCGATGCGCTGCCGGAGGGCCCGGCTCTTCTCGTCGGTGGGGAAGCGCACGCCGACGCCCTGGGTGCGTCCGCCGGAGGCGTTCGCAGGCGTGATCCAGCCGACCTTGCCCGCCACCGGATAGCGCTGCGGATCGTCGGGCAGCGACAGCAGGAGATAGATGTCCTCGCCCAGCTTGTAGTCGCGCGTCGTCGGCACGAAGATGCCGCCCTCGCTGAACATCGGCATGTAGGCGGCATAGAGCGCTCCGCGCTCGCGGAAGACGAGCTGGATGACGCTCGGCCGGCTCGCCGCGGCCGCGGGGACAGCGGCCGGGGCGGCGCGTGCTGCAGTGCTCATCCGGCCGAGTTTAGCGACAAGCCTTTGCCCTCGCGGCCCGGCGAGCGCGGCGTTTTCAACGCTTCGCGGCTCTGCTCGACCAGATTCTCGACCGCGAGATCGAGGCTCCACGGATGGTCGGCCTCTTCGCACAGGCGACCGAGCTCGCGCGACCAGCGCAGAAGCGCACCCGGATCGGCGCCGGGCGCGATGCTGCGATCCGGGAAGTACCGCGGGGCGGCACCGCAGGCGATCGACAGGGCATCGTGACAGACCTTCTGCAGCGTCTCGACGACCAGCGGCAGCGGCCAGCGCTGCAGCGTCGTCGCATCGCCGTGCAGCAGTCGCGCCGGCAGGCCGCGCCAGGACTTGGCGTCGACGCCGCGCGCGGCCAATGCGAGGGCCTCCTCGGGCTGTCCGCCGCTCGCGGCCAGCATCACCGCCGGGTCCTCGAGGCCGCGCTCGGCCAGCCACGCCTCTGCCTGTTCGCGTGGCGGCAGCGTCAGCACGATGCTCTGGCAACGGCTGCGGATCGTCGGCAGCAGCCGATCGGGCGCCGACGAGCAGAGCAGGAAACGCGCGCCGCCCGCGGGTTCCTCGAGCGTCTTGAGGAAAGCATTGGCAGCGATCGGATTCATGCGCTCGGCCGGATGCACGACGAGGAACTTGCCGCGACCGCGCGCCGACGTCGTGGTCGCGAACTCGATCGCGGCGCGAACCGCCTCGACGCGGATGTCCTTGCTCGGCTTCTTCTTGCCGCCCTCGCCGCCCTCATCGCCCTCGACGGCAGCGGCGTTCCAGCCGAGCGCCTCGCGCAGCGCCTCGGGAACGAGGACGATCAGGTCGGGATGCGAGCGAGCGGCGACCAGGCGGCAGCTCGCGCATGCGCCGCACGGGCGCTCGCCGAGCGGAACCGTCGCGCTTTCGCACAGCCATGCTCCGGCCAGTGCCAGCGCAAGCTCGAACTGGCCGACGCCGCTCGGTCCGCGGATGAGCAGCGCGTGCGCATGCGAGCTCGCGAGCGTTCGATGCAGCGGCCCCGCGATCCAGGGCGGCGCGGTGTCCGTAGCGGTCATGGTCGGGCGCTCGGGCACGATCGGGCCCGGATCACGGCG
This sequence comes from Burkholderiales bacterium, assembly GCA_038236565.1. GTDB lineage: Bacteria > Pseudomonadota > Gammaproteobacteria > Burkholderiales > Burkholderiaceae_C > Schlegelella_A. Next base: position 22,627 of record JBBRZP010000020.1, on the reverse strand, counting down.
AGCCCGCGAGATCGGCGAGCGCCAAGTCGATCTGGCGCCGCACGTTCGACCGGTCTGCCGCGGCGTCGATGCGGACGATGCGGTCCGGCGCCGCCTCCATGCGCGCCAGGTATCCGGCCCGGACGCGCTCGAAGAACGCCAGGTCCTCGGCCTCGAACCGATCGGCCGAGCGCGCCTCGGCGCGTCGGCGCGCCGCCAGCGCAGGCTCGACGTCGAACCACAGCGTCCGGTCCGGCTGCAGGCCGGCCTGGACCCACGTCTCCAGCGCCTGCAGCACGGCGAGATCCTGGCCGCGGCCGAAGCCCTGATACGCGAACGTCGCATCGGTGAAGCGGTCGCACAGCACGACCTCGCCGCGCCCGAGCGCCGGGACGATCACGCGCGCGAGGTGGTCGCTGCGCGCCGCGAAGACCATCAGCGTCTCGGCGACGCCGCCCATCGATTCGTTCAGGACCAGCCCGCGCAGCCGCTCCGCCAAGGGCGTGCCGCCCGGCTCGCGCGTGCATACGACGGTCAGGCCGCGCCCGCGCAGGCTCGCCGCCAATGGCTCGATGTGCGTCGACTTGCCCGCGCCGTCGATCCCCTCGAAGGTGATGAAGCGGCGTGTCACGGCGTGCCGGTCTTGCGCTGGTAGCGGTTCACCGCACGATTGTGATCGGCGAGCGTCTCGCTGAACTCGCTGCTGCCATCGCCGCGGGCGACGAAGTAGAGCGCGCGCGTCGTCTCTGGGTGCACCGCCGCGAGCAACGCGGCCTTGCCGGGCACCGCGATCGGCGTCGGCGGCAGGCCGGCACGCGTGTAGGTGTTGTAGGGCGTGTCGGCGACGAGGTCGCGCTTGCGCAGGTTGCCGTCGAAGGACGCGCCGAGACCGAAGATGACGGTCGGATCGGTCTGCAGCGGCATGCCCAGTCGCAGCCGGTTCACGAACACGCCGGCGACCTTGCCGCGATCGCTCACGACGCCGGTCTCCTTCTCGACGATCGAGGCCAGCGTCAGCGCTTCGTCGGCGTTGTGCAGCGGAGTCGCCGGATCGCGCTCGTTCCACGCCGCGACCAGGTGCCTGCCCATCGCACGGTAGGCTCGCTTGAGCAGCGCGATGTCGCTCGAGCCCTTGCTGTAGGCGTAGGTGTCGGGCTGGAAGCGGCCTTCCGGCGAGACGCCGGGCGCGCCGACGGCAGTCATCACCTCGGCGTCGCTCATTGCCGGAATGCTCGGCTTCAGCGCGTCGGCGCGGCCGAGCTCGGCGCGGATCTGGCGGAAGGTCCAGCCTTCGTTGAGACGCACCGTCGCCAGCGTCTCGTCGCCGCGCACCATCTTCTCGAGCAGTCGCATCGGCGTCGTGCCGGCGGGGATCTCGTAGCTGCCGGCGCGGATCAGGCGCGCCCGCCCCGACCAGCGGAACCACTCGTAGAGCGCCAGCGGCGACGTGCGCACGCCAGCGCGCACCCAGTCGTCGGCGATGTCGCGCGGCGAGCGTCCGGGCTCGATCGAGAGCTCGACGACGTCGCTGGCGAGCGTCAACGGACGCTTCAGCCACCACGCGGCGGCACCCGCCGCGGCCAGGCAGACGAGGACTGCGAAGACGACCAGGACACGCAGTGCTTTCATGGCCGCACCGCTGCCTGTCGCGCGCGACCCGTCAAAGCCCGTATCCCTCGACAGTCATGGCGGCTGATGATAATGGCGCATGCATTCCGGAACGACGATCGAGGGAGTCTGCAGGCTGACCGATCGCGGCCTGATCCGGGCAAGCGGTCCGGACGCCGCGACCTTCCTCCAGGGCCAGCTGACCAACGACGTCCTCTCCTTGGGCGAAGGCTCGGCGCGCCTCGCCGGCTTCTGCTCGGCGAAGGGCCGCCTGCAGGCGAGCTTCGTCGTCTGGAAGGCGGCCGATGGCGACTTCTTCCTGATGTGCGCCTCCGATCTGCTCGCGCCGACGCTCAAGCGCCTCTCGATGTTCGTGCTGCGCGCCAAGTGCAAGCTGAGCGACGCGACGCAGGAGATCGAGTTGCACGGCGTCGCCGGAGCGTCCGCGCAGTCCTTGCTCGGCAATGCGTCGGAGTGGCAGACACGTTCGAACGCCGCGGGCGCTGTCGTCGCCCTGCCCGACGCAGCCGGCGTGCGGCGATGCATCGTCGCCACGCCGGCAGCGACGCCGTCGGGCATCGTCGACGCGCCGGCGATGCCGCTCGACGCCTGGCGCTGGCTCGACGTGCGGAGCGGCATCGTGACGATCGAGGCCGCGACTGTCGATCGCTTCGTGCCGCAGATGGTGAACTTCGAGCTCGTCGGCGGCGTCGACTTCCAGAAGGGCTGCTACCCCGGACAGGAAGTCGTCGCGCGCAGCCAGTACCGCGGCACGACGCGCCGGCGCACCTTCCTGTTCGAGTGCGAGACGACGCCGGCAGCGGGCCAGGACGTCTTCGTCTCGGGTGACACCGGCGAGGCCGCGGGCACGGTTGCGAACGCGGCGCCGCGCCCCGATGGCGCAGGCGGCAGCGCGCTCGTCGAGGTGCGACTCGCTGCGCTCGCGAACGACGACCTGTGTCTCGGCTCGCCGGACGGTCCGCGACTACGTCGCGTCGAGCTCGGCTACCGCGTGCCGCTCGAGGCCGAACCGGCGACGTGAATGACGTGCGCCACGCGCGCGAGTTGTTCGTGTGGTACCGCGTCGCCTCCGATCGTGCTGTCGCGGCCCGTGCCGAAGTCGACGCGATGCAGCGAGCGCTCGAAGCGCAGTGCCCTGGCCTGCGTGCCCGCCTGCTGGTGCGCGACGACCGATCCGAACCCGAGACGTGGATGGAGACCTACGCGATGGTTGACGACCCGGCGCGCGGAACCCTGGCCATCGACGACGCGATGACCGCGCGGATCGCATCCGCTGCCGCAGCCCTCCTGCCGATGATCGCCGGCGACCGGCATGTCGAGGTCTTCGAGCCCGTCAGCGGGTCCTGACCGCACATCGTCAGAGGACGCGCAACATCTCGACGTGGGCGATGCCCGCTTCGTCGAACTCCGGCCCCCGCCGCGCGAATCCCGCCCGCTCGTAGAACGGCGCCGCCGTGATCTGGGCGTGCAGCACGGCCTCGCGATCGCCGCGCGCCCTCGCTGCGTCGAGGAGCGCGCCGAGCACCGCCCGGCCGACGCCGCCGTGGCGAAACGACGCGGCCACGGCCATGCGGCCGATCTTGGCCACGCCGGGCACGTGCTCGAGCATGCGCCCGGTGCCGAGCGCGCGGCCGAGCCGGTTGAAGGCGACGGCGTGGACGGCAACCGCATCGGCCTCGTCCCATTCCATGTCGGCAGGGATCTGCTGCTCGGCGATGAACACCTCGGACCGGATCGGTCTGGCCATCGCCTCGAGCGCCTGCCAGTTGCCGACTCGCACGTCGATCATCGCCTGCCCGGCCTCGAAACCCTCGAACAAGGCCCGCAACTCGTCGGGCACCGGCTTGGCGACCTTGGCGACGGGATCGGCAAAGACGTAGACCAGCTCGCAGCTCACGAGCAGCTGCTCCTGGCGAAAGGCACCTCCCGTGAACGTGATCGACGAGGTGCCGACGCGCGTGCACTGCATGCCGATCTCGAGCACGTCGTCGTAGCGCGCCGAGCCGAGGTACTCGAGCGTCGCCTTGCGCACGAAGAGATCGCCGTCGAACGAAGCCATCGTCGCCGCGTAGGGCAGCGCGAGGGCGCGCCAGTAGCCGGCGATCGCGGTGTCGAAGTACGTGAGGTAATGGCCGTTGAAGACGATCTGCTGGGCGTCGATCTCCGCCCAGCGAACACGCAGGCGCTCGAGGAATCGGAAGTCGGATCGTTGCATGGCGGCGAGGTGCGAAGCGGCCGGCAGTGTGCCAGACTGACGCATGGCTCTCATCAACTACATCACCCAGGTCCAGCTCGATTTCGGTGCCCTGTCGCTGCTTACGCAGGAGCTCGATCGGGCCGGGATCAAGAGGCCGCTGCTCGTCACCGACGCCGGCGTGCGCGCCGCCGGACTGCTCGACCGCGCGCTCGCGGCGATCGGCAACCGTCCGCATGCGATCTTCGACGCGACGCCGTCCAATCCGACCGAGCGCGCCGTTCGCTTGGCCGCCGACCTCTACGTCGCCGAGTCCTGCGACGGGCTCGTCGCCATCGGCGGCGGCTCGAGCATCGACCTCGCCAAGGGCGTCGCGATCGCCGCCACGCATCCAGGGCCGCTCGCGAGCTACGCGACGATCGAGGGCGGCAGCGCGAAGATCAGCGAGCGCGTCGCGCCGCTGATCGCCGTGCCCACCACAGCCGGCACCGGCAGCGAGGTCGCGCGCGGCGCGATCGTGATCGTCGACGACGGCAGGAAGCTCGGCTTCCACAGCTGGCACCTCGTGCCCAAGGCGGCGCTCTGCGATCCCGACCTCACGCTCGGCCTGCCGCCCTTCCTCACCGCCGCCACCGGCATGGACGCGATCGCCCACTGCATGGAGACCTTCATGGCCCCGGCCGTGAATCCTCCGGCCGACGGCATCGCGCTCGATGGCCTCGAGCGCGCCTGGGCCCACATCGAGCGGGCGACGGCCGACGGAAACGATCGCGAGGCCCGCTTCAACATGATGAGCGCGAGCATGCAGGGCGCGTTGGCATTCCAGAAGGGGCTCGGCTGCGTCCACAGCCTCAGCCACAGCCTGGGCGGCGCGAATCCGAAGCTGCACCACGGCACGCTCAACGCCGTGTTCCTGCCGGCGGTCGTCCGCTTCAACGCGATCGCGCCGTCGCTCGTCAAGGAGCGCCGGCTCGAACGCATGGCGCACGCGATGGGCCTGCACGGCGCCGAGCACGGCGGCCATGCGGCCGCGGCCCTCGCCAACGCCATCGTCGATCTCAACCGCCGACTTGGCCTGCCGTCGGGGCTCGCGGCGATGGGCGTCGATCGGTCGATGTACGAGCGGATCATCGACGGCGCGATGGCCGACCACACCCACAAGACCAACCCGCGGCTGGCGACGCGCGACGACTACGCGCGGATGCTCGACGACTCGATGTAGATCTCGGTGGTCTCGATGACCGTGGCGCCGCCGTCCGCCGGCGCGGGCATCGGGGACGCGTCGAACGGCGGCGTGACATCCGGCGTCTCTTCCGTGGCCGGCTGTGTCGCCGGCGGTGCCTCGACGGGCCAGGCGGCGAGGTACTCGCGCCAGTGCGGTTCTTCGAGCGCTGCCACGGTTGCCCGCGCCAGAGCGATCTCCCGCGCATAGCCGCTTTCGTCGAGGCGCGAGCGCATCTTCTCGAAGCGGCACCAGAGCAGGTAGGTGTTCATCGCGTCGGTCTCGCAATAGCGCCGGATCTCGTCGGTGCGACCGTCGAGATAGGCGCCGTAGACCTGCGAGCCGTCCATGCCGAGCTTGCCGGGAAAGCCGCACAGCTTGGCCATCGCGTCGAGCGGTGCGTTGCCCCGCGGCTGGTACATCGCGAGCAGGTCCATCAGGTCGATGTGACGCAGGTGGTAGCGGCCGATGTAGCTGTTGTAGCGGTACTCGCGGTCGTCGTCGCCCATGTCCCAGTACTTGCCGGCGACGACACCGTGGCGGAGCCCACGCTGCTGCAGCACGGGCAGGTCGAAGCCGCCGCCGTTCCAGCTCACGAGCTGCGGCCGGCGCCGTTCGATGCGGTCGAAGAACTCCTGGATGATCTCGCCTTCGTGGCTGCGGCCGTCGGCCTCGCCGTCGACGAAGGAGCGCACCTGCAACCCGTGCGCGTTCCTGAAGATGCACGAGACGACGAGCACGCGCTGCAGGTGCAGCGGCATGAAGTCGCTCTTGCCGCGGTCCTTCCGCTCGGCGATCTCGGCGGCGTAGACCTCGGCGTCGGTGAGCGACGGCGCCGCGCCGCGCAGCGCGCGCAGGCCTGCGATGTCGGGAATCGTCTCGATGTCGAAGGCGAGGACGGATGCCATCGAAGTCCTCGCTAGCGCGGCGGCAGCAGCCGCGCCGGATCGATCGGTTTGCCCTGGCGCCGGATCTCGAAGTGCAGCTGGACGCTGTCGGCGTCGGTCGATCCCATCTCGGCGATCTTCTGCCCACGCTTGACGGCCTGATCGTCCTTCACCAGCAATGTCTGGTTGTGGGCGTACGCGGTAAGGTAGGTCGTGTTGTGCTTGAGGATCACGAGGTTGCCGTAGCCGCGCAACCCCGAGCCGGCGTAGACGACGCGGCCGTCGGCCGCGGCAAAGACCGGATCGCCGGCCTTGCCCTTGAAGGCGAGGCCCTTGTTGCGCGCCTCGTCGAACGGAGTCGCCACGGGTGCCGTCGCGGGCCAGGCCCAGTTGACGTCGTCGTCGCCGTCCTTCGGTGCGGCGGGCGCGGGTGCGGTCGGCGGAGCTTCGCGCGCCGCGGGCGCTATCTGGTTCGCAGCGGATGCAGGCTGCGCCTGCAGGGTGGTGGCGCTGCCGGGCTTCGGCTCCAGCGGCCGCGTCTCGACGCGCGCCGTCGTCACCGGCCGCGCCGTCGCGGCCGACGGATCGACTCCGGGCGGCACGATGCGGATCACCTGTCCGACCTCGACCACGTCGGGATTGACAAGGTTGTTCCAGCGGACCAGATCCTTCCAGTTCTGGCCGTTGTCGAGGCCGATCCGGATGAGGGTGTCGCCGGGCTTGATGGTGTAGTAGCCGGGGCGCCCGGCGTTGCCGTCGGGCACGACGACCTTCGCCGGTTCGCCGGTGGCGGGTGCGCTCGCGGCGGGGCCGGCGGCCGCGAGCGTCGTGCGCGGCGTCGCCGAGCGTTCTTCGACCGGGGCCCGGTTGGGCGTCTGGGCACAGCCGGCGATGAGCGCGGCAGCGAGGGCGAGCATGCCGGCGCGACGATGGCGCGTGGGCGAGGCTTCGTTCAGGGGCATTGAGTCGTTTCGATCTTCATCGTCAGCGGGAAAGTCCCGATTTTAGAGGGACGAACTTCACCGCTCCGTCGACGCCGTGGACATAGCCGTCCTCGGTGCGGTCGACGATGACCAGCACCTGCGCGCCTGCGCCGCGCAGGACCGGAGCGACGATCCGTCCGCCGACGGCGAGCTGCTCGAGCCACGGCGCCGGGATCTCGCTGCCGACCGCCGCCGCGATGATGCTGTCGTACGGCGCGCCGGGCGCGTGACCGCGCATGCCGTCGCCGAAGACCAGGCGCAGCTTCGTCGTGCGCAGCGGCGCGAGCAGCTCGCGCGCCTTGTCGTGCAGCGCCTTCAGTCGCTCGACCGAGACGACGCGACGCGCGGCGTGCGAGAGCAGCGCCGCCTGGTAGCCGCAGCCGGTGCCGATCTCGAGCACTGCGCCGAGGTCGTGCGCCGCGCGCGCGTTGGCGCCCTCGAAGAGCCGCGCCATCATGCGCGCGACCACCGACGGCTTCGAGATCGTCTGGCCGTGGCCGATCGGCAGGCTCGTGTCCTCGTAGGCCTGCGTTGCCAGCGCAGCATCGACGAAGGCATGGCGCGGCACGGCGGCGAACGCCGCGAGCACGCGCGCCTCCACGACGCCGTCGGCGCGCAGCCGTTCGACCATGCGTCGGCGGACGTCGACGGAGTCGAGGCCGAGGCCGACCGGGCGCGCGATCCGGGAGACGTCGGCGTGCGCCTCGGCGGCGTGTCGCTGCGGTCGCAGCACGGCGCGCGGAGCGTGCGCATCGGCGCCCGGCTTGCGCACGGACGTGGCCGCGGCGCTGCCGGCCAGCCGACCGAGCGCGAGCGGAAACTTGCGTGCCGGCCGCTCGGCCGCGGTCATCCCGCGTCCCGCTCGGCCCAGAGCCGCCACGCCGGCAAGGTCGCGTGATCGGTGAGATCGACGTGCAGCGGCGTGACCGAGACCTCGCCGTGGCTGGTGGCGTGGAAGTCGGTGCCAGGACCGGCTTCGCGCGCGTCGCCGGCCGGGCCGATCCAGAACAGCGTCTCGCCGCGCGGGCTCACCTGCCGGATCACCGGCTCGCTCGCGTGCCGGCGACCGAGGCGCGTGATGCGGCGCGGCAGCGTGTCGGCGTCGGCGCGGTTGGGGATGTTGACGTTGAGCAGGTAGTGCGAGGCCGCCGGCGGCTCGCGCAGCACCTGCTCGATGACGCTGCGGGCGACCCGGCTGGCGGCGTCGAGCTCGGCCCAGCCCTTTTCGACCTGCGAGAACGCGATCGCCGGGATGCCGAACAGGAAGCCTTCCATCGCCGCCGCGACCGTGCCCGAGTAGAGCGTGTCGTCGCCCATGTTCGCGCCCTGGTTGATGCCCGAGACGACCAGGTCGGGCCGGTGCTCGAGCATGCCGGAGAGCGCCAGATGGACGCAGTCGGACGGCGTGCCGTTGATGTAGCGGTAGCCGTTGGCCGCCGTGTAGATCGAGAGGCCCCGGTTCAGCGTCAGCGAGTTCGACGTTCCGCTCGCGTTCTGCTCCGGAGCGACGACGTCGAGGTTGCCGAGACCTTCGCACGCCTTGACGAGTGCGGCCAGTCCGGGTGCGAGGTAGCCGTCGTCGTTGGCGATGAGGATGCGCATGGCCAAGATTGTAGGCAGTCGACCTCGGGAAGAGGAGTCGCCGCGAGGGCTCTGCGTATCATCTTCCGCAGCCCGGCGTCGTCGCGGCCCCTGTTGCCCTGAAAGGTCCCGTCATGCACGCCTGGCTCTGCGAAAACCCCGTCGGCGTCGAGGCGCTGCAATGGAAGGAGCTGCCGACGCCCGAGCCGAAGCCCGGCGAAGTGCGCATCGCCATCCGCTCGGCGAGCCTCAACTTTCCGGACCTGCTGATCGTCCAGAACAAGTACCAGATGAAGCCCGCCCTGCCCTTCGTGCCGGGCTCGGAGTATTCGGGCGTGGTCGACGCGGTGGGCGACGGCGTCACGCACCTGAAGGTCGGGGACGCGGTCGCGGCCTTCGCCGGGACCGGCGGCTTCGGCACTCACGCGGTCGTCAGCGCCAGGCTCGTCATGCCGCTGCCGGCCGGCTTCGATCTCGACGACGCGGCCGCCTTCATCCTCACCTACGGCACGACGCACCATGCGCTCGTCGATCGCGCGGCGATGAAAGCCGGCGAGACCCTCCTCGTCCTCGGCGCCGCCGGCGGCGTCGGCACGGCCGCGATCCAGATCGGCAAGGTGATCGGCGCGCGCGTCATCGCGGCGGCGTCGAGCGACGAGAAGTGCGCCCTGTGCAAGTCGATCGGCGCCGACGCGACGATCAACTACACGAGCGCGAACATCCGCGACGAGCTCAAGACGCTCACCGACGGCAAAGGCCCCGACGTCGTCTACGACCCCGTCGGCGGCGACCTCGCCGAGCCGGTCTTTCGCTCGATCGCGTGGCGCGGCCGCTACCTCGTCGTCGGCTTCGCGCAGGGCGCGATCCCGTCGCTGCCGCTCAACCTCACGCTGCTGAAGGGCGCGTCGATCGTCGGCGTGTTCTGGGGCGACTTCGCCAGGCGCGAGCCGCAGGCGCATGCCAAGGCGCTCGGCGAGCTCGCGCGCTGGTATGCCGAGGGCAAGGTCAAGCCGATCATCGACCGTCGGCTGCCGATGAGCGAGCTGCCCGAGGCCTATGCGCTGATGGGCAGCCGCACGGTACGCGGCAAGCTGGTGATGAAGAACGGCTGAGCCGAGTGCGCGGCAGCGGCCGCGGTGACGAGACGCTACAGAAACCGATGCGCCTGCCGATACCGGCAGCATGGTGCGCCGGCATGTCCTGACCCTGCTCCTGCCCGGGCTGTGCGGCGTCGTCGCGTGTCCTGCGCAGGCGGCGGATGCGCTCAGGGCGCCGACCGCCGCCGCGCGCGTCGTCGATCCAGTGAAGGCGAAGGCGCAGGAGCTCGAGAAGCAGCGCCTGCTGGCCAGGCTCCATGCCGACGCGCCCAAGGTCGTCGAGGCCCACAACGGCGCGAATCCTCTCGACGCGCCGATCTTCCACCGCTACGACCGGCCCTGATCGCGATCTTTGGACCGTCCGGGCGCGCTTCCTTGAAGAACCGCGCCGGCAGTGAAATATTGGCGTGCAGTAGTGGCGACTTCCGGACCGTCCTCAAGCGGGAGGATGCGCCACGCGCCGGCACGCCGCTATGGTTTGAGCATGCAGTTCCCGGACTCCACGTTCACCGTCTTGCGCATCGACAGCGACCGCTTCGATCACTCGTGGAGCCGGCTGCTGTGGCTCGCCGTCGCGCTCACGCTCGTCGCTGCGAGCGCCGGCCTGCTCGCCGGAGGCTGAGTCGGCGGCGACCTGGGACACCGTCACCGGACAAGGCCCCGGCATCGTATTCACGAAGGTCCGGCCGCGCGGAAAGAGGCGTGCATCTGAACAAGTCCGGGCGTCGAGCCCATCCGGTCACACGCTCGACCAAAGGGCGCGTGTCCTACAGACGCCAGCCGTGTGTTGGGGGAACCTTTGAGTCTGAATGTCCCCGGGCAGCCGGGGCTCACTCTCAAAGTGGAAACTTCCAATGACAGCGCTCGCACATCCTTCCCGCCAGGCACTGTGGAACGACATCAAGGACTGCAAGTTCGCGATGTTCACCACCCGCCACGCCAATGGTCATCTGCACTCGCGGCCGATGACGATGCAGAACACGACGCTCGATGCCGACGACAGCCTCTGGTTCTTCATGTCCAGAAAGAGCGACCCGGTTGCCGAACTCACCTGCGAGCCCTCGGTCAACGTCGCCTACTCGCCCCCAGGCGACGCCTGCTGGATCTCGGTCACCGGGACGGCGCTGGTCGTCGAGGGTGGCGACAAGGCGAAGTCCTTGTGGAACCGATCAGCCGACGCCTGGTTTTCCGGCGGTCCGACCGATCCCGATCTCGCCGTCGTCCAGGTGCACATCGTCCATGTCAGCGAATGGCAGGAGGGCGCCGACCCCGACTCCCGGCCGGCGCTGCGCAGCGAGGACGTCGGCTTCCGCCCGCCCGATCATCTGCCGACGCAGACCACGCCGGCGAGCGAGAACGCGGCCTTGCTGTTCGAACGTTCCTGAGCCTCCCCAGCCGAAGGAATTCCATGAGCACCACGACCCGCATTGCAGCAGGCAGCCCCTTTCCGACGATGACCTGGCCACTGGCCGGTGGGGGCGACCTCACCCTGGCCGGCGACAAGGGCTGGCGCCTGCTCGTCGTCTATCGCGGCAAGCACTGCCCGCTCTGCAAGAAGTACCTCGCGACCCTGAACGACAAGCTGCAGGAATTCGAAGCCGCCGGCATCAAGGTCGCCGCGGTTTCCGCTGATCCGCGCGAGAAGGCCGAGACCGAGGTCAAGGAAGAAGGCTGGCGCTTCCCGGTGGCCTACGACATGAGCCTCGAGCAGATGCGCGAACTCGGCCTCTACATCTCCGATCCGCGGTCGCCCCAGGAAACCGACCGGCCTTTCGCCGAACCCGCGACCTTCGCGATCAATCCCGACGGCAACGTTCAGGTCGTCGACATCTCGAATGCGCCGTTTTCGCGGCCGGACCTCGCGTCACTGCTGTCCGGGTTGAAGTTCATCCAGGAAAAGCACTACCCGGTCCGGGGCACCAAAGCCTGACGCCACGACGCGCCCAGGGCTCGCTTTCCCGGGACGAATATCAGCGTTCGCGGATGTCGAGCCCTCCACCGCTCTGACGCGAATCGACGACCACCACGTAGCGGCCTGACCACGGCGTCGGCGACCGGTCGGCGCGCAGCACCCAGAAGTGCCGCCCCTGCGCGATCTTCTCTTCGTAGTCCTCGTCGAGGATCGCGAAGCTGTCGATGAACGCGTTCAGCGACGCCGGGATCCGGATGCAGCCTTTCGACTGCGCCGTCCCGAGCCGCTGCTCCAGGCGGTCGGGGTCGGTCGCGTGCATCTGCAGCCGCATCGCCATCATCTTGCGATCGCCCCAGCCCTTGCGCGCGATCACCCAGCCAAAGTCGTAGATTCGGGCGCCCTTGCGCCCATAGCCGCGGATGCCGAGCTCGTTCAGCGTTCCCTCGGCACGAAAGTCGGGGTTGTCGACGACGTGGTCGAAGACGCCGACGGGCGTCTCGAAGTGATCGAAGCGCCCTGGCAAACCGGTCGAGACGGGCGTCGCTCCCACCAGCTGCCACGCGCCTGGTGCGCCCAGGAAGAGAAACAGGCCCTGGATCGCCGGATTGCGGTCGACCAGCACGACGAAGCGGACCTGCGCGATGCGGACACCGGCCGCCGCGAGCGCGGCATCGAGCCGCTGCGCGTAGAGCGACGCCGCTTCCGTCGAGGGCTGAAGTCGCGGCGCGACCTCACGCGCGAATTCGACACTCAGCACAGGCGCGTCGACCATCGGCGCGAAGCTCTCCGCGAGCGCGAAAGCCGGCATCCCGACGAGGGCCGCGATGCAGGCACAGGCGAGACAGCGGCTCCGCGAAGACATCGAAGCCAGTGTCGCCATCGGCGGCGCGAAGCGATTGACGCCGATCAACGCGCGACCATGCGGCGTTCCTAGACTCGTTCGCATGAGATCCTGCGCTCTCACATCGCAAGCGGTGTCCGGGCTGTCCGGCGTCGTCGATGTGCGCGTCGGGCCCTATCCACTCGCCGCCGCGAACGCAGCGCTCGACGACCTCGGCCACGGGCGGCTGCAAGGTGCAGCCGTCCTCGTTCCCTGAAGGATCCCGATGCTTCCAAGCGACCAACTCCAAGCCATCGAACGCCTTCTCGGCCGGCGTGAAGAACAGCTCAAGCAGGAGATCGCGGTCGTGCGCCAGCGATCCGACGAGCCCGTCCCGGGCGCGTTCGGCGACGCCATCGATCCACGCCACCTGCTCGCGCAGCCGCCGACGCCGCGCTGCCGGCCCTGCCAGGCCGCCATGGAACGCGCCTCGCCCGCAACGACGGTCGGCGGCCCGCCCGCCCGGCGCTCATGAGCGTTCGCCACCTCGACCGTCTCCTCGAGCCGGCGTCGATCGCGATCGTCGGCGCCTCGACCCGGATCGGCAGCGTCGGCGCGACCGTCTGGCGCAACCTGCGCTCGAGCCGCTTCGCGGGGCCGATCCACGCCGTCAACCCGAAGCACGCGACCCTCGACGGCGAGCCGTGCTTCGCCCGACCTGAGGACCTGCCGCAGGCGCCGGACCTGGCCGTGATCTGCACGCCGCCGGCCACCGTTGCCGGCCTGATCGAAGCGTTCGGCCGGCTCGGCACGCACGCCGCGATCGTCATGACCGCCGGCCTCGATGCCGCGCAGAAGCGTGCTGTGCTCGACGCCGCGCGGCCCAGCCTGCTCAGGGTGCTCGGGCCGAACTGCATCGGCGTGTTGACGCCCCGTCTCGGCCTGAACGCGACCTTCGCGCACACCGACGCGCTCGTCGGCGACGTCGCCTTCGTGTCGCAATCGGGCGCGCTCGTCACGGCCGTGCTCGACTGGGCGAAGACGCGTCGAGTGGGCTTTTCGACCATGATCTCGCTCGGCGAGCGCCTCGACGTCGACTTCGGTGACGTCCTCGACCACCTCGCCAGCGACCCGCACACGCGCTCGATCCTTCTCTACATCGAGTCGATCGAGGCGCCGCGCAAGTTCATGTCTGCGGCCCGGGCAGCGGCCCGCAACAAGCCGGTGATCGTCGTCAAGGCCGGGCGGGCCGGCAACGGCATCAAGGCGGCGGCGTCGCATACCGGCGCGCTCGCCGGCTCCGACATCGTCTTCGACGCCGCCATCCGGCGCGCCGGCATGCTGCGCGTCGACACACTGCAGGAGCTGTTCATGGCGGCCGAGACGCTGGCGCGCTTCCGCGCCAATCGCGACGATGCCGTGACGATCATGACCAACGGCGGCGGTGCCGGCGTGATGGCCGCCGACGCTGCGGCCGCCGCGGGAATCGCGCTCTGCGAGCTCAGCCCGGCGACGCGGGCCAGGCTCGACGCGGCGTTGCCCCCGACGTGGTCGCACGGCAACCCGGTCGACATCATCGGCGACGCGCCGGTCGGCCGCTACACCGAGACGCTGCAGACATTGCTCGCCGACCCGGCCAGCGGCGCCGTGCTGTTCCTGCACGCGCCGACCGCGATCGTGCGCAGCGACGACATCGCCCGCGCCTGCGCGCCGATCGTCCGCCCGGCGGCGGCGCGCGTGATGGCGTGCTGGCTCGGCGACAGCGCCGTCGCCGAGGCCCGCCGCATCTTCGCCGACGCCGGCATCGCCGACTACGAGACACCCGAAGAGGCGATTCACGCGTTCGCGATGCTCGCGACCTATCGCCGCAACCAGGCGCTGCTGCTCGAGGCGCCGACCGCGAGCGAGAACGGCCCGCCGCGGATCACCGACGCCCGCGCGGTGGTCGCCGGCGCGCTCGCCGAAGGCCGCGCGATGCTCGACGAGTTCGAAGCCAAGGCGCTGCTCGAGGCCTACGGCATCCCGGTCGTCAAGACACTCGCCGTGGCGCCGACCGCCGAGGCCGCCGCGGCGGCGGCGCGGGGAATGGGCCTTCCGGTCGCGCTCAAGATCCTCTCGCCCGACATCAGCCACAAGTCCGACGTCGGCGGCGTTCGCCTCGACCTCGGCGACGAGGCGGCGATCCGCGTCGCGGCCGAGGCCATGCTCGTGAAGGTGCGCGAGGCCCGCCCCGACGCCCGCCTCGCCGGCTTCACCGTCCAGCAGATGGCGCACCGGCCGTTCGCCCAGGAGCTCATCGTCGGCGCGAGCATCGATCCGATGTTCGGGCCGGTGCTCCTGTTCGGCCAGGGCGGCACCGCGGTCGAGGTGATCGCCGACCGCGCCATCGCCCTGCCCCCGCTCAACCGCGTCCTCGCCGCCGAGCTCGTTGCGCGGACCCGGGTTGCGCGCCTCCTCGCCGGCTACCGCGACCATCCGCCGGCGCGCCTCGAGGCGGTCTACGACGTGTTGATCGCGCTATCGCAGATGCTCGCCGACTTGCCCGAGCTCGCCGAGCTCGACATCAACCCTCTCCTCGCCGACGGCGACGGCGTCGTCGCGCTCGATGCCCGGGTCCGCCTCGACCGCAACCGGCCGGCCGGCGCCGACCGCTTCGCGATCACGCCCTATCCCGCCGAGCTCGCCGCGACGATCGACTGGAACGGCGAGCAGATCGTGGTGCGGCCGATCCGTCCCGAAGACGAGCCGCAGCACCGCGCCTTCCTCGAGCGGATCGCGCCCGGCGACCTGCGCCTGCGCTTTTTCTACGCGCGACGCGAGCTGCTGCGCAGCGAGATCGCCCGCCTGACCCAGATCGACTATGCGCGCGAGATGGCGTTCATCGCCGTCCGCCGCCCCGAGGGCGGCGCTGAGGAGACGATCGGCGTCGTGCGCGCCGTCGCCGACCCGGACAACGTCGAGGCCGAGTTCGCCCTCATCGTCCGCTCGGACGTGAAAGGGCGCGGCCTCGGCCGCCTCCTGCTCGAGAAGATGGTCGCCTACCTTGCCGGTCGCGGCACGCAGCGGATCGTCGGCGACGTCATGCGCGAGAACCTACCCATGCGCAACCTCGCGCGCGCCTTGGGCTTCGTCGACGACCAGCGCGGCGCCGACGCGGCCGACGACCTGCGCCTGGTCCTCGTCCTGCAGCGCGCATCGCCCTAGGACGGCCGTCGCGGAACAGGACGACGCCCTCGGAGCGCCATCCCGAGGTCCGCGTGGTGCGATCGAAATCGGAGAAGCGAGGAAGTCGTTGCCCTCTCGCTTGCGCAGCAGTGCTGCGCGCGGCTGCCGCACTCGCGTTGACGGGCATCAAGGGCGATCCGCGCCGGCGATCGCAAGATCGTCCCGCATCCGCGCCGCCATCGCTTTAGCGCATCCTCGTCATCTGGGTCCATCGGGACCGCGGCGAAGACCGCGCCGGCGCGGTGACCGCGGGGCACGAACTTCGCTGACGTCATTCGTTTTGGCATCACCAGGAAGGAACCATGCAATGAGCCTCAAGGCCCTCACCGTCCATCTCGACGACGGCCCGCGCTGCGCGGCGCGCGTCCTGCTCGCCGCAGACCTCGCCGGGCGCTTCGGCGGTCGGGTCGTCGGCATCGCGCCAACCGGGGTTCCCGACGTCGTCCTGACCATGAACAGCGCCGTCCCCGACGGCGTCGAGCTGGTCGGCCTGACCGCCGCCCGCCTTCGCAAGAAGGCCGAAGACGCCGTGCAGGCGTTCGATGCGCAGTGCCGCGCCCTCGGCGTCGCCTTCGAATCGCGGGTGGTGGTCGAGGAGGCGATCGACGCGATGGTCAAGCACGGCCGGTGCAGCGATCTGATCGTCGTCGGCCAGACCGACAGCAGCCAGCCCGCCGGCGCCGTCGCCTTCAATTTCCCGCAGCAGGTGCTGCTCCACGCCGGACCGCCGCTTCTGGTCGTCCCGTATGCCGGGACGTTCGCGTCGGTCGGCCACACGGTGCTGGTCGCCTGGAAGGACACGCCGGAGGCGGCCAACGCGCTGCGCAGCGCCCTGCCGTTGCTCCGCCTGGCGCAGCGGGTCCTCCTGGTCGAGGTCGGCGCGGTTCGCGACGCGCCGTCCGGCGACGATTCGCTCGATCTCGCAGCGAGCTGGCTCAAGTCGCACGGCGTCGCTGGCGAAGCCCGCCGCGAGATCGATCTCGCCGGCGTCGCCGATCAGCTCCTGTCGCGCGCTGCCGAGATCGGCGCCGACCTGATCGTGAGCGGCGGCTATGGCCACTCGCGCCTGCGCGAGTGGGTGCTCGGCGGAGTGACGCGCCACCTGCTCGACCACATGACGGTGCCGACGCTGTTCTCGCATTGAGCGAGCGGAGCAGCCGCGTCTCGTTCAGGGTGGCAACGGCCCGAGCGCGAAGTACTGGAGCCTTCCCTGCCGCATGACCAGGAGAGCGACGTACGCGTCCGGGGCGATCCGCGCGAGCGCGGCCTGGTAGGAACCGAGCCGGTTGGTCGGCACGTCGTTGACGGCGAGGACGACGTCGCCGGTGCCGATGCCGGCGCGCAGCGCCGCGCCGTGCGATTCGCGCACCTCGAGCCTCGATCCGCCCGGTAGCAGCGATTCGACGCGGGCCGGCGACTCGGCCACCACGAGGCCGAGGCGATCGCCGCGGGCGGGCACCTCCTGAGGGACCGGCGGCGAGCCGCTGTCGAGCGCCGCGATGTCGATCATGGCCCGGTGCAGGGCGCCGGCGCGCCAGACGGCGAGCGGCAAGCGCGTGCCGGGCGCGGTCGCCGCGACCGCCTTCTGCAGCTCGGCGTAGCTGATCTCCATCCGGTCGCCCACCCCGAGCACGATGTCGCCGGCGCGCAGGCCCGCTCGCTCGGCGGCGCTGTCCCGGTCGACGCGGGTGACGAGCGCACCGGCCGTGTCGGTCCTGCCAAAGGCGCGGGCCAGGCCGAGGGTCACCGCCTGGACGCGGGCGCCGAGCTGGCCGCGGACGACGCGGCCTTGCGTGCGCAGGCGATGCGCGACGTCCATGGCGACATCGATCGGCAGCGCGAACGAGACGCCCATGTATCCGCCGCTCGACGTGTAGACCGTCGAGCTCATGCCAACGACTTCGCCGTCGAGGTTGAACAGCGGGCCGCCCGAGCTGCCCGGATTGGTCGCCACGTCGCTCTGGATGAAGGACACGCCGAGGCCGCCGGGAAAGTACCGGCGCGCGCTGACGATGCCGGCGGTGATGGTGGCGTCGAAGCCGAACGGCGCGCCAATCGCGGCCACCCAGTCGCCGACGACGAGGCGCGCCGGGTCGCCGATGCGCGCCACGGTCAGGCCGGTCGCCTCGATCTTCATGAGGGCGACGTCGCTGCGCGTGTCCAGCCCGACGACGCGGCCGCTGAATTCGCGCCCGTCGGCGAGGACGACGCTCGCTACCTCGATGTCGGTGACGGCGTGGGCGCTGGTGAGGATGTAGCCGTCGGCCGAGATGACGATGCCCGACGCCTGGCTGCGCGTCGGCGCCTGATCGAAGGCGACCCTGTCGACGCGCGCGCGCACGGGCGAGATCATGCCGTTGGAAGGCAGGTCGTCCTCGCCGTCGTCGTCGCCGAAGAACGGCTGCCAAGGCGCAACTGCCCGGATGCTGACGACGACCGCTTCCTCCCGCGATACGTACGACGCGAAGTTCGGCATCGCCCCCGACGCCGCGCTGCCGGCGCCGGACGCCGTTCCGCCGAGGGCGATCGCGAGCGCGAAGACCGCCCCCCGGAGCGCGGTGGCGATCCGCCGGCAGCGACCCTCGCTCGAGAAAGTGTCGTTCATCGCGATCAGCACCGACTCGACGAACCTCGGCGGCAGGTACGCCTCCCGGGGTTCGCCCGGCCCTTCTCACCGAGCACCCGCAGATCGGCGAAGCGCGCCTGGAGGGTCATCGGGCGAGGATCGACTTCAGTCCGCTCACCGCGCTATCGAGGCGATCGGCGCCAAGGTCGGTGAAAGCTCGCGCTCGGCATCGACCAGCGCCGCGACGAAGACGACGATCGCGCAGACGAGCGCGAGCGGCCCCGACAGGCGCAGGCCGGAAGGTTCGCGTTTCATGGCACCTCGCTTCGGAGGGCGTCGCTCCGCCCGATCGGGTCACTGTAGGGACGCCGCCGGGCCGCGCCTTGACGGTCGTCAAGGCGCGCGTGCCGGGGCGGCCTGAGCGCCGTCCTCCAGCGAGTGTGTGAGGGCACCGGCACGCGACTGCAATTCGGGCTACGGAACCAGGACGAGTATCCAGTTGACGAGCACGCGAGCGTCGGCTTCTGTGATCGCCACGGCATTCGGTGGCATCGTGACGGGGCTCACCTTGCCCGCCCAGTGCCGGATACGCGGGTTCGAGCCAGTCATGACCGTGCGGGTGAGCCGATCCGATGCGCCGGGGTCGTCCCTGTACTTGATCGCGATGTCGCGCCACGCCGGCGCGATCGGAGGCAGCCCGTCGGCTCGCTTGGGCTTTGGCAGGATGGCGTGACAGGCCATGCAGCCGCTGCGGGTCGCCATGCGGACCATCGCCACGTCATTCTCGGCTGGGTTCGCGCGAGCGGACGTCGCGGCCACCAGAACGGCGGCTGTGATGCACCACGGTTTGAACATCCTATCTCTCCGCGAGCAGGCCTGCATGCCAGGGGAGCGGTGGTCGACGAAACACGTGCCCGCTCGTCCGGTGCTGTTGTCGATGACTCGACCATCTGCTCGAAGTGAAAGACGTTGTTGTCCGGATAGCGCGCCACCGCAAAGCGATCAGAATGACGGCAGTGGTCACGCGCATTTCTCTCTCCCGATCCGGTGAACTCTTCGGTAAGCGGTCGGCAGCCGGTGACTACTTGCTCTTGAACCACGCATCGCTCGCCTCGCGTTGCCACTCGGCAAGCTGCCTCTCGGCCTCGTCCTTGGCCACGCCATATCGCTCCTGAATCTTGCCCGCGAGTTGGTCGCGGCGCCCGGCGACGACATCGAGGTCGTCGTCCGTCAGCTTGCCCCACTGCTCCTTGGCACGGCCGGTGACTTGCTTCCAGTTGCCTTGAATCTGGTCCCAGTTCATCTCGATTCCTTTCGGTGGTGAATTCAATGTCTGCGTCGGCAGGCCAATCTACGGACTCATTGGCGTCGTCACGAGACGCTCCGCAATCAATCCGTTCAGGCTCTCGGTCGCACCCTGAACCGGGAACCAGCGGCTTTGCGACCGCTTGCCGCGCTCCAGATGCGCTTGCAACGTCGACAACTCCGCGGGGAAAGCGTCGGGGGTGCATCCGAAGGATGGCGTGCTCCATTGCGCCCGGTGGTCACTCGTATTCATGAAACCCTCTCAGCGCGAAATGCACGGCGTTCATGCGACGACCGAATCTCGTTCTGTGGCGCGATGTCACTTTGTGCGATGTGGAATGTACGGATGGGGAAACTGCCTTCGATTGATCCACGTCAACGACTCGGAGTCGGCGTCCCGCAACGCTGCATTGGAACTCGCCCATCACATGTTGTCTGGCCGCCTTGAAGTATGGACACGGTGCCTTGATGCACCAAGATGTATTTGCACGTGGCATTGAATTCGCAGCGCGTGCGGCGTGCTTGATCCGCGTCAAGACTCGCCTCTTGCGGACTGCGTAGACTTTTTCTGCACGTCCATTCCCGCGCTTGCAGTCAGCGTATGAACACATTGGAACTTGCTGGCTTGCGCCTCGCTGTCGTGAGTCTGGTTGTGTGTGCGGCCTTGAGTGGCTGCGCGACGCTGCTACCAACTGCCAAGCGTGAAGTCGTCTCGGGCTGGGGCAGCTATGACGAAGCAGTCAAGTCACTCGCGACCATCGAACCGTACAAGGCCACGCGCAACGACGTCCATCGCGAAGGTCTCGACCCGCAGCGCAACCCGGGAATCGCCGTGCTGCACTTTGCCGACGTGTTGCAGCGATTCTCGGCCGCCGCGCTGATCCAACCTGGCGATGTGGACCGCGGCATCCGGGACTGCTTGCACGCCGGCAAACAATGCAACGGTTACGCCGTCTCGGTGAAGAAAGTCGATAGCGATCGCGTCGGCAACTTCTGGCTCGACACGTTCAACTTCAAACGTGAGACGGTCACCACGGGTTGGGCCGTCGAGGCGCTGCTGATATTCGTTGACGATCAGCTCGTGTACGAGCTGATCGGTGGTCAACCAACGATCAAGGAATACGCTGTCGTTCGCAATCCGCTGGGCCCCGTTCAAGGTCTGGGTGACCGCGTGATGCAGATGTGGCCTTGACCAGCCGCAACTTGGAGCGCGACGGAGCCAGCTTCGTGACAGCATGCCTCAGGCAAGTCGTGCTCAACCCAAGTCTGCGCGTCGAACGCTTCCGGCCGATTTGTTGGCCGGCCCGCTCAGGCTGACCCTGCCATCCTGCGACTTGCCACACATCACCAGCGTCGGTAGCCCCGTCGACGTCTTGACGTCGGCCGGCGCAGCATCGGCGCGGTGGTCGCGCCACTGGCACTGCCCAGAGCCGCGAGGTCGGCCACGCGCACGGTCTGGCAGCGGTCGAGCTTGGACGCATCGGCGGCGAGCTCGAACGCACGCGCGGTCGCGAACGTCGTGTCTGCAACAGTGCCGGCGGCTGAGAATTCGCGTCCGAAAGGCGTGCACTGGCCAAGGTCGGCCTTCAACACTTGACCCTCTCACCTCGCCGATCCGCCGCCAATTGCGGCGATCACACGGCGCTTGCAAGAACGGCCTATCCGCGCGCGGCGTCGATCAGTCGTTGCAGTTCCGGGGCAACGGGCACGCTTCGGAATGCGCTCACGTTGGTGCCGCCAGTGTTGCCCTGCGGCACCAGACCGACAATCGTCTTCGTGGCTGCTCCAACGAGGCGCACCCCTTGGCCGAAGACCTCCCTCGCGCTGCGCTGACTCACATCGGGACGGATACGTTGACCAAAGGACTCCATAGGCCTCTCCTGCGTTCGGTCTGAGTGAGCTGATGACACCCCACCGGCCACGCTGGCGATCGACGGGAGGCTCCGCGCGGTCGACTTGCCTGGTGCGCGACGACGATGGGGGCGTCCCGGGGGGTGCAAGCGCACCGCCAGATACACAGCCGCCGAGACGTCATAGGTCAGACAGAACATCGGCCACCAGGTCGGAACACCGGGATTGGAGACGACGTGCCCATGGAACAGGTCGAGTACGCCATGCGCCGCCAGCGCAGCCACAACAATCCACAGGCTGCGCTTGAAGCCAAGAACCACCGCGACAACAAACGCGGCCATGATGAAGAGCTCGCTGACAACGGTCCAGCCTGAGCCGCCCATCGCCGCGAACAGAACGTAGTAAGAGGCGACGACCGCCAGCACCGTCGGGTAGAAGGCACGGTCTTTGTCCAGGCCGACGAACGTCGCCGAGAACGAGATCACGAGCGCGATGGCGAATCCTGCAAAGTACGGCATGTTGTCTCCTGCGCGTCACTGCAACAACGAGTCGACCTTCTCGATGGAGTCTCGCCGCGAGAAGCTCGCCCGGTATTGAAGCGGGCCGACACCCAACTGGCGAACGAACACGCGACGCAGGTTCTGCTCTTCCGAATAGCCAACCTCTGCAGCAATGCGCTTGAGCGGCAGCTGCGTTGTCTCGAGCGCACGACAGGCCGCCTCCAGCCGGATGAATTCGACCGTCTTCGCCGGCGTGCGCCCTACTCTGGCCGCATACCTGCGTGCAAATGTTCGTGGAGACATGCTGGCCTGGGCGGCGAGTCGCTCCACGCCGAGGTCTTCTGTGATGTGTGCGGTGATCCAGGCATGGAGTTCGGCGAAGGTGCCGCTGTCATGGAACTGTGCGGCCAGCGGTGCGCTGAACTGCGACTGGCCACCCGAGCGCTTGATGAACATGACGAGCTGGCGAGCGGTTTGAATCGCAACCGAGTGCCCGAAGTCCTCGTCGATGAGGGCAAGCGTCATGTCGATTCCGGCGGTGACGCCTGCGGAAGTCCACACCTTGCCGTCGCGGATGTACAGCGGATCGGCGTCCACGTGAATCGTCGGATACAGCTCCTGCAATCGCTCGGCCCAGCCCCAGTGCGTGGTCACGCGGCGACCGGTCAGCTGCCCTGCGGCGGCCAGCAGGAAGGCGCCGGTGCAGACCGAGCACAGGCGACGCACGCTATTCGCCGTAAGCGTCCGGCCAACCCGTCTTGACGACGGACGCTGGTCAGCTTGCGGTGGCGGTGATCTGCCAGCGGTGAGGTAGCAACTCGCCGATGCGACTGGCCGGCTGCGATGGCAGCCGCTCGAGCACGTCCTTCAGGTACG
>JBBRZP010000019.1:0-31927 GCA_038236565.1 Burkholderiales bacterium | reverse complement strand
TCGCCGAGCTCGGCAGCGAGACGCTCGCGCGCCAGGGGCAGGCGGCGCTCTCGTTCGCGGCGTCGCACCAGGGCGCCGCCGAGCGCAGCGCTGCGGCCATTGCCGCGATCCTCAGGTCCGCAGGAGAGCGATCGGCCTGACGCTCTCGCTGGCCGGGAAGACATCGACATCGAGCGTGCGCGACGCGACGTGGAGGTGATCGCCGAGCACGCCTTTGAGCACGGCGCGCAGGTCGGTCGTGATGCGCAGGTCGCGGCCTTCGAAGCGCCTGGCCCTGGCGAGGCCCGGCCAGTCGCCGACGACCCGGCCGCCGTGCACGGCGCCGCCGAGCACGAAGGCCGCGCCGCCGGTGCCGTGGTCGGTGCCGAGCGTGCCGTTGACGGCGACCTCGCGTCCGAACTCGGTCGCGACGACGACAACCGTGCGGCTCCACGCGTCGGCCTGGACCAGGCCGGTGCGCAGTGCGGCCAGGCCGGCGTCGAGCTGGCGCAGCGCATTGGCCAGGGCGCCGTTCGGATTGGCCTGGTTGGCATGCGTGTCCCAGCCGCCGAGCTCGAGCACCGCGGCCTGAGGCCCGACCGGCTGGCCGAGGAACTCGGCGGCGCGCCGGGCGAGGACGGCGAAGGTGGAAGGCCGCGCGGCACCCGCGGGCGCGCCGGCCATCATGCTGTCGTTCATCGACGCCGCGTCCTGGAGCGGCGGCGCGTCGAGGTGGAGCACACGCGCGCGCTCGCGCGCTGTGGCCAGCGCCGGAGCGCCGGCTTACATGCGCTCGAGGCGCGCGACGAGGTCGGCCGACGGATCGGGCAGCGTCGACGGCGCCCAGGTGTCGACGCCGGCGCTGCCGCGCAGCACCAGCGGCACCGAGGTGTTGAGGGCGATGCCCTTGCTGCCGCTCGCCGCGAGCGAGCGGCCGAGCCAGCCGGTCGAGAGCTCGTAGGGCCGCGTGCCGCCGCTCTCGAGCACCTGCTGGGCGTCGAAGTGCGAGCGCTCGCGGTAGGCCAGGCCGACGGCGTGGACGACCGCCGCTTCGCCGCGTCCGTACATCGCGTGCAGCGCGACGAGCTGCGGATGCAGCGCGAAGGTCGCGTCGAGCGCGAGCGGCGCCGAGCCGTATTGCGAATACTGCGCGAGCGGTCCGCGCGCGGCGGCGAAGTCGGGGTCGCCGATCGCGGGGACGGCGCCGAGCCCGTCCATGCCGCCACGCAGGATGACGAGGACGAAGCGGGCGCCGCCGGCGCTCGCGCTGCCCGCGAACGAGAGCGAGGAGGCGCCGCCGAGCAGGCCCGCGAGCGCGCTGCCGGCGACGAATCGGCGTCGCGTCAGCGACGCGTGGCCCGTGGCGGGAATCCGGAGGAGGCGTGTCATGGCGATGCGGCTCCGGTCAGCGGCGCTGGAATTCGGGCGCGAGCAGGAGCAGCGCGAGCGCCTGCGGGCCGTCGCTGGCGCGCTCGATCTGGCGTGCGGTCTCGGCGCCGAGGAGCGGGCCGAGGCTGCGCGGCGCGAGCCGGCGCGCGTCGATGGCGCTGCCGGCGCGGTCGGCGACGCGTGTCGCCCACTCGACGCGCTTCCAGACCGCATCGGGGCCGAGCCAGTCGTCGGCGTGATCGCTCCAGCCGGCCGGCGACGGCGCGGCCTGCACGCGCTGGCCGAGGCCGGCGATGGAGAGCGCCGCGTATCCGGCGCCGCCGTTCGGTGCGGCGTCTTCGAACATGCGCCGGCCGATCCCGAGCACGCGCGCCGTCGAGACGACGAACTCCTCCGGCCGCTTCAGCTTGGCCGGCCCCGCAGCCCAGGCCGCATCGTCGGCGATCAGCACGCGATAGACCTCGGCGAGGTCGCCCTCGGTGCGCAGGTAGGTCGCGGCGAGGCGATCGACGAGCGCGGGCGGCGGCTCGTCGGCGACGACGTGGCGCGCGAGCTTGGTCGAGACGAAGCGTGCCGTCGCCGGATGGCGGGCGAGATCGCGCAGCACCTCGCGCAGCGCGTCGGGACCTTCGCCGTAGCGGCGCCCGAGCACGGTCTTGCTTCCCGGCTCGTGCCAGTTGGCGTCGAAGGGATCGCCGTTCACGACGCCGTCCTGTCCCACGCGCCAGCCGCTCAGCACGGCGGCGAACGCGGTCACGTCGGCTTGACTGTAGATGCCGGCACGTGCGCTCTCCGCGCCGAGCGTGTGCAGCTCGAGCACTTCGCGGGCGAGGTTTTCGTTGATGCCCGTGACCCGCGCCGTCTCGTCGCGCCGCGCGGCGCGACGCGCCACGAACGCGACGGCGCGCGAATGCGGCCCCGCCGACAGCGCGTTGTCGAGGTAGCGCAGCATCGCCGGGTGGGTCGTCGCGGCGACCAGCAGCGTCTCGAAGCGGCCGGCGATGTTCGGCCGGATCGCGTCGCGCTCGAAGGCGCCGACCAGGCCGCGCGTGCTGCCCTTGAGCACCGAGACGGTGAAGTGATTGGTCCAGAACCCCTGCAGCCGCTCGGCGAAGGGTCGCGTCGTGGCCGCGGCGGTCGCGAGGCGAGAGCGCGCGTCGGCGACGATGACCTCGCGGTAGTGGCCGGCGAGGAGCTGCTCGGCGCTCGTCCCGGGCGGCAGATTCTTCGCATGGCGCCGGCGCTCGCGCTCGGCGGCGACGTGCGCCAGCGCCTGGCGCGTGTCGAGCAGACCGGTGCCGCGCGGCGCGTCGGCCGGGCCGATCTGCGCCGTCAGCCAGCCGCGTGCATCGCCGCCGACGACGCCGAGATCGGCCTCTCCGAGCCCGAACCGATGCGCCGCGATCGCGGACTGCAGAGGAGAAGACATGGTCGTTCGTGCTCCGATGCCGTCAATTCTCCGCGTGCCCTGTCAAGCCGACATGTGCCTCGCGTCAAGAAATGTTCAGCGCCTCGGAGCGACTCGCCGCAAAGCGGGGCTCCGAAGGAGCCCGCCCCTTCCTCTCGGAGGAAGGGGAGCGAAGCGGGGAAGGAGCAGCCCTGTCAAGCGACATCCGCTCTACTTCACGAGCAACCGATCAATCGCGAGGATGTCGCTCGGGGTCAGTCTTCCGGCCGCTTGACGCAGCCGCAACGTGCTCAGCAGCACGTCGTACCTCGCCCGCGCCAGATCACGCCTGGTCTGGTACAGCTGGCTCTGGGCGTTGAGCACGTCGACGTTGACGCGGATGCCGACTCGGTAGCCGAGCTGCGTCGCCTCGAGCGCGAGCTGGCTCGACGCTTCCGCGGCTTCCAGCGCCTTTACCTGAGCTGCGCCCGACTGCAGCGTGTAGTAGGCCTGGCGCGTCGTCTGGGACACGGCCCGGCGCGCGGCCTCGAGGTCGTTGCGCGAGCGCTCCTCGAGGATCAGCGTCTCCTTGATCCGGTTCTGGACCGAGCCGCCGGTGTAGAGCGGCAGGTTGAACTGCACGCCGACGCTCGCGCCGCTGTTGTAGCCCGTGATGCCGGCGGCGAACGTGCCGTGCCCGCTCTGCAGCGAGGCGACGGCGTCGACCGTCGGCAGGGCCTGGGCGCGCGCCTTCTCGGTCTCGAGCTGGGCGATGTCGTACGCCACCCGGGCGCGGCGCACGGCCGGATGCTCGTCGGCGGCGCGGCTGACGAGCTCGTCGACCGGCGTCGACGCCGTTGCCGGCAGCGCCATGGGGATCGCCAGCTGCGACGGCTGGACGTTGCTGCGGCCGACCAGCTGGTCGAGGGCGATGCGCCTGGTGACGAGGTCGTTGTTGGCGGCGATCTCCTGCGCGGTCGCGAGGTCGAAGCGCGCCTGCGCCTCGCGCGTGTCGGTGATCGTCGCCGTGCCGACCTCGAAGTTGCGCTTGGCCGAGGCGAGCTGCTCGGCGATCGCGGTCTTGTTGGCGCGCGTCGTCTGCAGCGTGTCCTGGGCGCCGAGGACGTCGAAGTAGGCTTGGCTGACGCGCAGCATCAGGTCCTGCTCGGCGCTGTCGAGGTCGGCCAGCGACGACTCGAGCGTGCGCTCGGCCTGGGCGATCATCGCCTGGTTGCCGCGGTTGAAGAGCGGCTGGCGGCCCGCGAGCGTCGCCGCGATCGAGTTGCTGCTGAAGTTGCCGCCGACGGCCGGGCGGTTCTCGCCGCGCGCGCCGCTTCCCGAGAGCGACGCGCTCGGGCGCATCAGGGCGCGCGACTGCTCGACGCGATACGGCGCCGAATCGGCCAGCGAGCGCGCCGAGAGATAGGTCGCGTCGTAGCTGTGGGCGGCCTCGTACAGCTCGAGCAGCGACTCTGCGCGCGCCGCGTGCGACCAGGCGCCTGCGACGAGGGTCAGCGCCACCGCCGCGGCCTGCAGCGAGGCCGGGCGTCGGCGGCGGACGCGGCCGGGCGCGCGGGTTGGATCGGTCTCCACTGGCATGGGGCTTCCTTGCGATGCGTGACGCGCCGCGCGCTAGTAGCGCGCGACGGACGGATCCACGTCCTGCGACCAGGCGTCGATGCCGCCGGCGAGGTTATAGACGGACTCGAACCCCGCGTGCTCCAGGAATGCGACGACCTGCGCGCTGCGGGCGCCGTGATGACAGATGCAGACGACAGGCTGCGCCGGATCGAGCTCGCCTAGCCGCGCGGGGATCTCGCGCATCGGCACGCAGACGGCGCTCGCGCCGGGGGCGGCGAGGGCTGCCGTGGCGACCTCCCACGGCTCCCTCACGTCGAGGAACACCACGGGCAGCGCATCGTCGGCGTGCGCCGCGGCGAGGGCGAGGGCGGCCGGCCCGGACAGTTGCTGCATTGCGCGGTGGAAACGCGCTGCGTCAGAACGTGAAGCGACTCGGCTCGCCGAAGCCGGCGAGGCGGGGCGCGACCGTGTCGAACAGCTCGACCGTCGAGTGACCGGCCTCGGCGCCGCGCGTGACCAGCACGGCCCGCATGATCGGCATCTGGCCGACGACGGCGACCAGGCGTCCGCCCGGCTTGAGCTGCGCGAGCAGCAGGCGCGGCACTTCGGCGACCGAGCCCGAGAGCGCGATGACGTCGAACGGCCCTTCGACCGGCAGGCCGGCCGATGCGTCGGCCTCGACGACGGTGGCGTTCAGCACCCAGGCGCGCTTCAGGTTGGCGCTCGCCATCCGAACGAGCTCGGGATGGAGCTCGAGCGTCGTCACGTGCTGGGCCCGGTGGGCGAGGAGGGCGGCCATGTAGCCCGAGCCGGCGCCGACCTCGAGGACGCGCTCGTGGCGCTGCACGGCGAGCTCCTGCAGGAGGCGCGCCTCGACCTTGGGCTCGAGCATCGACTGGCCGTGGGGCAGCGGCACCTGGGTGTCGACGAAGGCCATCGAGCGGTAGGCCGGCGGCACGAAATCCTCGCGCTTGACCACCGACAGCAGCGACAGGATGTTCTGGTCGAGCACCTCCCACGTGCGGATCTGCTGCTCGATCATGTTGAAGCGGGCTTGCTCGATGTTCATGGCGGTCCGGATGCGGCGAAGGGCCGTGATCGAACCCGCCATTCTCGCCGGGCCGCGAAGCCTCCGGCCCTGGGCCCGGCGGTCGGTCGCTAAGATCGCCCGCTTTGCCCGCCTGCGGAGACCTCGTGGACCTCATCCTGCTCGTCAAGGCGGCCGTCATGGGCATCGTCGAAGGCCTGACCGAATTCCTGCCCGTCTCGAGCACCGGTCACCTGATCCTCGCCGGCTCGCTGCTCGGAATGACCGACGAGAAGTCGAAGGTCTTCGACATCGCGATCCAGACCGGCGCCATCCTCGCGGTGATCATCGTCTACTGGCAGCGCCTCTCGACCGCGGTGCTCGAGCTCGGCAGCAGCGCGCGGGCGCGGCGCTTCGTCGCCAACGTCGCGATCGGCTTCCTGCCGGCGGCGGTGATCGGCTTCCTAGTCTACAAGAGCATCAAGGCCTACCTCTTCAATGGGCCGGTCGTCGCGGCGGCGTTCATCGTCGGCGGATTGATCATCCTGTGGGTCGAGAAACGCGCGAGCCCGCCGCCGCCCCGCATCGTCGACGTCGACCAGATGACGCCGCTCGACGCGCTCAAGGTCGGCTTCGTCCAGTGCCTCGGCATGATTCCGGGTACCAGCCGCTCGGGCGCGACCATCATCGGCGGCATGCTGCTCGGCCTGTCGCGCAAGGCGGCGACCGACTTCAGCTTCTTCCTCGCGATCCCCACGCTCGTCGCGGCCGGCGGCTACAGCCTCGTCAAGGAGAGAAAGCTCCTCTCGACCGCCGACGTGCCGCTCTTCGCGGTCGGCTTCGTCGTCAGCTTCGTCGCCGCCTGGTTCTGCGTGCGCTGGTTGCTGCGCTACATCTCGACCCACACCTTCGTGCCGTTCGCGTGGTACCGGATCGCGTTCGGCATCGTCGTGCTCGCGACGGCGTGGAGCGGGCTCGTCGTCTGGGCCGACTGAGGGTTCTCTACGGCAGCGCGAGCAGGTGCAGCGCGAGCTCCGGAGCTACGCGCGTTTCGTGAAGAGCAGGTCCCACACGCCGTGGCCGCGGTCGAGGCCGCGCTGCTCGAACTTGGTGAGCGGCCGCGACGCCGGCCGTGGCGCGAAGCCGGTGCCGGCAACGTTGACGAGCGACGGCTCGGCCGTGAGCACGTCGAGCATCTGCGTTGCATAGGGCTCCCAGTCGGTCGCGCAATGCAGGGTCGCGCCGGGCGCGAGCCGGCTCGCGAGGAGTCGCACGAATGCCGGCTGGATCAGACGACGCTTGTGGTGCCGCTTCTTGTGCCAGGGATCGGGGAAGAAGACGTGGACGGCCGCGAGCGATGCCGGCGCGATCATCGATTCGAGCACCTCGACCGCGTCGTGCTGGACGATGCGCACGTTGGCGAGACTCGCCTCGTCGATGCGCTGCAGCAGCGCGCCGACGCCTGGCGGATGGACCTCGACGCCGAGAAAGTTCCGCTCGGGCGCGGCGGCGGCCATCGCCGCGGTCGTGCTGCCCATGCCGAAGCCGATCTCGACGACGAGCGGCGCGACCCGATCGAAGGCGACCCCGAAGTCGACCGGGCCGGCCGCGACGAACGGCAGCACGAAGCGCGGCGCCAGCTCGGCGAGCGCGCGGGTCTGCCCGGGGCCGATGCGGCCGGCGCGGACGACGAAGCTGCGAATGCGCCGAGACGGTTTCGCGGCAGCTTCGCCCACGGGGGGGTCGGGGCTGGCGGTCATGAGGAGGCGGTCGGTGTCGTCGCGGTCGGCTCGGCACGTGCAGGCGACCGAGTCGCAGGGGCAGCGCCGCTGATGGTAGTGGGTCCGATGCAGGGATGCGTGTGCGCGTCGCTGGCCGATGCTGGCGAGCGCTTCAGCGCGCGAACGCGCCGGCGACGACCTGAATCAGCGCCCCAGCGGCGACTCCGGCGCCGAACAGCGGCAGCGCAGCGAGCTCGCGCCGAAGGTCGAGCAAACCCATCCGATGCTGCACGGCCAGCGTCAGCACCATGTTCACGAGCGCCGTGGCGGCGACCCCCGCGACCGCGCCGCGCGCGCCGAACATGGCATGGCCGAGCGACACGAGCGCGCACAGTGTCGCGAGCCGAAGCGCGTTCAGCAACGACAGCCGCTTGACCCGGCGCAGGGCGATCAGGCACTGGTCGAACACGCTGAGATAGGACACCGCCAGCGTCATCGCGACCGCGCTCAGCATCCACCCAGCACCCGCGTACCGCGGGTCGTAGAGCCAGCGCACGACGCTGCTTCCCAGGATGGTCAGGGCGCCGGCAGGAACGAGGCAGGCGATGGCGAGCGGCCGGCGGATGCGATAGAGCGTCTGCCGCAGGGCCGCCGGCTTGTCGCGAACCACCTCGCTCAGCGCCGGCAGCACGGCTGCGCCGATCACGCCCTGGATGGCACCTTGCAAGGCAGCGATCAGCAGCAGCGCGATCGAATACAGCCCCATCGTCGGCGCATCCAGGTACGCGCCGAGCAGTATCCGGTCGCCGCTTCCGAGCAGAAACGAAAGGGGCGAGGAGACGACAACCCAGGTGCCGAACCGGCGGATCTCGTCGAAGGCGGCGCGATCCCACTCGAGGCGGTTCGGCGGCCCGGGCAACATCGTGTGGCTCAGCACGGTGTGCAGCGCCGAGCCGAACAACCAGCCGGCGGCGAGTGCCCGGACTGACGGGTCGAACTCGGCCCACGCCAGGATGAACGCGGTCGTCGCGAACTGGCAGGCGAGGTCCATCTTGGTCAGGCGGGCGATCGACAGGTTTCGGCGCGCCGCCAGGATGCGTGTCGACTGAAGTCCGTCGGTCACGCCGATCACCGACAAGGCCGCGATCAGCCACGGCAGGCGCGGATCGGCGTAGACCGATTGCGACGGCAGCCCGCCCCGGGCCTCGACGAGGGCAAGCAGCGCGGCGGCGCCGAGCGCCATGACCGTGACGATGGCACCGCGGCCGACCTGGACCAGCCACAGCGTGTTCAGGAACTTGGGTTCGTTGCCGCGGCGGCTCTGACTCGCGAGCGCGCCCAGACCGACGTCGCACAGCATGCCGATGCCGGTGAACACCACGTAGATCATGCTCATGACGCCGAACATCTCGGGCGCCAGCAACCGCGTCAGGACGAGGTTGCTCGCGAAGCGCACAGCCTGCGCGCCGAAGTGACCGCCCAGCGCCCAGCCGGCCGTGCCGACGAAGCGGTGCTTGAGCGAGCGGATCGGGATTGGGGGCGCGGTCGGAGTCATCGGCGACCCTGATCAGAACCGGCCAGGAGCGCGCGTCGGTTGATCTGCCTCAGCCGCATCCGAACCTGTCGCCGCCGGACGCGGGAGAGTGGACCGGCGGCTCGGCGGCCGTCCCGTGCCGATAGAATTCGAGGCCGGCGCGGGTGTAGTTCAATGGCAGAACGGCAGCTTCCCAAGCTTCATACAGGGGTTCGATTCCCCTCACCCGCTCCAGCGTGCCCGATGCGCAACCTGGCCTCAATGTGCTTCCGCACGAAGCGAGCCGGGCTCCGCAGCGGTCCGACAAGGGCCTCTTTTCGTTGGATCGCGAACCTCGCCCGTCGATGAGCATCCGGGCACGCGGTTGTCACATAGACGTCCGGAAGGCGCGACCGCGCCGAACCCCGGGACATCGACGATGTGTCCACCCGCGATGCCGACATGGCGCGAACCTTCATCGTCCTGATTGCCTGCCTGTCCCTCGCCGCACCGCCGGCCGCGAGCGCGGCGGAGCCGAGGTACGACGTCTGGGACTTCAGCGTCGACCTCGACGGCCAGCCGATCGGCCGGCATCGCTTCACCGTCTCGTCGTCGGGCGACGCGCGCCAGGTGGTCAGCGATGCGAGCTTTCAGGTCCGCGTGCTCGGCTTCACCGTCTACCGCTACCGGCACGAGGCAAGCGAGCGCTGGCGCGGCAATTGCCTGACGTCGATCGCGGCCCGGACAGACGACAACGGCACGCCGAGCGAAGTGCGGGTCGAGCCGCGCATCGCCGCGCCGACGCTTCGGGCCGCCGACGCGACGCCCGACCGCGACGCCTGCCTGATGAGCTTCGCCTACTGGAACCCGGCGATACGGCTGCAGACGCGCCTGCTCAACGCGCAGACCGGCAAGCTCGAGGTCGTGCAGGTCCGGCGTTTCTCCGAAGACCAGCTGCTGGTGCGCGGGCACGCCGTCGCGGCGACGAGCTACCGCATCTCCGGCGTGGCCCAGCCCATCGACGTCTGGTACGACGCCGATGGTCGCTGGATCGGCCTCGACACGGTCGTCGCGGGCGGTCGCCGCCTGACGTACCGGCTGCCGTAGCGCACGCGACCCGGGCGGCGCAGCGCCGTCGCGCATGACGCCGGAGCCACGCCGCACGACGCTCGCCGCACGTGTCTCGCGCCACGGCGTCGCGATCGGGCTCGCGCTCGCCATCATCCTCGACACGGCCGGGCAGCTGCTCTGGAAGCGTGCCGCCGTCGGCCTTCCCGAGAGCCTGTCGCCAGCGGTTCTCCTCGCAGCGCTGCTGCACGATCCCTTGCCGCTCGCCGTGCTCGGCGTGTTCGTGCTCCAGCTCGTCAACTGGCTGCTCGTGCTCGAGCGCGCCGAGCTGAGCTACGCGCAGCCGATCACGTCGCTCAGCTACGTCACGGTCGTGGCGATGTCGGTCTGGCTATTCGGCGAGCGGCTCGATCCGGTCCGCCTGATCGGCGTGGCGCTGGTGCTGCTCGGCGTCGGGCTGATCGGCGTCGACGCGGTCCGGCGGGCGAGCCGGCCGTGACCTCGATCTGGCTCGGCACGCTGCTCGCGATCGCCTGTGCCGGCGTCGAGGGCGTGGCGCAGGTGGCGCTCAAGCAATCGAGCCGAAGACCGCGGCTCCGGTCGCGCTGGATCGCGCTCGGCGTCACGCTCTTCGTCGTCGAGGCCGTTCTCTACACCGCGGCGCTGCAGCGGCTCGACGTCAGCGTCGCCTACGCGCTCGGCGCGCTCAGCTATGTGAGCGTCGCGCTGCTCTCGGCGCTGATCCTGCGCGAGTCGGTGCCGGCGTTGCGGCGGCTCGGCATCGTCTGCATCGTCGCGGGGTGCAGCCTGCTGGCGCTGCACGGATGAAACCGTGCGGGGATCACTCGACGAGCAACTCCTGCGAGCCGAGGGTCGGGGCACGACCGGGATGAAGCCCGCGCCCATCCAGGTGAGCGCACCCATCCGGTCGCTGAGGCCTTGCGCGACGACGTCGGCGCCGTTGAGGATGAGCGCGCCCGCGCCGACGCGGCGCAGAGGCTTCATCCGTGGTCCCTTGGGAGCGAAGATACTAGCGCCACGGGGCGCGAGCCAGTGCCACGTGGGTCCCCGCGGCCGCGGGCCGTGAACGCCGCTCCCGCCTTCAGCTCCAGAGGACTGCCACGCATGCTTGCCTTCGATCGTCGTGCCGCGCGGGTCACGTGGACGATCTTCCTCGTCGCCGCGGCGATCGGTGCCGTCTACGCGGTGCGTCGCACCCTGCTCGTCTTTTTCCTCGCGATCTTCTTCTCGTACATGCTCTTTCCGCTGGTGCGCCGGATCGAGCAGATGATCCCGCTGCGCTCGGCGCGAATGGTCGCGACGGCGATCGTCTTCGTGTTGCTCGGGATCGTCGTCGCCGTCGTCTTCGCGATCGTCGGCCCGCCGCTCGCCAGCCAGGCCTCGCGCCTGGCGGCGCGGATCCCGCAGGTCGTCAACGATCCCGGCATGTTCGATCGCGTGCCTTTTCCCGACTGGCTCGCGCCGTACCGCGAGAAGATGGCCGAGTTCGTGCGCGAGCACCTGCCTGACGGCGATACCGCGATGCCGCTCGCCAGGCGGGTCGGCCAGACGGCGCTGCGCCTGTTCGGCGACATGCTCTTCGCCGTCCTGATCCCGATCCTCGCCTTCCTCTTCATCACCAGCGGCGCGGCGATGCGCGACGGCTTCCTCAGCTGGACCGCGGAGGGCCGCCACTCTCCGATGTGGCAGCACATCGTCGCCGACCTCGACAAGCTCTTCGGTCGCTACATCCGCGCCCTCGTGCTGCTGTCGGCCGCGACCTTCGTCAGCTACTCGATCTTCTTTTCGGTCGCCGGCGTGCCGTACGGCGTCGTCCTGGCCGCGCTCGCCGCGGTGCTCGAGTTCATCCCGGTCATCGGTCCGCTCGTCGCCGCCGTCGCGGCGATCGTCGTCGCTGCTGTCGGGGGCTACGACCACCTGCTCGTGATCGTCGTCTTCATCGGCATCTACCGGCTGTTCCAGGACTACGTCGTCAATCCGTACCTGATGAGCGGCGGCGTCGCCGTGCCGCCGCTGATGGTTCTGTTCGGCCTGCTGGCGGGGGAGGAGATCGGCGGCGTGGTCGGCATCTTCCTGTCGATCCCGACGCTGGCCGCGGCACGGATCGTGGTCCTGCGCATCCGCGAGGACATGCACGCCCGGCGCGATGCCGAAGCGCGCGCGACCTCGGCCGAGTCGGGCTGAGCCGACCCGGGCGCGCCCGGGCGGCTCGCTAAAATCCGGCATGACGTCGTTTCGTTCCCGGGCCTGCGCCGCCGTTCTCCTGCTCTCCATTGGTGCCGCCTCGGCCGCGCCGGGCGCGACATCGGTGTATCTTGAAGAGCTCACCTGGACCGAGCTGCGCGACGCGATCCGCGCCGGCAAGTCGACGGTGATCGTGCCGGTCGGCGGCACCGAGCAGACCGGCCCGCACATCGTCCTCGGCAAGCACAACGTGCGCGTCAAGGTGCTCGCGGGCAAGATCGCGGCAAGCCTCGGCAACGCCATCGTCGCGCCGGTGATGGCCTACGTGCCCGAGGGCAGCATCGATCCGCCCGCTGCGCACATGCGCTTTCCCGGCACGCTGAGCATTCCCGAGGCTGCGTTCGAGACGACGCTCGAGTCCACGGCCCGCAGCCTCAGGCAGGCGGGCTTTCGCGACATCGTCCTGATCGGCGACCACGGCGGCTACCAGACGAGCCTGACCAAGGTCGCAGCCAGGCTCGACCGCGAGTGGACGGCGTCGCCGGCGCGCGTCCACGCCGTGCGCGAGTACTACGATGCCATCGAGAGCGCCTTCAATCCGGCGCTGCGCCAGCAAGGCTTCAGCGCCGCCGAGATCGGCTCGCACGGCGGCGTCTCCGACACGTCCCTGGCGCTCGCCGTCGATCCGCAGCTCGTGCGCGCCGAGCGACTGCACGACGGCCCGGCGCCGGGTGTCGCCGACGGCGTGCACGGTGACCCGCGCCGGTCGACGGCGGCCGCCGGCCAGACCGGCGTCGAGCTGATCGTGACGCGCACGCGCGACGCGATCCGCAAGGAAGTTGCGCGACATTGACAGGAGTTCCCAGACTTGAAATCCCATTCGTTCTCCCTTGAGCTCGCGTTCGCGCTGGCGTCCGTGCTCGCCGTCGCCGCTCCGGCTCGCGCGGCCGGTGTCGATACCGTCGCCGGAATGGCGCCGGTCAGCGACCCGGCCAATCTCTACGGCGACGCCGGCGCCGGCAAGATGAGCGCGGCGGTGCAGGGTGCGCTGGCGCGCGTCTACGTGCCCAACCTGCAGTCGAACGACGTCTACGTCATCGACCCGGCGACCCTCACCGTCGTCGACAGGTTCAAGGTCGGCCTCAATCCGCAGCACGTGGTGCCGGCGTGGGACCTGAAGACGCTCTGGGTCGCGAACAACGCCGAGAACACGACCAAGGGCAGCCTGACGCCGATCGATCCGCTCACCGGCAAGCCGGGCAAGTCGATCGCCGTCGACGATCCGTACAACATGTACTTCTCTCCCGACGGCAAGGACGCGATCATCGTCGCCGAGGCCTACAAGCGGCTCGACTTCCGCGACCCGCAGACGATGAAGCTCAAATCGTCGCTGCCGACGCCGAACTGCCGCGGCATCAACCACGCCGACTTCTCGATCGACGGCCGCTACGCCATCTTCACCTGCGAGTTCGGCGGCATGCTGGCCAAGATCGACATGGTGGGGCGCAAGGTGATCGGCTACCTGAAGCTCTCGACTGGCCACATGCCGCAGGACATCCGCGTCTCGCCCGACGGCGCCGTCTTCTACGTCGCCGACATGATGGCCGACGGCATCTTCGTGATCGACGGCGCGGCCTTCAAGGAGATCGGCTTCATCGCGACCGGCAAGGGCACGCACGGCCTCTATCCGAGCCGCGACGGCAGGAAGCTCTACGTCGCCAACCGCGGCTCGAACAAGATCCACGGCGCCGAGCGCGGCATGGGCAGCGTCTCGGTGCTCGACTTCGCGACCCGCAAGGTCGACGTCACCTGGCCGATCCCGGGCGGCGGCAGCCCCGACATGGGCAACGTCAGCGCCGACGGCAAGCAGCTCTGGCTCTCGGGGCGCTACGACAACGTCGTCTACGTGTTCGACACGACGAGCGGCGCGGTCAAGATCATCCCGGTCGGCAAGGAGCCGCACGGCCTGACGGTCTGGCCGCAGCCGGGCCGCTATTCGCTCGGACACACCGGGAACATGCGATAGCGATGGCACCCCGCCCGCCGAGCAGGCTGCCGTGACCGAGCCGCAGCTGCGCGTCCTGATCGTCGGCGTCGCCGTCGCAGCGCCGGACGTGGCGCTCGAGACTGCCGCCGGCTGGGGTGACGCACGCGAGCTTCTCGACACCGGGCCGCCTGTCGACGCGATGCTCGTCGACGGCGACGCGCTGCCGGCAACGCCGGCCGAGGTCGCCGCGGTGGCGGCGCTCGCCGCACTGGTGGTCGTCGTCGCCGACCCCGAGGACCCCGCTGCCGGCGTCTGGTTGCGCCAGGGCGCCGACGACGTCGTCGGCCGCGACGAGGTCGCGAGCGGCGTCGTCTGGCGCCGCATCCGCCATGCCGTCGCGCGGCGCGTCGGCGCGCCCTGGCGCGGCGCCGCGTACTCGACCGATCCGGACACCGGCCTGCCACACCGTCAGCAGCTGGTCGAGCACCTGAGCCAGCTGCTCGCCCTGCGCGAGCGCGAGCCGTCGCCGATGGCGGTCCTGGCGCTGCGGATCGTCGCCAGCGCCGCCAGCGACGCCGCGCCGGGCGACATCGGCGATCCGACGGCGATCGGCGCGGGCGCCCAGGCGGCCGAGAAGACGCTGCTGCGGCGCAAGGTCGCGGTGCGCCTGCGCGCCGGCGTGCGCGCCAGCGACGTCGTCGCGGCCATCGAGGCCGATGCCTTCGCCGTGCTGCTCGGTTCGATCCTCGCGCCCGGCGACGCCGACCGGGTCGCCGCCAAGCTGGTCGCGGCCCTGGTCGCGCCGTTCGCGCTGGCCGGCGGAGCCCGGTCGCTCGCGGTCGCGTTCGGCATCGCCCAGTACCCGAACGACGGACGCGACGCCGAGCGGCTGCTGCGCCGGGCGCTCGCCCTGGCCGAGGCGGCGCCGGCGGTCGTCAGCACCGGCCCAGCGGCGTCGCACGACGGCGCGGGGGCGCCGCGGACGGCGGCCAACGACGAGGCCTGACGTATCGGACAATCGCCAGCCCGGCACCGAAGACGTCGCCGGCCGCGTCGCCACTTCCGGCGGCGATCCATCGCGACCTGAAAGTGTCCCCGTGAAAGCCTCCGAGATCCGCGCCACGTTCCTGAAGTACTTCGAGTCGAAGGGCCACACGGTCGTCGCCTCGAGCCCCGTCGTTCCCGGCGACGACCCGACGCTGCTCTTCACCAACGCCGGGATGAACCAGTTCAAGGACGTCTTCCTCGGTTTCGACAAGCGCCCGTACGTGCGCGCGACGACGGCGCAGAAGTGCATCCGCGCCGGCGGCAAACACAACGACCTCGAGAACGTCGGCTACACCGCGCGCCACCACACGTTTTTCGAGATGCTCGGCAACTTCTCGTTCGGCGACTACTTCAAGCGCGACGCGCTGAAATTCGCCTGGGAGCTGCTGACCGAGGTCTACAAGCTGCCGAAGGACAAGCTCTGGGCGACGGTCTACGGCGAGGACGACGAGGCCTACGACATCTGGAAGAACGAGATCGGCCTGCCGGCCGAGCGGATCGTGCGCATCGGCGACAACAAGGGCGGGCGCTTCGCATCCGACAACTTCTGGATGATGGGCGACACCGGCCCGTGCGGTCCGAGCAGCGAGATCTTCTACGACCACGGCCCGGAGATCGCCGGCGGCCCGCCCGGCTCGCCGAACGAGGACGGCGACCGCTACATCGAGATCTGGAACAACGTCTTCATGCAGTTCAACCGCGACGACGCGGGCGTGTTGCACAAGCTGCCGAAGCCGAGCGTCGACACCGGCATGGGCCTCGAGCGGCTCACGGCAGTGCTGCAGCACGTGCACTCGAACTACGAGATCGACCTGTTCGTGACGCTGCTCGCGGCGGCCAAGCGGGTCGTCGACGCGGCGGGCGCGCGCGACTGCGACAAGGACTCCCCATCGCTCAAGGTCATCGCCGACCACATCCGCGCGTGCACGTTCACCGTGGTCGACGGCGTCATTCCGGGCAACGAAGGACGCGGCTACGTGCTGCGCCGGATCACGCGCCGGGCGATCCGCCATGGCTACAAGCTCGGTGCGAGGAAGCCCTTCTTCCACAAGCTCGTCGCCGACCTGGTCGCCGAGATGGGCGACGCCTACCCGGAGCTGCGCCGCGACGGCCAGCGCGCGACCGACGTGCTGCGCCAGGAAGAGGAACGCTTCTTCCAGACGATCGCCAACGGCATGGAGATCCTCGAGGGCGCGATCGCCGCGCTGCCCGCGCAAGGCGCGCGCACCCTCGGCGGCGACGTCGCCTTCAAGCTGCACGACACCTACGGTTTCCCGCTCGACCTCACCGCCGACGTCTGCCGCGAGCGCGGCGTCGACGTCGACACGGCGGGCTTCGAGGTCGCGATGACCAAGCAGCGCGAGCAGGCGCGGGCGGCTGGCAAGTTCAAGGTCGCGCAGGGGCTCGAGTACACGGGTGCAGCGACCACCTTCCACGGCTACGGCGAGCTCGTGCGCGAGAGCGCGACCGTGGTCGCGGTCTACGTCGACGGCAGCGCCGCGACCTCGGCGCGCGCCGGCGACGATGCCGTGATCGTGCTCGACCACACGCCGTTCTACGCCGAGTCGGGCGGGCAGGTCGGCGACACGGGCGAGCTGCGCAACGCGACCGCGCGCATGCTGATCGAGGAGACGATCAAGATCCAGGCGGCGGTGTTCGGCCACGAAGGTCGCGTCGTCGAGGGCGAGATCAAGGTGGGCGACGTCCTGAACGCCAGGGTCGACGTCGAGCGTCGCGCGAAGACCGTGCGCAACCACAGCGCGACCCACCTGATGCACAAGGCGCTGCGCGAGGTGCTCGGCGAGCACGTGCAGCAGAAGGGCTCGCTCGTCGATGCCGACAAGACGCGCTTCGACTTCGCCCACAACGCGCCGCTCACGGACGAGCAGATCCGCCGCGTGGAAAACATCGTGAATGCAGAGATCCTCGCCAACCTCGAGACGAAGGCGCGCGTGATGCCGATCGACGACGCCCAGAAGCTCGGCGCGATGATGCTGTTCGGCGAGAAGTACGGCGACGAGGTCCGCGTGCTCGACATCGGCTCGAGCCGCGAGCTCTGCGGCGGCACGCACGTCGAGCGCACCGGCGACATCGGCCTCTTCAAGATCGTCTCGGAGAGCGGCGTCGCCGCCGGCATCCGCCGCGTCGAGGCGGTCACCGGCGTCAACGCGCTCGCCTACCTGCAGTCGCTCGAAGGCACGGTGCATCGCCTCGCGGGCGCCCTGCGCTCGGCGCCCGCGGAAGTGCCGGCGCGGCTGGCGCAGGTGCTCGAGCACACGCGCACGCTCGAGAGGGAGCTCGCGGCGCTCAAGGGCCGGCTCGCGTCGGCACAGGGCGGTGATCTCGCGGCGCAGGCGATCGACATCAAGGGCCTGAAGGTGCTCGCGGCACGGCTCGACGGCGCCGATGCGAAGTCGCTGCGCGACACGCTCGACAAGCTCAAGGACAAGCTGAAGACCGCCGTCGTCGTCCTGGCCGCGGTCGACGGGGCGAAGGTGCAGATCGCGGCCGGCGTCACCGCCGACAGCATCGACCGCGTCAAGGCCGGCGAGCTCGTCAACTTCGTCGCCCAGCAGGTCGGCGGCAAGGGCGGCGGCAAGGCCGACATGGCCATGGCCGGCGGCACCGATCCGTCGCACTTGGCCGAAGCGCTCGCGTCGGTGGCGGGCTGGGTCGAGGAGCGCGCGTGATGGCATCGAAGAAACAGAAGCCGGGCAAGCCGCGCCGCAGCGGGAACGGCGAGGGCACGGTCCTGCCGCCGGGGGCGCCGATGGACGTGATCTTCCTCGAAGGCCTCGAAGTGCCGTGCCGCGTCGGCTGCACCGACCCGGAGCGGGCGACGCCGCAGTCGCTGCGCGTCGAGCTGCGGATGTACTGCCCGTCGCTGCGCGACGCCGGCATCGCCGACGACCTCGAGCGCACCGTCGACTACAGACTCGCGCACGACCTCATCGACGCCGTCCAGCTCCACGAGTACCTGCTGATCGAGAGCGTCGCCGAGACGCTCGCCGCGGTCGCGCTGAAGAATCCGCTGGTCGACCACGTCGTCGTCTCGGTGAAGAAGCGCCCGCCGG
This sequence comes from Burkholderiales bacterium, assembly GCA_038236565.1. Taxonomy (GTDB): domain Bacteria; phylum Pseudomonadota; class Gammaproteobacteria; order Burkholderiales; family Burkholderiaceae_C; genus Schlegelella_A. The sequence goes on along the minus strand of JBBRZP010000019.1, from coordinate 13,949 downwards.
TGCAGGGCCTCGAATGGGCCGGCGTGCAGATCACGCGCGGCCGTTAGTCCAGTGGACGAGAGGTGAAGGTCGTCACCAACACGGCGGTTTCGCTCGACGGCCGCATCAACACGCGTGAGCGGCGCTTCACGTTCTTCGGCAGCGCGCGCGACCACGTGCGCATGAGCCGGCTGCGCGCCGCGGCCGACGCGGTGCTGGTCGGCGGCGCGACGTTCCGCAACTGGCCGCATCCGTCGCTGCCCGACGAGGGCGATCGAGTCGTCGGGGCGGCGCCGAAGTGGAACGTCGTCGTGACGCGCTCGCTCGACGTTCCGCTCACGCCCGAGTTCCTCGCCGAGCGATCGATCCGGCCGCTGTTCGTGACGCGCGCCGATGCCGTTCCCGCGACCTTCGCGGCTGACGTCGAGGCCTGGACTGGCGACGGCAATCCGCCGATCGCATGGATCGTCGAGCGACTGGCTGCGCGCGGCATTGAGCGGCTGCTCGTCGAGGCCGGCGGCGACCTGCTGTTCCAGTTCCTCGCCGCCGACGCGGTCGACGAGATGCACGTCACGCTCTGCCCGATCGTCGTCGGCGGCGATGCGCCCAGCCTCGTCGACGGCGCCGGCTTCGACCGCGCCGACGTGCGCCGCATGACGCTCGTCGCGAGCGAGGTCGAAGGCGACGAGGTCTTCCTGCACTACCGCAACCTGCGCGGAGGAGACGCAGCATGACGATCACGGTCCGGCGCGCCCGGGTCGACGACGCGGCGGCCATCGCTGCCGTGATGGACGACCCTGCCGTGTACGCGGGCCTGATGCAGATGCCGTACGCCAGCGTCGAGGCGCAACGGACACGGCTCGGCGAGTTCCTCGCGCCCGGCAAGCTCGACCTGCTGCTGGTCGCGGAGCGGGACGGCAAGGTGGTCGGATCCTCGGGCTTGCATCCAGCCGGTGTCGCCGTGCGTCGTCGCCATGTGATGTCGATCGGCATCTCGGTCCTGCCTGAAGCGCAGGGCCAGGGCGTCGGCGCGGCGCTGATGCAGGCAATGTGCGACTACGCCGACCGCTGGATGGGCGTCCTGCGGATCGAGCTCACGGTCTACACCGACAACGCTGCCGCCGTCGCGCTCTACCGCAAGTTCGGCTTCGAGATGGAAGGGCGCCACCGCGGCTACGCGCTGCGCGACGGCCGGTACGTCGATGCGTTCGCGATGGCCCGCGTCCATCCCAATCCGCCGGCGATCGGACCCGCGACGCCATGACCGCGTGGTGTCGGATCGCCTTCACGATCGTGACGGTGACGCTGGCCGCGCTCGCGTCGGCCGAGGAGCGCGTCTCCTTCCCGAGCCTCGACGGTGCCGGCAGCGCGCCCGTCGTCCTCACCGGCGTGTTCTTCGCGGCGTCGGGCGCGTCGGTGCCGGCTCCGGCGATCGCCATGTTCCATGGCTGCGGCGGCGCCTATGACAAGCGTGGCGCACTCGCCCCGCGCATGCGCGACTACGCAACGCTCTTCAACGGACTCGGCCTGCACGTGCTGGTCGTCGACTCGCTGACCGCGCGCTACGAGAAGGAGCTGTGCACGCAGCGCATCGGCAAGCGCCGCGTCACGCAGGCCAACCGCCGCCTCGACGCGCTCGGCGCGATCGAGTACCTGGCCGAGCGCCGCGACGTCGACCCGAAGCGGATCGGCCTCATCGGCTGGTCGAACGGCGGCAGCACGGTGCTTGCAGCGACCAACCTGCGCCACCACGACGTCGCGATCGCGACGACGCGCCCGGCGTTCGCGATCGCCTTCTATCCCGGCTGCGAAGCCGACCTGAAGCGCGGCTATCAGCCGTCGGGCCCGCTGCTGATGCTGGTCGGCCAGTCGGACGACTGGACGCCGGCGTCGCAGTGCGCCGCGCTTGTTCGCGCCGCCGCAGAGCCGCGGCCCGAGATCGTCAGCTACGCCGGCGCCTGGCACGGGTTCGACTCCGACGCGCCGGTGCGCGTCCGCAAGGACGTCCCCAACGGCGTCAATCCGGGCCAGGGCGTGCACGTCGGCGGCAATCCCGTCGCCTGGCGTGCGTCGCGCGACCGCGTCGTCCGGTTCCTCGCCGAGCACTGAGCGCCCGGCGCGCCGCGTTCAGCGCGGGCTGGCCCAGAACACCGCGAACCAGCCGCGCTCGTCGGTCCAGTGGCGGGTCGAGGCGAAGCCGGCCTCGGCGAGCAGCGACGCGAAGCCCTCGACCGTGTACTTGCACGAGTTCTCGGTGTGGATGCGTTCGCCGGCGTCGAAGTCGCGGACGCCGCCCGGCCAGATCACCGAGAGCGACTCCCGCGCCTCGAGGTGCATCTCGATGCGCGACGCGTCCGCATCGAAGAACGCGATGTGGCGCCACTGGCGTGGATCGAAGTCGCTGCCGACGAGCCGGTTCAGGTGCTGGAGCACGTTGCGGTTGAAGGCCGCGGTGACGCCGAGGGCGTCGTCGTACGCGGCTTCCAGGATCTCGCGCGGCTTGACCAGGTCGACCCCGATCAGGAGGCCGCCGCCGTCGGCCCGCTCGCGCACCCGCGACAGGAACGCGAGCGCGTCGGGGCGCGTGAAGTTGCCGATGCTCGAGCCGGGATAGAAGAAGACCGGACGCAGATCGCCGAGCAGCTCCACGGGGATCTCGAGCGTGGTCGCGAAGTCCTGGCCGAGCCCGGCCATCGCGATGTGCGGATGCTCGCGCTGCAGCCGGCGCAAGGCGTCGCGCAGGAAATCGACAGAGATGTCGACAGCGATGTAGCGCGCCGGCTCGAGCAGCGGAAAGAGCGTCGCCGCCTTGGCGCAGTTGCCGGCCCCGAGGTCGACCAGCGACATGCCCGAGCCGATCGCCGCGGCCATCTCCGCGCCGTGGGCGGCGAAGATCGCCGCCTCCGTGCGCGTCGGGTAGTACTCGGGCAGCTCGGTGATCGCCTCGAAGAGATGCGAGCCGAGCCGGTCGTAGAAGAACTTCGGGCTGACGCTCGCGCGCCGCGCCGCGAGCGCGTCGCGCGCGGCGTTGCGTCCGGCATCGGCGTCGTCGAACCAGCTCTGGATGAAGCGTGGCGTCTTGGGAGTAGGCATCGTGCGGCGGGGTCAGTTCGGGGAGTCGGGCGCCGGCCCCGCACCTTACCGCGGGATCGCCCAGAATGCAGCGCATGACAGGCAAACGCCGTACCGCGCCGCGATCCGCGCCCGGCCTCGCCGGCCGCCGTCGCATCGGCCTCGGCCTGTGCGCCACGTTGCTCGGCGCGTTCTGGCCGTTCGGCCAGGTGCTCGCGCGCCATGTCGTGCGGCCGTGGCCCGCGGGCCGGCCGGCGCCGCCGCTCGACCTCGTCGACCTCGACGGCAAGCGCTGGACGATCGACGCGCTCGCCGGCCGGGTCGTGGTCCTGAACTTCTGGGCGACGTGGTGCGAGCCGTGCCGCGTCGAGATGCCCTCGCTGGAAGCGATGGCGGCCCGGAAGCGCCGCGAGGGCGTCGTCGTCTGCGCGGTGAACTACCTCGAGTCACCGGACAAGATCCGGCGCTTCCTCGAGCGCGCGCCGTTCAAGGCGCCGATCCTGCTCGACAGCGACGGCGACGCCACCGTCGCCTGGACGCCGCGCGTCTTCCCGAGCACCGTCCTCGTCGGTCGCGACGGTCGTCCGGCGACCACTGTCGTCGGCGAGCTCGACTGGGAAGCGGAGGAAGCGGGCGCGCTGCTCGATCCCCTGATCGCGGTGTCCCGCAAGAGCTGAGCCGAGAGCCCTCGGGCGAGCACGGCGGAGCAGCTCGCCGATAATCCGCTCCTCCCGTGGATCTCCCAGCATCTTCCGCACCCGCAGAGCTTGCCGGCCGTCACATCGTGCTCGGCCTGTCGGGCGGGATCGCCTGCTACAAGGCAGCAGAGCTGGTGCGGGCGATCGTCAAGGCCGGCGGCACGGTGCAGGTCGTGATGACCGAGGCGGCGGAGCAGTTCATCACCGCGGTGACCTTGCAGGCGCTCTCGAACCGCACCGTCTACACGAGCCAGTGGGACGCGCGCGAGGCCAACAACATGGCCCACATCAACCTCACGCGCGAGGCCGATGTCGTGCTCGTCGCGCCGGCCAGCGCCGACTTCGTCGCCAAGCTGCTGCACGGACGCGCCGACGACCTGCTCTCGCTGCTCTGCCTGGCGCGGCCGATCGAGCGCTGCCCATTGCTGGTCGCGCCTGCGATGAACCGCGAGATGTGGTCGCACCCGGCGACGCAGCGCAATTTCGCGCAGCTCGCCGCCGACGGCGCGCTCGTGCTCGGCCCCGGCAACGGCGACCAGGCGTGCGGCGAGTTCGGCGACGGCCGCATGCTCGAGCCCGACGATCTGCTCGCCGAGCTGATCGCGTTCTTCCAGCCGAAGGTCCTCGCCGGACGGCGCGTGCTCGTCACCGCCGGCCCGACCTTCGAGCCGATCGATCCCGTGCGCGGCCTCACCAACCGGTCGAGCGGCAAGATGGGCTTCGCGATCGCGCGCGCCGCCGCCGAGGCCGGCGCCGACGTGACGCTCGTCGCCGGCCCGGTCGCGCTGGCGACGCCGCGCCACGTGCGCCGCGTCGACGTCGGCACGGCCGAGCAGATGCACGCCGCGACGATGGCCGCGGCGCCGTCGAGCGACGTCTTCGTCGCGACCGCGGCGGTCGCCGACTGGCGCGTCGCGACGATCGCCGGCGACAAGATCAAGAAGCGTGCGGGCGAGAGCGTGCCGAGCTTCGAGCTGGTCGAGAACCCCGACATCCTCGCCGCCGTCGCCGGTTTGCCCGCGCCGCCGTACTGCGTCGGCTTCGCCGCCGAGAGCGGCGACCTGCTCGCCAACGCGAGCGCGAAGCGGCTCCGCAAGAACGTGCCGCTGATCGTCGGCAACCTGGGCCCGGCGACCTTCGGCGCCGACGACAACGCGCTGACGCTGATCGACGAGCGCGGCGTGCGCGAGCTCGCGCGTGCCGGCAAGCTCGCGCTCGCGCGCCAGCTCGTCGCCGAGATCGCGGCACGGATCGCTGCCGTGCCGCCGCGGGCGACGCCATGACCCCGGTCGATGTCCGCATCCTCGACCCGCGCATGGCCGATCGCCTGCCGGCCTACGCGACGGCCGGCAGCGCCGGCCTCGACCTGCGCGCCTGCCTCGACGCGCCGCTCGTCCTTCGCCCCGGCGAAGCGCAGCTCGTGCCGACCGGCCTGGCGATCCACATCGGCGATCCCGGCTATGCGGCCATGCTGCTGCCGCGCTCGGGGCTCGGCCACAAGCACGGCATCGTCCTCGGCAACCTGGTCGGCCTGATCGATTCCGACTACCAGGGCCCGCTCATGGTGAGCGCGTGGAACCGCGGCAGCGAGCCGTTCACGATCGAGCCGTTCGAGCGCATCGCCCAGCTGGTCATCGTGCCGGTGGCGCAGGCCGAGTTCCGCGTCGTCGAGAGCTTCGACACCAGCGGGCGAGGCGGCGGCGGCTTCGGCTCGACTGGCCGCGCCTGAGGAGCGGGGCGAGCATGCGTTCGTCGCCGGTCGAGGAGGCGGCGGTGACGTCGGTGTCGGCATCGACCATGCCGAGCGGCACGGCGGCCACGATCGCAACGGCAACTGCCTCGGCGACGACGCCCTTCGTCTCCGCGGATCCCGCGCCGTCCTTCGACAGGGCGCGCTTTCGGCGCCTCTTCGTCGCCGTCATGGTGCCGATGTTCCTCGCGGCCGTCGACCAGACGATGCTCGCGACCGCGACGCCGGTCATTAGCCGCGAGCTCGGCGGCCTGCGCGACACCTCGTGGCTCGCGGTTGCCTACCTGCTCGCGTCGGTGATCATGGTGCCGCTCTACGGCCGGCTCGGCGACCGCTTCGGGCGCCGCCGCGTGCTCTCGTACGCGATCGTCGCGTTCGGCGTCGGCTCGCTCGCCTGCGGCCTCGCGCCGACGCTCGGCCTGCTCGTCGCCGCGCGCGTGCTGCAAGGCCTCGGCGGCGGCGGCCTGATGACGCTCTCCCAGGCGCTGATCGGCGAGGTCGTCGCGCCGCGCCTGCGCGCCCGCAACCAGAGCTACTTCGCGATCATCTTCACGCTGGCGAGCGTCGGCGGTCCGGTGATCGGCGGCCTGGTCGTCCAGCATGCGAGCTGGCGCTGGCTCTTCCTCGTCAACCTGCCGCTCTGCGCGGTCGCGGTCTGGCGGCTGCGCACGATGATCGGCGACGACCGGCTTCACGCGGCGCGCGGCAAGCCCGATCCGCTCGGCATCGTGCTGTTCGCGCTGACCGCGTCGACGGCGCTGATCTGGCTCTCGTCGGCCGGCCATCGCTTCGACTGGACCTCGGCGACGAGCGCGGCGCTGGTCGCCGCCGCCATCGTCTTCGGTGTCGCGCTGGTGCGCGTCGAGCGCTCCGCCGAGCGGCCGTTCCTGCCGCTCGAGCTTCTCGCGATGCCGGCCGTGCGCTATGCCGTGCTCACCGTCGTCGCCTTCGCGTCGGCGATGTTCGCGATGATCTTCTACCTGCCCGTGTACCTGCAGCTCGCCTTGCACTCGAACCCGGCCGAGTCGGGATTGCTGCTGCTGCCGCTGACGGCCGGCATCGTCGGCGGCGCCGCGCTGACCGGCCGGATCATCGTCTGGACCGGGCGCCCGACCGCGATCCCGGGCCCCGGCCTCCTCCTCGCGTCGGCGTCGCTCTTCGGCCTGGCATGGTTGCCGGCCGACCGGCCGATCCTGATCGCGCTCGAGATCACGACCGGCCTCGGCCTGGGCTCGGTGATGTCGGTGATGCAGATCGTCACCCAGACCGCGGCAGGCCCGGCCCGTCTCGGCGCCGCGGCCTCGACGATCTCGCTCGCCCGCACGCTCGGCTCGTCGATCGGTGCGTCGGCGTTCGGCGCGCTGATCTACGGACTGATCGGCGGCGCGCCGGTGCTGACCGGCGCGCGTTCCGCCGCCGAGGATGCGCGGGTCGGCCACGCCTTCGAGTTCGCCTTCCTCGCCGCCGCCGTCCTCTGCCTGGCAGCAGCCTGGGCGGCGAGCCGGGTGCCGAGCCTGCGCTTCGACGGCGAGAACGCCGTCACGCCTTCTTCCGTCGGATGAGCGTCATGGCGCCCGGCCGAGGCATCACAATCGCGGGCGCATGAAACAGCCCGTCCTCGTCTCGATCGCCGGCGCGGTCCTGATCGCCGCCGGCGTCGGCTATCTGCTGATGCGCCAGCCCGGTGGCAACACGATTGCCGCGGCGGGCGCGCCGGCGTCGTCGGCATCGGCCGCGGGCGGCGGCGGGCCGCCGATCAGCGTCACGACGGTCATGGTGCAGAAGCGTGACGTCGACGTGATGCTCGAGGCGACCGGCACGGTCTCGTCGCTCAACAGCGTCGACGTCCGGCCGCAGGTCGCGAGCGTGATCACCAAGGTGCAGATCAAGGAAGGTCAGTTCGTCAAGGCCGGCCAGCCGCTCTTCGCCCTAGACGCGCGCAACGACGAGGTCAACGTCGTCAAGGCCAGGGCCCAGCTCGCCAAGGACCAGGCGGCGCTCGCCGACGCCGAGCGCCAGCTCGCGCGCAGCCAGGATCTGTTCAAGCAGAACTTCATCTCGCAGGGAGCGGTCGACACGACGCAGACGCTGGTCGAATCGCAGCGCGCGGTGGTCGCCGCCGACAAGGCGGCGATCGACTCGGCGCAGGTGGGCCTGTCGTACATGCGCATCGTCGCGCCCGCCGCGGGCCGCGCCGGCGCGATCAACGTCTTCGCGGGCAGCACCGTGCAGCCGACCGGCAGCGCGCTCGTCACCATCACCCAGCTCGATCCGATCGCGGTCGCGTTCAGCCTGCCGCAGAGAAACCTCGGCGACGCGCTCGCGACGCTGCGCGCAGGCGGCGGCAAGGTGACGGCGCTGCTGCCGGAGAACGGCGGCTCGGTCGTCGGCAAGCTCCGGTTCGTCGACAACACGGTCGACGCGGCGTCGGGCACGGTGCGCGTCAAGGCCGAGTTCGCGAACAAGGACGAGCGGCTCTGGCCCGGCGCCTTCGTCGCGATCCGCCTGGCGGTGCAGACGCTGAAGGGATCGAGCGTGATTCCCCAGGCCGCCGTGATCCCGTCCCCGCGCGGCAAGATCGTCTATGTTGTCGACGCGGGCGGCAAGGCGGCGGCCCGTCCGGTCGAGGTGGTCTACGCGAGCGGCGAGGATGCCGTCGTCACCGGCGTGAACGCCGGCGAGAAGATCGTCCTCGACGGCCGCCAGAACCTGCGTCCGGGCGCGAACGTCGTCGAACGTGCCGCGAGCGACGGTGCTCGCGGCCGGCGCCCGGGCGCGGCCTCCGGCGCCGACGCGGCAGCTTCCGGCCCGACCTCGCCTGCGGCTGCGTCCGGTTCGGCGACGGTTGCCCGCGGCAACGCCGCGTAGCTCGCCGACTCTCACTGAGACGATGCGATGAACCTGTCCGAGCTCTTCATCCGCCGCCCGGTGCTGACGGTGCTGCTCAACGCGGCGATCGTCGTCGCCGGCGCGATTGCCTTCAACAAGATCCCGGTCGCGGCGCTGCCGAGCTACAACACGCCGGTCATTAACGTCTCGGCGCAGCTGCCGGGCGCGAGCCCGGAGACGATGGCGACCTCGGTCGCGCTTCAGCTCGAGAAGCAGTTCCAGACCATCCCCGGCCTGGCGGTGATCAGCTCGAGCAACACCCTCGGCGCGACCTCGGTGACGCTCGAGTTCGACCAGGGCCGTGACATCGATGCCGCGGCCGTCGACGTGCAGGCGGCGCTGCTGCGGGCGCAGCGCCAGCTGCCGATCGAGATGACCGCCCCGCCCTCGTATCGCAAGGTCAACCCGGCGGACGCGCCGGTGCTGTTCCTTGCCATGACGTCGCCGTCGATGAGCCTCTCGGACCTGAACGACTACGCCGAGCACCTGATCTCGCCGACCCTGTCGACGCTCGACGGCGTCGCCCAGGTCAGCATCTTCGGCCAGAAGCGCTATGCCGTGCGCGTTCGGGTCCAGCCCGACGCGCTGGCCGCCCGCAACATCAGCCTCGACGAGCTGACCAAGGCGCTTTCGGCCGCGAACGTCAACACGCCGGTCGGCACGCTGGAGGGACCCTCGCAGACGCTGACGCTCCAGGCGAACCGGCAGCTGCGCAACGCCGCCGAGTTCGCCGATCTGATCGTCAGCAACAAGGGCGGCAACACGGTGCGACTGAAGGAGGTCGCGACGGTCGAGGACAGCTTCGAGACGGTCAAGACCGCGGCATCGTTCAACGGCGAGACCTCGATCTCGCTGGCGGTGCTGCGCCAGCCCGACGCCAACACGGTCAAGGTGGTCGACGCGGTGCACGCCAAGCTGGCGGGCTTCCAGTCGCAGCTGCCGCAGTCGGTGCGCCTGAGCGCAGTCAACGACCGCTCGGTCTCGATCCGCGCCGCGCTCCACGATGTGACGCTGACGATGATGGGCACCGTCGTCCTCGTTGTCCTCGTGATCTTCCTGTTCCTGCGCCGCTTCGTCGCGACGGCGATCCCGACGCTGTCGCTGCCGGTTTCGCTGGTCGGCGCGGTGTCGATGCTCTGGGCTTTCGGCTACACGATCGACAACATCTCGCTGCTCGGCCTCACGCTCGCCGTCGGCCTGGTCGTCGACGACGCGATCGTGATGCTCGAGAACATCATGCGCCACGTCGAGGCCGGCGAGCCGCCGTTCCAGGCGGCGCTGCGCGGCTCGCGCGAGGTCGGCTTCACGATCATCTCGATCTCGAGCTCGCTGGTCGCGGTGTTCATCCCGATCTTCTTCATGCCCGGCGTCATCGGCCTGCTCTTCCACGAGTTCGCGGTCATCGTCTCGCTCGCGATCGTCGCCTCGGCCTTCGTCTCGCTGACGCTGGTGCCGATGCTCGCCAGCCGCTTCCTGAGCGACGAGGCGCACAAGAAGCCGCCCGGCGCGGTCGTGCGCTCGTTCGAGAAGGGCTTCGACGCGCTGCTCTCGGCCTACACCCGATCGCTCGACCTCGCTCTGCGGCACCGCGCCGTCGTCCTCTTTGTCGCCCTGCTCACCTTTGCCGCAACGGCCTGGCTCTTCGTCACGATCCCGAAGGGCTTCTTTCCGGAGGAAGACATCGGCCAGCTACGCATCTCGACGGAAGCGTCCGAGGACACGTCGTTTGCAGCGATGGTGCAACTGCAGAGCCGGGTGGCGGCGATCGTCCGCGCCGATCCCAACGTGCAGACGGTGAACTCGTTCAACGGCGGCTTCGGCTCGCAGAACACCGGCCGACTGTTCATCAACCTGAAGCCGCGCGCGGAGCGGCAACCGATGAAGCTGGTCGTCGAAGGCCTGCGCAAGAAGTTGCGCGAGGTGCCAGGCATCAGCGCCTACATGCAGCCGATCCAGAACCTGCAGCTCGGCGGCCGGCCGAGCAAGGCGCAGTACCAGTACATCCTGCAGAGCGTGCAGGCGGGCGAGCTCAACGACTGGGCGCTCAAGCTGCAGGAGCCGATGCGCAACGACCCGATGTTCCGCGACGTGACCAGCGACTCGCAGCTGAAGGGCCTGCAGGCGTCGCTGAAGATCGACCGCGACCGCGCCAACACTCTCGGCGTCTCGATCGACGGCATCCGCTCGGCCCTCTACAGCGCCTTCGGCGAGCGCCAGGTCTCGACGATCTTCACCGCCGTCGACAGCTACCAGGTGATCATGGAGGTCGCGCCCGGCGCCAAGCAGGACGAGAGCGCGCTCAACAACGTCTACGTGCGTTCGAGCTCGGGCGCGCTGGTGCCGCTGTCGAGCTTCGCGACCGTCGAACGCTCGGTCGGCCCGACCGCGATCAACCACGTCGGCCAGCTGCAGGCGGTCACGGTGTCGTTCAACCTCGCGCCGGGCACCGCGCTCGGCGACGCCACCGCGAAGATCGAGAAGTACCGCGACGAGATCCGGCTGCCGGCGTCGATCATCACGGCCTACGGTGGCGACGCGGCGGTGTTCAAGAGCTCGCAGGGCAGCCAGGCGATCCTGATCGTCTCGGCGCTGCTCGTGATCTACGTGCTGCTGGGCGTGCTGTACGAGAGCTACGTCCACCCGCTGACGATCCTGGCGGGTTTGCCGTCTGCGGCGGTCGGGGCGCTGCTCACGCTCAAGCTCTTCGACCAGGACCTGACGCTGATCGCGACGATCGGCATCCTGCTCCTGATCGGCATCGTCAAGAAGAACGCGATCATGATGATCGACTTCGCCCTCGACGCGCAGCGCCACGGCGGCATGGCGGCGCCAGAGGCGATCCGTCAGGCCTGCATCCTGCGGTTCCGGCCGATCATGATGACGACGCTCGCCGCGCTGATGGGCGCGCTGCCGATCGCGCTCGGCCTCGGCGCCGGCGCCGAGTTGCGCCAGCCGCTCGGCCTGGCGGTCGTCGGCGGCCTCGTCTTCTCGCAGGCGATCACGCTCTACATCACGCCGGTGATCTACCTCGCGCTCGACCGCTTCAGCGGCACGGGGCCGGTGCAGACGCCCGAAACAGCCGTCCTCGCAGCCGTCGTGGCGGAACGACCGGCGGGCTGAGCGTCAGTGCAGGCGCGAGCCTGCGGGCACCGTGCCCATCACGCTCAGGCCCGACGACGCGACGCTGCCCGCCTCGATCTCGTCCTCGCTCGCTTCGCGCACGTCGCGCACGCGCAGATCGAGACGCAGGGCGATGCCGGCGAGCGGATGGTTGCCGTCGAGCACGACGTGGTCGGGGTAGACCTCGGTGACGGTGTAGATCGTGTCCTGCGGCATGCCTTCGGTCTTCGCGCCGGGAGGCGGGCCTTCGAACTGCATGCCGGCGTCGACGACGCCCTCGGGGAAGATCTCGCGCGCCTCGAAGAACACGAGCTCGGGGTCGTAGTCGCCGAAGGCATGCTCGGGCTCGAGGTGCAGAGTCGTCTCGAAGCCTTCCCCCTCGCCGGCGAGCACTTCCTCGACCTTGGCGAGAAGGTCGTTGCCGCCGAAGAAGAACTCCACCGGCTCGGCGAGCTCGTCGATCTCGCTGCCCTGTGCATCGGCAAGGCGCCACGTGAGGCTGACGACGCAGGGGGCTGCGATTTCCATCGAATGATCATCGCACAATGAGGCATGGATCTCGAACGGCCAATGGCCTTGCTCGGCGGCCTCTCGGCCTCTGATTTCATGCGCCGGCACTGGCAGAAGAAGCCGCGCCTGATCCGCGCCGCGGCTCCCGGCGCGCTCGCCGAAGTCGATCGCCGCAGCCTCTTCGCGCTGGCCGCGCGCGACGATGTCGAGTCGCGTCTGGTCGCGCGCTCGGGGCGGCACTGGTCGGTGCGTCACGGGCCGATCGCGCGCCGCGCGCTGCCGTCGCTCGCGACGCCGCACTGGACGCTGCTCGTCCAGGGCGTCGACCTGCACGATGCCGCGGCGCATCGCCTGCGCGAGGGCTTTCGCTTCGTCGCCGACGCGCGCCTCGACGACGTCATGCTCTCGTTCGCGACCGACGGCGGCGGCGTCGGTCCGCATCTCGACTCGTACGACGTCTTCCTGCTGCAGGTCGCGGGGCGTCGTCGCTGGCGCGTCGGCCGCACGTCGCGACCCGAGTGGCGCGGCGACGTGCCCCTGAAGATGCTGCGCGGCTTCGTGCCGCGCCACGACTGGCTGCTCGAGCCCGGCGACATGCTGTACCTGCCCCCCGGCTGGGGCCACGACGGCATCGCCGTCGGCGAGTGCATCACGGCGTCGGTGGGCTTTCGAGCGCCGACGGCCGCCGCGCTGGCCAGCGACGTCGTGCAGCGGATCGCCGAGGCTCGCCTGGCCGACGACGAGGCGCGGTCGGCGCGTGCGTCGCGTCGCTATGGAGATGCCGGCGAGGCCGCGACCGATCGTCCCGCACGCATTCCCGATCGACTGCAGGGCTTCGTGACGGCGTCGGTCGAGCGACTGCTCGGTGATTCGCGCGCGCGCGAACGTGCCCTCGGCGAAGTGCTGAGCGAGCCCAAGCCCGGGACGTGGTTCGATCGCCGCGACCTGCCGTCAACGTACCGCGCGGCGATCGCGCTCGACGCGCGAACGCGCATGCTCTATGACGATCGTCACGTCTTCATCAACGGCGAGTCCTACCGGGCAGCAGGAGCCGATGCGACACTGATGCGACGCCTCGCCGACCGGCGCAGCCTTGGCGCGGCGAGCGTCGCACGGGCGAGCGCCGGTGCTCGCGACCTCCTGGCCGAATGGGTGCAGGCCGGGTGGTGCCTCGCAACGCACGACATCCTCGAGGAGGACCCGACATGACCGCAGACAACATCGTCCAGATCGCCTCGCGGGCCGACTTCCACGACGCCGTCCAGTCGGCGCTGGCGCAGGCCGAAGCGGCCGGGTCGCGCGAGATCTTCATGACCGATCCGACCTTCGCCGACTGGCCGCTCAACGACCGCGACATCGTCGAGTCGCTCGAGCGCTGGGTCGACTCCCGCTCCACGTTGACGCTGCTCGCGCACGGCTTCGACGAGATCGCGCGGCGCCAGTTCAGGTTCGTGGCGTGGCGCAAGCAGTGGTCGCACATCGTGCGTTGCCGCAGCGACCCCGAACTCGGCGCCGAGCAGGTGCCGTCGCTGCTGCTGGTCCCCGGACAGGTCGCGCTGCGGCTCCTCGACAGGGTCCACTATCGCGGCACGCTGTCGAGCCGTGCGGTGGACCTCAACGAGACGCGCGAAACGATTGACGCTCTTTTGCAACGCTCGGCAGAAGCCTTTCCGGTGACAACGCTCGGTCTCTAGGGAAAGCACCTAAGACGTCGATAATCATTGGCTAGGCACTGGAAATGCTTGAGCTCTCCATGTCTTGAAGACGCTGGGACTCTTGGACAAGGAGGGTTCCCACAAGTCCCGGTCATTGTCCGAACCTTAAAATCGAGGAGAAACATGAAAACAGCACTGCTGATGGTCACTCTGGCCGCCGCCGTTTCGTTCGCCGCTTGCAGCAAGAAGGAAGAAACCACCACCACGGTCACGCCC
>JBBRZP010000018.1:0-32914 GCA_038236565.1 Burkholderiales bacterium | reverse complement strand
GCGCAGGAAGTGGATGTAGTCCGCGTCGTTTTGCGACTGCTCCAGCAACTCGTTGCCGGTCTGGCGCGCGAAGGCCTGGAAGTCGCGCACCGATCCGGGGTCGGTCGCCACGACCTTGAGCACGTCGCCCGTCGACATATCGGCGAGGGCCTTCTTCGCCTTCAGGATCGGCAAGGGGCAGTTCATGCCGCGGGTATCGATTTCCTTGTTCGCTTCCATCGCTTTGCTCGTCGTCACTCCACGTCGATTTCGGTTGCCCGCTTGCCGGGCGGCAGCTCGAGCCACTGCGGCTCGATGCCGCGCGACCTGAGCCAGTCGGCGAGCGCGCGGCCGGTGCCGGCCGGCCAGCACTTGACGCGCTCGGGCGCCACGGTCCGGTAGTCGACGAGCTCGGGCGACAGCACGATCTCGCCGCGCGCCTTCGCGTGGTAGGCGATGATGACCTGATTCATGCGCAGGAACTCGTACACGCCGATCAGCGAAAGCGACTCGACCGTGAGCGAAGTCTCCTCGCCGACCTCCCTGGCGATGCCTTCCTCGGGCGTCTCGCCCGCTTCCATGAAGCCGGTGATGAGGCCGAAGAACTTGCCGGCCCAGGCGGCGTTCCTCGCGAGCAGGATCTGACCGTCGCGATCGACGCATTCGATCACGGCGGCGAGCACCGGCGTCGGGTTGTTCCAGTGGGTCCAGCCGCAGCCCGGGCAGCGCAGGCGGATCTTGTCGCCGCCGTCCTCGGCCGCCGAGATCGGCTCGAGCCGTGTCGCGCAGTTCGTGCAGAACGCGACCTCGTGACTCATGCGGGGAAGACGCCGGTCGAGAGGTAGCGATCGCCGCGGTCGCAGACGATGAACACGATGGTCGCGTTCTCGACCTGCGCCGCGATCTGCAGCGCGACCCAGCACGCGCCCGCCGCCGAGATGCCGGCGAAGATGCCTTCATCGCGAGCGAGCTTGCGCGTCACTTCCTCGGCGTCGACCTGGCTCACGAGCACGAACTCGTCGACCGTCTTCGGGTCGTAGATCTTCGGCAGGTATTCCTCCGGCCACTTGCGGATGCCGGGAATGCGCGAGCCTTCGCTCGGCTGCGCGCCGACGATCCGCACCTTGGGGTTCTGCTCCTTCAGGAAGCGCGACACGCCGGTGATCGTGCCGGTCGTTCCCATCGCGCTCACGAAGTGGGTGATGCGCCCGCCGGTGTCCTTCCAGATCTCGGGGCCGGTGGTCTCGTAGTGGATGCGGGGGTTGTCGGGGTTGGCGAACTGGTCGAGGACGCGGCCCTTGCCGTCCTTCTCCATCTGCGTCGCGAGGTCACGCGCGTATTCCATGCCGCCCGAGCGTGGCGTGAGGATGAGCTCGGCGCCGAACGCCTTCATCGTCTGCGCCCGCTCGATGCTCAGGTCCTCGGGCATGACGAGCAGCATGCGGTAGCCGCGGATCGCCGCCGCCATCGCCAGCGCGATCCCGGTGTTGCCCGAGGTCGCCTCGATCAGGGTGTCGCCCGGCTTGATCGTGCCGCGCTCCTCGGCGCGCCGGATCATGCTGATCGCGGGCCGATCCTTGACCGAGCCGGCCGGATTGTTGCCTTCGAGCTTGCCGAGGACGACGTTGCCGCGCGCCGCGTTCTCGGCGCCGGGCAGGCGCACCAGCCGCACCAACGGCGTCGCGCCGATCACGTCCTCGATCGTCGGATAGTGGGCTGCGGATTCGCTCATCGTTTCTCCGCTGCGATTGTCGCAGGGCCTCCCCGGTGTTCCAATCCCGCCACGTTGCGGCATGGGAGCTGGCATGGGTTTGACGGACGAAGATCGCCTGGTCGGCCTGCGCGTGCTCTACGACCGCGAACTGGCGCCCTTTCTCGTCGAGCAGGAAGGGCAGATGCGCTGGGGCAGGCGACTGCGCTGGGGCGTGCTGCCGGTCGGCAGCGGCCTGTGCGTCGGCGCCTTCATGCTGCTCGTGCCACGCTTCGAGAACACCGAGATCGCACTGATGGTCGTGTTCGTTCTCGCGCTCGCCACTCTCTTCCTGTTCTGGGCGCTGGGCAGCGTCGTCGACACCCAGGTGCGGGAGAAGCTGCTCGGTGCGATCTGCGGCCTCCTCGGCTTCGGCTACGAACCGAAGGCGCAAGGTTTCGCACGCGATGCCTTCGCCATTCTCGGCTTGGCCGGTGGCAATTCCGTGCGCTTGCAGGACCGCATCTTCGGGACCGCCGACGGCATCGCCTTCGATCTCGCCTGGGGCGTCGTCGCCGACAAGACGGAAGAGTTAAAGCCCGGCACGACCGGAGCGCACCGCGCCCGCACCATCGTCCGCGTCGATGGCCTGCTCATGCGCTTCGACGATCCGGCACCGCCAGCCGTGCCGTTCGCACTGTCGGCGCGCGTCCCGGAGGCATCGCCGTTCGCCCTCGTCGCGGCACGAACCCTGGCCGACCCGGACGGTGCGGTCGGCGACGCCGCCTTCGACGCCGTCTTCGCCCTCGCGGCCGGCGACCCGCCTGCCGCCCGCCGTGCCCTCGATGCGCCGACGCGTGCCGCACTGCTGCGCATCGCCGGCCTGTTCGCCGATGCGAAGCCCGCGGCCGGCTTCGACGGAGGCGTCGCCGTGTTCGCATTCGCCACGCCGAAACGATTCGACATCGGTCCGATGCACCCGCCACTCGCCGACTTCGCTCGCGTCGAGCACCTCGCCCGGCAGGTGTGCGTGGTGTTCGAGGTCGCCGCTGCGCTGCGCACCTTCCGCTTCAGCGCGGGGTGAGCCTCGCGCGTGCGGTCAGCGTGTGGTCGTGCCCTGGCCGGCATCGGCCACCAGCCGCTCGTGGATCCGGTTCGTCTCCGCGCTCGGCAGCACGCCGAGCACGCGCGAGAGCAGGTCACGGCAGCGTCGATAGACGATGAGCGCTTCGGCACGCTCGCCCAGCGCGAGGTGGCAGCGCATCAGGCCTCGGTAGATCGGCTCGGCAAGCATCTGCTGGGCGACCCCGCGCTCGTAGAGTGCGATCGCGACGCGCCACTCGCTGCGCGATTCGAGCCAGGCACCGGCCTCCTGCACGGCCCGCTCCCAGGCCATCGCCAGCCGCTCGCGCGGCGCCAGCATCCACGGCGCCGCCGTCCCGCTGCCGAAGAGCGGCCCGCGATGCAGTGCGGCCAGACGCTCGACGAGCGGGACCACCGTCTCGATTGCGCTCATGCCCGCGAGCTCGCCATGCAGGCGCAGGCGCAGCGTCTCGAACGCCTGCGCGTCGCACCAGACGACTCGCCCGTCGAGCGCGAGCCGCCCGTCGGCGAGCACGAGCGCGCCATCGACGCCGATGATCTTGCGCAGCCGCGACAGTGCCATGTCGAACGATGCGCGCGGATCCTTGGCCTCCTCGTCGGGCCACAGGTCGAGCACGATCTGCTCGACGTCGGCATCGCCCCCTACCGTGATCACCGCCTTGAGCAGTTCCTCGGGCTTCTTCTGCGCCTTTCGTGCGACCCCGAGGGCGACACCGTCGCGCTCGATCGCGAAGCCGCCGAGCACCCGGACGCGGAGCATCCAGGGCCAGCGCTCGTCGGCCGGATCCGGCGGCGCCAGGCGGCGAAGCCGGATCGCGCGGGTGACGAAGTCCGTCTCGATGCCGCGACGCAGCGCCTCGTCGAACAGCGCCGACGCCTGCCGCGGCAGGAAGAACAGGACGTTGTGCGCGTGGATCGGGGCCGAGGTCGCCAGCGCCTGCCGCAGCAGGTCTTCGAAATCGGCCGTGCCGGTGCGCAGGGCCAGCCAGGCACGGATGGCGAACTCCTGGGCGTCGAGCATCTTGCGCTGACCGCCGGAGACATGGACCCGGCATTGCTCGAAGATTCGCAGAGCCTCGCCTTCCTCGCCTTGCAGGACGTGGCCGTAGGCGAGCGTCACGCGGGTCACGTCGCGCTCCCGGTCGGAGACCTCGCTGCCGGCGTAGAGCTCGAGCGCCCGCCGACACAGCTGGACGGCCGCCTGCGGCTCGAACCGAAGCAGGTGATAGCGCGCGGCATACAACAGCCCATGGCCCTGCCAGGCCGCGTTCACCGACGGCGCCAGCGTCCTCATGCGGGCCACGGCTTCGCCTGCGGCCGTGAGCGACACCGACTTGAGATGATCGTTCAGGTCCTCCGCCAGCAAGGCGTAGTGCAGCTCGTCGATGCCCCGGCCGCGGGCGATCTGCCAGGCGCGCTCCCGGCAGGCCAGAGCCGCTTCGCACTCGCCGAAGTTGCCGTACGTCGTCGCCAGGCGCCACCACCACACGCCGACCCAGTACGGGCTCGCCGAGGGGTCGGCCGCGGCCGGCGTGAGAAGGCTCGCCACCGTCTCGAAGCGCTCTCGGTCCTTGTCGAGGTTCAACCAGTCGAGAAGGAGCTTGCCGTGCAGGAGCCGCTCGTCGGCCGGCAGGTCGATCGCCGATCGGAGCAGTCGAAAGGCCTCCGCCGCACTGGCCACGACCTCGGGCGAATCGAAGGCGACGCTCTTGTCGATCGTCGGTCGAGAGAGCATCGCCACGTGGAAGCGCAGGGCGAGCGGCCGCTCGTCTCGATCGGCGGGCACGGCCGAGGACTGGAACCGCTGCAGCCATTCTCCGAGGCCACGGAAGTCGGCGTGACGCGCTGCGATGAGGATCAGCGCCGCTGCTGCGACGCAGGCCGCGGCGACGGCGTCGCCGGCGGCCTGGAATCGCACGTGGGTCTGCTCGAGGAGGCGGCGGGCGGCGGCATCGTCGACGGTGACCTGCGCCCAGGCGGCGTCGTAGTCGCGCCAGCCGTCCCGTCCAAGCTCGGCGCGGGGTGGCAGCTTCGAGGTCGAGAGCGTCATCGTTCCGAAGTCCCTGGGAGCGCCCTCAGGTCCGACGGCACGCCCGATTGTGCTGGTGGCAGGCCCGCTGTTTCCGATTCGGTTAGCCAACCGTTAGAGCGACCCCGATCGCGCCCGGCACAGTTGTCCGCATCGCATCCGAGGGGAATTTCACCATGGCAGTTCAGTGGGCTCAACGATTCACCGCCTGGGGCGCGTTCGCGCGCCATTCCCTGCTCGGCGCCGCGTTCGCCGCGACATTGGCCGGATGCGGCGGAGGGGGCGACGGCACGTCGCCGCCGGCCGTCGGCAACGTCGGCCCGGCAGGTGCCGTGGTGACGTCAGCGGACGGCAAGGCCACCCTCACGGTACCGGCCGGGGCGATCAGCACCAGCATCGACGTGGCCCTCACGTCCACGACCGAAGGCTTCGCCGCGAACCCGCAGATCGTGCCAGGCACCACCTACCGGCTCGATGCGCCCGACACCACCCTGGCCACCGACGCCACGCTCGAGATCGCCGTGCCCGCCCGTGCGCTCGATGTCGCCAGTGCCGGTCCGAGTGGAAAGGCACAGGCGCTCGCACTTGCGCCCTTGACGAGCGGCAACCTCATCGTCTGCGGCACGCCGCCAGTCGCGGCGATGCCACCGCCGGTGGGCACGATCTGCTATTTCGTCAACACCGACAAGTTCGACGACCCGGGCTCCACGCCGGGCGGCTACACGGGTTCCGGCAGCAGCGGGCGCTGCGGCAGCCCGCAGGCCCAGGCCGTCGGCGCGACCGACTCTCTCGGCGGCCGCTTCTTCGTGGTCTTCATGGTTCGCGCAGACCTCAGCCTCTACACCGGCTATGTGGATGCCTGCGAAGTGCCGGCCCCGCCGGCGCCGCAGCTCGCCAACGTCGCCATCACGCCGCCCGGTCAGTTCGCGGCGCTGCTCAATGCCGCCAAGGACAGGCTCAGCATCAAGATCAACGTTCTTGGCCGGGGCGTGTTCGCCGTGCTGTTCGACAAGGTGCGCCCGGTGGTGCACATCAGCTCGACCGTCACGCCGACCGGCGGCGGCATGGGCACCCTCACGCTTGCGGCTAACGCGACCGATGACGTCGGCGTCGTCAAGGTCGCCCTCGTCAAGTGGGACAACGTGGTGGACCCCGTCACCCAGGTGATGAGCGTCGTGCAGACCGGATTCGCGCAGTTCGTGACGTCGGGCACCAACGTCGACAGCACCTGGACGTCGCCACCCATGCCGCTCGGCGAGATCTACGGCCGCTACTACGTCGCCCGCGCGTGGGACGCCGCAGGCAACAAGGGCGCCAACGTCGTCAGCGTGTTCGAAGGCGCGCCGACCATCGCCAGCTTCACTGCCACACCGGCCGCGCTTCCCGAGGGCGGTGGCAATGTCACGCTGAACTGGGCGACCACCGGAGCGACGAGCGTGTCAATCGACAACGGGATCGGCATCGTCACCGGCACCAGCAAGGTCGTGCCGGTCCTGACCAGCAAGACGTTCACGCTGACCGCCACCAACGCCATCGGCAGCCCGACGGCGCAGACCAGCGTCGTCGTCGCCACCAGCGGCGACCGGTTCGTCGACCCGATCGCCGGGCTCGACACCAACAGCTGCGCCCAGGCCGCGCCGTGCAAGACGATCGGCAAGGCGATGACTGGCGCACCTTCCGGCAGCGCCGTCTATCTGGCCGACGGCAGCTACCCGAGCAGCAACAGCGCGACGATCCCGGACGGCGTGGCGCTGCGCGCCACCCACCCCGGTGCCGCGATCCTGAACTTCGTCACGCTCACCGCCACCGGCTCGACCACCCTCAACGGCCTGGTGTTCGACCTTCAGGGCCAGAGTTGCAGCAGCATCAACGCGGCAAGCACTACCGGCACGCCGACGCTTGCCATCACCGGCGTGCTGTTCAAGTGCGGCGGCGCGATGAACATCGGCGGCAGCGTCAAGGCGGTGATGACGCCGGGCGTGCTCGCCAATGGCCAGTACACCGCGCTGGCCGCCATCTACACCAGCCTTCTCAACCTGAGCGGCACGGCCGAATTGCTGATCCAGGGCGGCATCTTGGACTTCAACAACTTCGGCCAGGGCCAATACGGCCCCGGCATGTTCAACACCACCGGCAGCAGCAAGCTCACGCTCGACGCCGTCACGGTGCGCAACCTGAAGCAGCAGGCGTTCGTGATCCCCAACAGCGCCACCGTCGCCTTGCGCAACGGCACCGTGATCGATCACGTCGGCGACACCGGGGACTGTGCTGCCAGTGCCGCGGTCGTCGTCACGGAAGGGGGCACGCTCACGATGGACCACGCGCAGGTGAGCAACGGCCCGAGCGCGGCAATCTGCGTCGGCAGCGGCACGACGCAGTTGCCGACGATCCTGCTGTCGCAAAGCACGATCAGCGGCATGGCCGGCTCCGCCATCGCGACGGCCCAGATCAACAGTCCCAACGGCCACCTCACGGCCGACGGCCTGGCACTGATCAACAACGGGCGTGGCATGTACTTGCTCAGCGGCACCAGCCCCGCCTTGAGCCTCACGCTGAGCAATCTGACCGTCACCGGCAACTCGGCCGGCGGCATCACGTTGAGCAACGGTGCGCTCACGCTGCGCAACAGCACGGTATCGAACAACGGCGCAGAAGGCGGCCTGACGCTGTACGGCAGCATGGCAGCCGACCTCGGCACCGCCGCCAGCCCGGGCGGCAACACCTTCACCGGCAACACCGGCCCTCAGCTCAACAGCATCGTCACCGCCGGCCAGACGGTGAATGCGGTGGGCAACACCTGGAAGCCGAGCGTTCAGGGCGCGGACGCGAACGGGCACTACTCGCTGCCGCCCGCCTTCACGCCGGTGCCCAAGGTGGGCCCGACGAACGGCGCCAACTACCAGATCTTCAACGCCAGCACGCTGAACCTGTGAGGCGGCGCATGAACACACGCGTCCTTCGTGCCTGGTGCCTCGGGTCGGAATCGAACCGACACTCCTTGCGGAACGGGATTTTGAGTCCCGCGCGTCTACCAATTTCGCCACCGAGGCCGGTGCTCTGGAACGAAGCAGTTTGCCATACGGGCCGTAGACTAGCCGCCACCCGCCCACACCCCGCCCGGACCGCCGATGCCCCCGCTCCCACCCGTCACCCAGGCGCTCCTGCTCGCCAACGTCGCGGTGTTCTTCCTCGACCAGCTGCTCGGCCGCGCGCTGTCGCAACTCGGCGCGCTGTGGCCGATCGCGAGCGGCAATTTCTGGCCCTGGCAGATCGTCACCTACTCGTTCCTGCACATCGAGTTCTCGCACCTGTTCTTCAACATGCTGGGCCTGTGGATGTTCGGCGCGGAGCTCGAGCAGATCTGGGGACGTAACCGCTTCCTGGTCTTCTACTTCGCGAGCGTCGTCGCAGCGGCGCTGACCCAGCTGATCGTGAACGCCCTCCTCGGCTCGATGGCGCCGACGATCGGCGCCTCGGGCGGCCTGTTCGGTCTGCTGCTGGCCTTCGCGATGATCTTCCCGAACCGGATCATCCTGCTCTTCTTCGTGCTGCCGCTGAAGGCGAAGTACCTGGTCCTGCTCTACGGCCTGCTCGAGCTCTACCAGGGCGTCTACGTCATGAATTCGGGCGTCGCCCACTTCGCCCACCTGGGCGGCATGCTCGGCGGGCTCCTCACGCTGCGCTACTGGCGCGGACAGGCGCCGTTCGGCCGCCGCTGAGCCCCGGTCGTCCGGAAAATGACCCTGCGGCGGGCACGGCGCGTGGCCCGGCTCATGCTTTGCCTGTCCCGCTCGTGGAGGCTGCATGGATCCGACGACGTTCCTACGATTCCCTGACGACGTCGCGCGGACCGGTCTCGTCCGCCGCGGACTCGGCGTGATCGCCCTCGCGACGATCGTCGCGCTGCCCTCGATGCGCGCCGCCGCGGCCGACGAGCCGGCGCCGGTCGCAACGCCGGCGATGCTCTCCGCCGTCGCCCGGCTGGAAGCGCACAAGGAAGCGCTCTCGCGCGCCAGCGCCGCGGTCCTCGGCATCGAGGTCACCGCCGTCGAGGACGCACGCTCGATCGCGACCCTCGGCCGCGACCGCCAAGGCTCGGGTGTCCTGATCGGCGACGACGGCCTCGTGCTGACGATCGGCTACCTGATCCTCGAGGCCGATCACGTCGACCTCGTCCTCGACGGCGGCCGGCGCGTTCCGGCGCGCGTCGTGGCCTACGACCAGGCCTCGGGCTTCGGCCTGCTGCAGGCGCTCACCCCGCTCGGGCTGGTTCCGGTGCTGCTCGGCTCGTCGGCCGCGATCATCGACGACGAGCCGCTGATGGTCGCGAGCGGCGGCGACAAGGGCGACCTGAGCCTGGCCCGCATGGTGTCGCGCCGGCCCTTCTCCGGCTACTGGGAGTACCACATCGAAGGCGCGCTCTTCACGGCGCCGGCGCGCGCCGACTTCAGCGGCGCCGCGCTCTTCAACGCCGACGGCGAACTCGTCGGCGTCGGCTCGCTGTTCGTCGGCAACGCGCTGGGCGCGTCGCGGCCGGCGCTGCGCGGCAACATGTTCGTGCCCGTCGACCTGCTCAAGCCGATCCTGCCCGAGCTGCGCGCCAGCGGCAGCTCGCGCGGCAGCACCCGCGCCTGGCTCGGTCTCAACTGCGAGGAGGCCGACGGCCACGTGCGCGTCGTCCGCTTCGCACCCGAGAGCCCGGCCGAGGAGGCCGGCCTGCAGCCGCAGGACCTGATCGTCGCCGTCGACGGCGTCGCGGTCGCCGACCTCGCCTCGTTCTACAGCATCCTGTGGCGCGACGAGCGCGCCGACCGCGACGTCGCGCTCGAGGTCCGGCGCGGCTCCGAGACGCTGCGGCTGTCGGTGCACGCCGTCGATCGCATGGAGACGCTGAGGCGACCGCAAGGCGTGTGAGCCCGACGCGGCAGGCCGCGTCCCGCCGGCGCGAGACTCAGTAACCGCGCGACCGATCGATCTCGTTCGGCAAGGCCTCGCCGCGTGCGAGCGCCCTCACGCTGGCGACGAACTGGTCGGCGATGGTCTCGGTCGACGGCTGCGCCGCGATGTGCGGCGTGATGGTGATGCCGGGCACGGTCCAGAGGGGATCGTCGGCCGGCATCGGCTCCTTGCGCTGCACGTCGAGCGCGGCGCCGCTCAGGTGCCCGGAACGCACCGCGGCGATCAGATCGGCCTCGACGATGTGCGCGCCGCGGGCGACGTTGATGACGTAGCCGCCGCGAGGCATCTTCGCGAACGCATCGGCGTCGAGGATCGCTTCGGTCTCGGTGGTCAACGGCAGGGCGCAGACCACGATCTCGCTCGCAGCGAGCACGTCCGCGAGCGACTCGGCCGAGCGCCGGTTCCAGCCCGCGACCACGAAGCCGCAGCGCTCGAGCCAGGCAGCGATCTCGCCGCCCATCGCGCCCGTGCCGAGAACGCCGACGGGATGGCGCGACATCGCGACCGGCTGGCGCGTCCAGACGCGCTCCTTGGCCTGCGCCTCGTAGCGCTCGAGCTCGCGCGCGTGGCGCAGCGCCATCATGACGACGAACTGCGCGATTCCTGCCGCCTGTTCGCGGTCGACGATGCGCGAGACGCGCACGTGCGGCGCAAGCTCCGGCGCGAGCAGCTTCTCGACGCCGGCCGCGACCGAGCAGATCCAGCCGACCCGCGGCAGCCGCGCGGCGAGACCACGCGGCATCTGCCAGCCGAGGACGACGTCGATCGTCGCCAGCTCGGCGTCTTCGAGCGTCGTGCGGTACTCGACGAGCTCGAGCTCGGGTGCGCGGGCGCGGATCGCGGCGCTGAAGACCGCCGCCGGCATCGGCTGCGTGGCAAGCAGGACCTTCATGGCGGGAAACAGGGCCGGAGCGGTGTGTCGAGGACGGCTCGATTGTCACTCGACCAGCGGGGCCGTCGCCACGATCGACAACCCTTCGACGACCGTCGAATGGCGCAGCACGAGGCGCAGCTCGGCCTTCATGCGCGCGTTTGCGATGCGCCGCGATTCGCTCAGGAAGCTCATCTGCATCGGCGACAGCACGCCCGCCGCGTCGGCCCGCGACAGGCGCTGCGGCCGGGGCAGGCCGAAGCGGTCGGCGACGTGGTCGAAGTAGTCGCCCATCGTCATCGCCGTGTCGTCGGCGACGTTGATCGCGCGCTGACGCGGCCCGCGATGGAGCGCTGCGACGCAGGCGCGGGCGAGGTCGTCGGCGTGGATGTGGCTGGTGAAGACGTCGTCGCCGGCGGCCAGGAGCGGCGTGCCGCGCCTGACCCGCTCGCGCGGATCGCCGCCGACCCGGTCGAGGGCGTAGATGCCGGGAATGCGCAGGATCGTCGCCACGACGCCGGTCGCGCGGCCGAGCCAGCGGACGCGCGCCTCGGCGTCGACGCGGCGGCGCGCGCGGTCGCTCGCGGGGTGGAGCAGCCGGGTCTCGTCGACCCGCGCGCCCTGGCAGTCGCCGTAGACGCCGGTGGTCGAGCCGTAGACGAGACGGCGCAGGCGCACCGAGCGGGCGAGCGCCGCGACGAGCCGCGCCGTGCGCGCGTCGGCGGCTCCTTCGGACGCCGGTGGCGCGAGATGCAGGACGGCGTCGGCCAGGTCGGCAAGTCGGGCGAGCGTCGCGGGCCGGTCGAGGTCGCCGGCGATCGGCACGATGCCCGCGGCGCGCAGGATCGGCACGCGCGACGGGCTCGACGTCAGCGCGACGACACGCCAGCGACCGACGAGGAGCCGCGCGACCCGGAGACCGACGTCGCCGCAGCCGACGATGAGGAGCGTGGGGCGCTTGAATCGGGTCGGTCTGTCGGGCATTGCGCCATCGGGGAGAATCGCGGGCCGAGTCTAGGCGACGCACGCGCGTCCCGTTCATCCCGATCCCATGCCTTTCACCGTCACTGTCCAGCCGAGCGGCAAGACCTTCAGCGTCGACCGCGACGAGCCCATCCTGCAGGCCGCCATCCGCCAGGGCATCGGGCTGCCGTACGGCTGCCGCGACGGCGCCTGCGGCTCGTGCAAGTGCCGCATGCTCGAGGGCCGCGTGATCCACGGCGCGCATCAGCAGAAGGCGCTCAGCCACGAGGAAGAAGCCACGGGCCTGATCCTCACCTGCCAGGCGGCGCCGCAGACCGACGTCGTCCTCGAGGCGCGCACCGTGCCCGGCGCCGGCGAGTTCGCGATCAGGAAGCTGCCGAGCCGCGTCGTCTCGATCGACAAGCCCGCCCCCGACGTCGCGATCCTCAAGCTCCAGCTGCCCGCGAACGATCCGTTCCAGTACCGCGCCGGCCAGTACGTCGAGTTCATCCTGCGCGACGGCTCCCGGCGCAGCTACTCGATGGCGACCGCGCCGCACGAGGTCGGCGACAAGCCCGCGATCGAGCTGCACCTGCGCCACCTGCCCGGCGGCAAGTTCACCGACCACGTCTTCGGCGCGATGAAGGAAAAGGACATCCTGCGCGTCGAGGGCCCGTTCGGCAGCTTCTTCCTGCGCGAGGACTCCGACAAGCCGCTGATCCTGCTCGCCTCGGGCACCGGCATGGCGCCGATCAAGGCGATCGTCGAGCACATGATCTGGAAGCGCAGCGAGAGGAAGGCCTTCCTGTACTGGGGCTGCCGCAGCAAGGTCGACCTCTACCTGAACGATTGGGCCGAGGAGGCGGCGCGGCGCATGCCGAACCTGCGCTACGTGCCGGTGCTTTCCGAAGCCAGGCCCGAGGACGACTGGCACGGCCGCACCGGCCTCGTCCACCAGGCCGTGATGCACGACCATCCCGACCTGACCAACTGGCAAACCTATGCCTGTGGTGCGCCGATCATGGTCGAGTCGGCGCAGCGCGACTTCGTCGCCCGCTGCGGCCTGCCCGACGACGAGTTCTATGCCGACTCCTTCACCTCCGAGGCCGACAAGCACGGCCCGCTGGGCTGAGCCATGAGCGAGACAAGCCGCAGAACCACGCTGATCACACTCGGCGCCGCAGTTGCCGCAGCGGCGGCGCCGCGTTTCGCGCTCGCGCAATCGAAGCCTCTGCGCCTGATCGTTCCCTATCCTCCCGGCGGCCCGCTCGACATCGTCGCCCGCGCGCTGGCCGAGAAGGTGAAGGACAGCCTCGGCGGCGTCGTCGTCGAGAACCGCGCCGGCGCCGGCGGCAACCTCGGCGCCGACGTCGCGGCGAAGGCGGCGCCCGACGGCACGACGATCGTGATGGGCGCGGTCGCGACCCACGCCATCAATCCGTGGCTGTTCGCGAAGATGCCGTACGACCCGATCCGCGACTTCACGCCGATCACCGGCGTCGCGCGGGTGCCGAACGTGCTCGTCATGACGCCGGAGACCGCGGCGCGCCTCCATATCGCGAGCGTCGCCGATCTCGTCGCCTACGCCAAGAAGCATCCCGGTCAGCTCAACTACGGCTCGGGCGGCAACGGCAGCGCCGGCCACCTCGCCGGCGAGATGTTCAAGGCACAGGCCGGCGTCTTCATGGTCCACATCCCGTATGCCGGCGGCAGCCCCGCGCAGCTGGCGCTGCTCGCCGGCCAAGTCGACCTCAACTTCGACAACCTCGCCGCCGCGTCGGCCAACATCAAGGCCGGCAAGCTCATTGCGCTGGCGATGACGACGGCGCAACGCTCGACCGCGATGCCCGAGGTGCCGACGATCTCGGAGGCCGGATCGAAGCTTGGCCTGGCGCGCTTCGACATCGACACCTGGTTTGGCCTCTTCGGGCCGGCGCATCTCGCGCCGGAGACCACCACGCGCCTCAACAAGGCCTTTGTCGACGCGCTCGCCTCGAGCGAGCTGAAGAGCCGGCTCGCCGGCCTCTACGCCGAGCCGATGGCGATGTCGCCGGATCGTTTCGGCAGCTTCGTCAAGGCCGAGCTGGCCAAGTACGAGCCGCTCGTGAAGAGCTCCGGCGCACGGGTGGAATGAGGGTTTCCCTCGCAGGTCGTTTGCTAGACTCGATCGATCCTTTCACGTCCTGTTTTCCGGACTCATTTCCGCACGCATGACTTTCGCCCACACCACTTTTCAGAGCGAGGTCGCCGCGCTCCTGGTCGAGGCCCTGAACCTCGACGTCGCCCCCGCATCGATCGATCCCGACGCGCCGCTCTACGGCGAAGGGCTCGGGCTCGACTCGATCGACATCCTCGAAGTCGCGCTCGTCGTGTCGCAGCGCTACGGCTTCCAGCTGAAGTCCGACGACGAGGACAACGTGCGCATCTTCAAGTCGCTGGCGACGCTCGCCGCGCACATCGAAGCGAACCGACAGGGTTAGCTCCGAGGCCGTTGCAGATGCGTGCCCGTGCGTTCGCCGTCGCGCTGGCCGGCATCGCCTACGTGCTGGGCACGTACTGGCTGATGGCGAACGCGCCGGGCTCGGCGTGGCACGCGGTCGCCGTGGTCGCGCCGATGCTGCTGCTGGCTGCGGTGCTGGCATGGCAGCGCCAGCAGCGCGTCTTCGCGGCGGTCCTGGTCCTCGCCGCCGTGGCCCTGCTGTTCCAGGCGCGCGACGGCGGTGGCCTGTCGTCGGAGTCGATCTACTTCGCCGAGCACGTCGCGATCCACCTGCTCCTCGCGACCGTCTTCGGCGTGACGCTGAAGGCAGGCCGCGAGTCGCTGATCACGGCCCTCGCGCGCCGCGTCCACGGCAGCCTGACACCCGACATGGAGATCTACTCGCGCAAGGTCACCGTCGTCTGGACCGCCTACTTCCTGGCGATGGCCGCGTTGTCCGCTGCCCTCTTCTCCTTCGCGCCGTTCGCCACCTGGGCTGCCTTCGCGACCCTGGCGACACCGTGCGCGATGCTCGCGCTCTTCGTCGGCGAGCATCTGCTGCGCTATCGGCTGCATCCCGAGTTCGAGCGCGCGACACTGGCCCAGGCCGTGCGCGCCTACGCCAGCCGCGGAGGACCGCATGAATGACAGCGCGCTGATCGGCGCCGGTGCCCTCGACGCGCCGTTCGCCACGCGCGCCGGCGCGACGATCTCGCGCCGCCGCTTCCTGGCCGACGCGAGCGCGCTCGCCGAGCGGCTGCCCGCGAGCGGCGCGATGCTCAACCTCTCGACCGACCGCTACCGCTTCGCCGTCGGCTTCGCCGCAGCGCTGCTGCGCGGCCACAGCAGCCTGCTTCCGCCGAACCATCTCGCCGACACGGTCGCGCGCCTGCGCGTCCGCTTCGCCGACGTCTATGCGCTCGTCGAAGGAGACGACAACGGCCACGGCCTGCCGACCGTGCGCCATCGTGTTCGCGACGACGCCGCGCCGCCCGCGGTCGACGCCGTGCCACGCATCGACGACGACATGATCGCGGCCTACGTTCTCACCTCCGGCTCGACCGGTGATCCCGTGCCGCATCCGAAGCCCTGGGGCCTGCTCGTGCGCAACGCGACGGCCGGAGCCGACCGGCTCGCGGCGTCGCTCGGTCGCGCCGACGTGCGCGGCGTCTCGCTCGTCGCCACGGTGCCGGCGCAGCACATGTACGGCTTCGAGTCCAGCGTCCTGCTCGCCCTGCACGGCGGCGCCGTCCTCGACGCCGGCCGTCCGTTCTTCGCCGCCGACGTCGCCGCCGCGCTCGCGCTCGCGCCGGCGCCGCGCGTGCTGGTGACGACGCCCTTCCACCTGAAGACGGTCCTCGACGCCGAGGTCGCCCTGCCGGACGTCGCTCTCGTGCTCTGCGCGACCGCGCCGCTCGCGCCGCAGCTCGCCGCCCGTGCCGAGGCGCGCTTCGGCGCGCCGCTGGTCGAGATCTACGGCTGCACCGAGGCCGGCCAGGTGGCGACGCGCCGGACGATCGCGGGACCCGAGTGGCGCACCTTCGACGGCCTCGGCCTGACCGGCGACGGCGACGCGGTGACCGTGAGCGGCGGCCACGTGCTCGAGCCGACCGTGCTCGCCGACGTGCTCGAGGTCGAGAGCGCGCACACCTTCCGCCTGCTCGGCCGCTCGAACGACCTGATCAACGTCGCCGGCAAGCGGAGCTCGATCGGTCACCTCAACTTCCATCTCAACTCGATCGAAGGCGTCGTCGACGGCGCGTTCTGGATGCCGCCCGACGACCAGGCCGATGCGCGCGGCATCGTCCGGCTGGTCGCCTTCGTCGTCGCTCCCGCGCGCTCGCGCGAGCAGATCGTCGACGCGCTGCGTGGCCGCGTCGATGCGGCGTTCCTGCCACGGCGCGTCGTCCGGGTCGACGCGCTGCCGCGCGAGGCGACGGGCAAGATCGCCGTCGCCCGGCTCGCCGAGCTTGCGGCGCGTCGCGCCACCGACCGAGAGCGGTGATGGACGCAACCTGGACGAGCGCGTTGACCGTCGACGCCGGCCACCCCGCCTTCGACGGCCACTTTCCGGGCCGGCCGATCCTGCCCGGCGTCGCCCTGATTGCCGAGGTCCTCGAAGCGGCCTTCGCCGAGCCGGTGCTGGCACGAAGCCTCGGCCCAGCGCCGCGGCTCGTCGCCGCAAAGTTCTTCGTCCCCGTCGCGCCCGGCGCGGCGCTGGCGATCGTCTGGCGCGCGACGACAAAGACCCTCGACTGGCGCGTCAGCGACGGCGCTCATGACGTCGCGAGCGGGCAGTTCGCGCGCAGCGACGCACCGCCGGCCGCGACGCCGTGAAGGCAGACGGCTCCGCCGCGCCGCCGACGGGCTGGGCGCACCAGCGCGAGCGCTCGAGCCCATGGCAGCTGCACGCGATGCGCTGGATCGCGCTCACCTTCGGCCGACGCGCGTCGCGCGCGCTGCTGCGCGTCGTCGTCTGCGGCGTCCTGCTCAACGGCTCGACCCGGCGCGATTCGAAGCGCTACCTCGATCGCGTGCTCGACCGGCCGGCGCGCCTGCGCGACATCCACCGCCATGTCTTCGCCTTCCTCGCCACCGTGCTCGACCGCGTCTACCTGCTCCAGGAGCGCTTCGACGAGTTCGCGTTCGAGGCGAGCGGCATCGATGCGATCCTTGAGCCGATCTCGCGCGGCGAAGGCGTGCTCGCGTTCGGCGCCCACTTCGGCAGCTTCGAAGCGATGCGCATGATCGGCCACGACAAGGGCCTGCGCGTGGCGATGATCATGTACGAGGACAACGCACGGCTGATCGGCGATGCGCTCGCCGCGCTGGCGCCGAAAGCGCAGCTGCACACGATCGCGCTCGGCCGCGTCGACGCGATGCTCTCCATCCGCCAGTGGCTCGACGACGGCGGCCTCGCCGGGCTGCTCGCCGACCGGACGCTGCCCGGCCAGTCGCAGCGCTCGAAGTCGATCGCGCTGCCCTTCCTCGGCACGCCGGCGATGTTCTCCGACGGCCCGTTCCGGCTCGCGGCGATGCTGCGGCGCAAGGTCGTCTTCATGGCGGGCCTTTACCGCGGCGGGCGCACGTACGATCTGCGCTTCATCGAGCTCGCCGACTTCGGCACGCTCGCCGGCCCCGGCCCCGGCAGTGCCGCGGCGCGCGACCTCGCGATCCGCGCCGCGCTCGAGCGCTACGTCGCGACGCTCGAGACGCTGTGCCGCGAAGCGCCCTTCAACTGGTTCAACTTCTACGACTTCTGGGCCGATGCCGAGACGCCATCCCAGCCGCGATCCGCGCCGTAGCCACCGTCGCCGCGGCGTCGACACCGTGATCACGCGCACGTTGCTCGCGATCTTCGGAGTCGCCTTCGCGTCGTGCGTGCTCGCCGCGACCACGGCGTTCGACCTGGCCGCGCTCACGATGCTGCTGGCCCGCATCAAGTCGGGCGAAGCGACCTTCGTCGAGAAGCGCCGCGTCGAGATGCTCGACCGCACGCTCGAGTCTTCGGGCCGGCTCTCGTTCCGCGCTCCCGACAGCTTCGTCCGCGAGACCCTGAAGCCGCGGCGCGAGAAGCTCACCGTCGACGGCAACAGCGTGACGATGAGCATCGGCGATCGCAGCCGCACGATGGCGCTCGACGCGTCGCCGGAGGCTTCGGTGATCGTCGAGGCGATGCGCGGCACGCTCACCGGCAACCGCGAGACGCTCGAGCGCCTGTTCGAGACCAGCGTCTCGGGCAGCGCCGAGCGCTGGTCGCTCGAGCTCGTGCCGCGCGACCTGCGCCTGCGCGGGCAGGTCGCAGCGGTGCGCGTCTCGGGGCGCGACTCGATGGCGCGCGAAGTGCAGGTGCTGCTCGCCGACGGCGATCGCTCGACCATGACGATCGAGCCGGTCGCGGCCACGCGCGCCGTGCCCTGACGCGGACCGCGCCGATGACCCTGCGCGCGATCGACGGCCGGCGCGGCCTGCTGGCCGTGACGCTGTGGCTCGCCGCGTCGCTCGCCGCCGCGGTGGTCGCCTGGCGCGCGCACTACGTCGCCGACCTCTCGGCCTTCATGCCGACGGCGCCGACGCCGGAGCAGGCGGTGCTGCTCGACCAGCTGAAGAACGGCGCCGCATCGCGGCTGGTCCTGATCGGCATCGAAGGCGCGCCCGCCGGAGCGACCGGCGATGCCGGCGCTGCCGCACGGGCAGAAGCGTCGCGTCGACTCGCCGCGGCACTGCGCGCGAGCCAGCGCTTCGCGTCCGTCGACAACGGCGACCGCGCCGCCTGGGCCGACGCCGGCCGGTTCGTGTTCGAGCATCGCTACGCGCTCAGCCCGGCCGTCGATGCGGCCCGCTTCACCGCAGCAGGACTGCGCGATGCGATCGACGACACGCTGTCGCTGCTCGGCACGCCGGCCGGCTCCATGATCAAGCCGATCCTGTACCGCGACCCGACCGGCGAGACGGTGCGGATCGCCGAAGCGCTTACGCCCGTGCGCGCGCCCAAGAGCGATGGTGGCGTCTGGGTCTCGCGGACCGTGCCGCGGGCCGTGCTGGTCGCGACGACCGCGGCCGACGGCGCCGATCTCGACGGCCAGGAGGAGGCGCAGGTCGCGATCCGTGCGGCGTTCGACGGCCTCGCCGCGCCGGGTCTGCGCCTCGTCGTGTCGGGTGCCGGCAGCTTCGCCGTCGCGTCGCGCGCGAGCATCAAGGCCGAGGTCGAGCGCCTCGCCGTCCTCGGCTCGGTGATCGTCGTCGCCCTGCTGCTCGTCGCCTTCGCGTCGCTGCGCGCGCTCGCGGTGGCGCTGCTGCCGGTCGCGACCGGCGTGCTCGCCGGCATCGCCGCCACGAGCCTGATCTTCGGCCAGGTGCACGGCATGACGCTCGGCTTCGGCACGACGCTGATCGGCGAAGCCGTCGACTACGCGATCTACTACCTCGTGCAGGCGCAGGGCGGCGCGGGCTCGGCCGAGCGCTGGCGGCGCCAGAGCTGGCCGACGGTGCGGCTCGGCCTCTTCACCTCGCTGATCGGCTTCGCGGCGCTGGTCTTCACCGGCTTTCCCGGCCTCGCCCAGCTCGGCGTGTTCTCGATCGCCGGCCTGGCCGCCGCCGCAGCGACGACACGCTTCGTGTTCCCGACGCTCGCGCCCGACGGCGCGCCGGGCGCGGGCTTTCGCCGCCAGCTCGGGCGCTTCATGCGCGCGGCCGCGAGCGGGCTGCCGCGCACGCGCGCCGGCGTCGGGGTGCTCGCGCTCGCGGCCGTCGTCGCGCTCGCCCTCTCGCCGTCGCCGTGGCGCGGCGAGCTCGCGTCGCTCAGTCCGGTGAGCCCTGCCGCACTCGCGCTCGACGCGAGCCTGCGCGCCGATGTCGGCGCGGCCGATGCCGGCACGCTCGTCGCGGTCGCCGGCGCCGACGAGGAGGCCGCGCTCGCAGGCGCCGAGGCCGTCGGCGCGCGCCTCGACGCGCTGGTCCGCGCGGGCGTGCTGCAGGGCTACGACTCGCCGGCGCGGCTGTTGCCGAGCCTGACGACGCAGGCGCAACGACGCGCCCAGTTGCCCGACCCAACGACGCTGGCCGCGCGCCTGTCGGAGGCGACCAGCGGCGACGCACTGCCGCTCGACCGGCTCGCGCCGTTCAGCGCCGACATCGAGGCCGCACGCGCGCTCGCGCCGATCCGGCGCGCCGACCTCGACGGCACATCGCTCGCCACCGCCGTCGATGCGCTGCTGCTCCGCGGCGACGGCACGCGGCCCTGGCGCGCGCTCGTCAACCTGCAGGCGAATGCCGACGGCGTGTTCGACATCGCGAAAATCCGCGCCGCCATCGCCGACGTGAGCGCGGCACGCGTCGTCGCCGTCCACGACGAGCTCGACGCGATCTACGCGCGCTTCCTGCGCGCCGCCGAGTGGCAGGCGGCCCTCGGCGCGGGCGCGGTCGTCGTGCTGCTCGGCGCCCATCTGCGCAGCGCGCGCCGCCTCCTGGTCGTGGCGCTGCCGGTCGCCGCCGCAAGCCTCGTCGTACTCGCGGCGCTCACGCTCGCCGGCGTCGCGCTCGGCATCCTGCACCTCGTCGGCCTGCTGCTCACGGTCGCGATCGGCTCCAACTACGCGCTGTTCTTCGATCACCTGCGCGATCGAGCGGAGGTCGACGTCGACACGCTCGCCTCGCTCCTCCTCGCCAATCTCACGACGGTCGCCTCGTTCGGGCTGCTCGCGAGCTCGCCCATCCCGGTGCTGCAGGCGGTCGGCATCGTCGTCGCGCCCGGCGCGTTGCTCTGCCTCGTCTTCTCGGCCGCGATGCTCGGTCGACGCGACCCGGCGCTCGCCGGGCCACGTGGGAAAATCGCACCGTGACGACACCCCGCGACGGCTCGTGGCCGCTCTACGCCAAGGCGAGCCTGCTCTGCCATGCCGGCGCCGGCATCGCCGCGGCGGCCATGCCCTCGGCGTGGCCATGGGCGCTCGGCGCGGTCGCGGCGAACCACGTCGCGTTGACCGCCGGGGGCTTGTGGCCGCGCTCGCGCTGGCTCGGCAGCAACTGGACGCACCTGCCCGCCGCCGCGGCGGCGCGACGCGAGGTCGCCGTCACGATCGACGACGGTCCGGATCCGGCGGTCACGCCCGTCGTCCTCGACCTGCTCGATGCGCACCGCGCGCGCGCGAGCTTCTTCTGCATCGCACGCCAGGCCCGCGCCCACGTCGCACTGTGCCGCGAGATCGTCGCGCGCGGCCACAGCGTCGAGAACCACAGCGACCGGCACTCGCACGGCTTCTCGCTGCTCGGCCCGGGCGCCATGGCGCGCGAGATCGACGCCGCGCAGAAGAGCCTTGCCGACATCACCGGGCAGGCGCCGCGCTTCTTCCGTGCGCCCGCGGGCCTGCGCAATCCGTTCCTGCAACCTGTGCTGCAACGGCTCGATCTGCAGCTCGTGAGCTGGACGCGGCGCGGCTTCGACACCGTGCGCTCCGATCCCGTGGCGATGCTGGTGCGGCTCGCGCGCGGTCTGGCCGCCGGCGACATCGTGCTGCTGCACGACGGCCACGCAGCGCGCACGCCGACCGGCGAGCCCGTCGTCGCTGCGGTGCTGCCGCGACTGCTCGAGCGCATCGCCGCCGCCAGGCTCGCGACCGTGACCCTGCCCGCGGCGCTTCGCGTCGATCGCCACGCGCCGGCAACGTCGCCGTGAACGCCGCCTCGCCCGCCGCGACCGCACCCACGACCTGGCACGCGCTGGTCGAGACTGCGAGCGCGCCCTACCGGCGCGCCGGCCGCTTCGCCTGGCACTTCGCGCGCGGCAAGCTGCGCCGCGATCCGGTCTTCAGCCACCTGATCGAGCGCGGCCTGATCGCACCGCACTCGCGCGTCCTCGACATCGGCTGCGGCCAGGGGCTGCTCGCCAGCGTCGTGCGCGCGGCCGCGGGCGTCGCGTCGCAGGGACGCTGGCCGAGCGCCTGGGCCGCGGCACCGATCGACGTGCGCGTCGCCGGCATCGAGGTGCTGGCGCGCGACGTCGCGCGCGCCCGCGCCGCGCTCGGCGACGGCGCGGAGATCGTCTGCGCCGACATGCGCACCGCCGCCTTCGCGGCAGTCGACATCGTCGTCCTTCTCGATGTGCTGCACTACCTCGGCATCGCCGACCAGGACGCCGTGCTCGCGCGCGTGCGCGCGGCCCTGCCCGACGGCGGACGGCTCGTGCTGCGCGTCGGTGACGCGTCGGCGCGCGGCCGCTTCGCGGCCAGTCGCTGGGTCGACCGCGTGGTCACGCTCGCGCGCGGCCAGGGCTTCGCGAGACCGGCCGGTCGCACGCTGGCGGCATGGCAGCGACGCCTGAGCGAGCTCGGCTTCACGGTGGCGTGCGAGCCGATGCGCAAGGGCACGCCGTTCGCGAACGTCCTGATCGTCGCCACCGTCATTGCGCGCGACCTCTCCGACGCCGAGACCCGATCCGAATGACACCCGAGACGCTCGACCACGCCGGCATCGCCGCGCTGATCCCGCACCGCGGCTCCATGTGCCTGCTCGATCGCATGACGTCGTGGAGCGAGACCCGCATCGAGTGCGTCGCCGCCAACCATCGCGACCCGCGGCATCCGCTGCGCAGTCGCAGCGGCCTGCTCGCAAGCGCGACGATCGAGTACGCCGCGCAGGCCACCGCGGTCCACGGTGCGCTCAGTGCCAAGGCCGCGGGCCGAAGCACGTCGCCCGGCTTTCTCGCCAGCGCTCGCGACGTGCGCCTCGCCTGCCTGCGCCTCGACGATCTGCCGCCCGCCTCGCCCGACGAGCTCGTCGTCAGCGCCGAGCGCCAGGCAGCCGACGCGTCGCGCATCCTCTACGCGTTTCGCGTCAGCCACGGCGGCCGCGAGATCGCGACCGGCCGCGTCGCCGTCGTCCTCGACACCTCCCTCGCGCTCCCGACATGAACGCGACCGGCACGACGTCCAGGCGGCGCGCGCTCGTCACCGGCGCGAGCGGCGGCATCGGCAGCGCGGTCGCCAAACGGCTCGGCCGCGACGGCCTGCACGTGATCGCGCACGCGAACGGCCGTCTCGATGCCGCGCAAGCCGTCGTCGCACGCATCGTCGCCGCCGGCGGCAGCGCCGAGGCGATCGCCTTCGACGTCACCGACCACGACGCATCGCGCGCGGCGTGCGACCGCCTGCTTGCAGGCGGGCCGATCCAGGTGATCGTCAACAACGCCGGCGTCCACGACGATGCCGTGTTCCCGGCGATGCGCGTCGAGCAGTGGCGCCGCGTCATCGACGTCTCGGTCGACGGCTTCTTCAACGTCACACAGCCGCTGGTGATGGCGATGATCCGCACCCGCTGGGGCCGGATCGTCAACGTCTCGTCGGTCGCCGCGCTGACCGGCAACCGCGGCCAGGTGAACTACGCGGCGGCGAAGGGCGCGCTCAACAGCGCCACCAAGGCGCTGGCGCTTGAGCTGGCGAGCCGCGGCATCACGGTCAACGCGGTCGCGCCGGGCATCATCGATTCGGGCATGGCCGAAGCGCTGTTCGACCGGGCGACCATCGACAAGCTGGTGCCGATGAAACGCGCCGGCACAGCCGTCGAGGTCGCGTCGCTCGTAGCGTTCCTCGCCTCGGACGAGGCCGCCTACATCAGCGGCCAGATCGTGTCGATCAACGGCGCGATGATCTGAGGTCTGCGCCGCTGTCCGATCTCTCGTGACAGCGGGCGCCTCCATCGGCGATCCCTACTTCTTCGGACTGCCCGGGCCTTCGCCCGCCGGCGCGAGCTCGCCCTTCTTGCGCGCGTCCAACGTCTCGGTCTTGCGCTCGGCTCTTGTCTTGGTCGTCGGCCGCTTCTGGTCGGCGACGTCGGCCTTCTGGTTCGGACCCGCCGGCGTCAGCGCTCCGGCCTTGCGCGCGGCCAGCGTCGCCGACTTGCGCTCGGCGCGCGTGGTGGTCGGACCGGACGCCGGCGCGATCGTCGGGTTCGCGGCTTCGCCGGCGGGGGTGAGCTTGCCGGCCTTCTCGGCCGCGCGCGTCTCGGCCTTGACCGCAGCCCGACTCGGCGAGCTGGCCTGGGCGAATGCCGTCTGCGACGACAAGGATGTCGCCAGGACGGCGGCGACGAAGACGATGGATCTCGAGCTCATGACTCTCCCTGATGTTGTGCGACACCTGTCGCACCCGCATCTTCGCCCGATCAGCGGCCGCCGGCAACTACCGCGGGCCGAAGGGAGCGCGGCCGCGCAGCCGGGCCGCGAGCAGCAGCGGCAGGCGCAGCACGAAGCCGCACAGCAGGCGAAAGTGCATCCACGTGAGCAGGACGTTGTCGCGACCGTAGCGGAAGTGCGAGACGCCGCCCTCGTCGGCGCGCAGGTACTTCACCGGCGCGTCGATGTTAATCGGCGTGACACCACGCCACGCCAGGCGCACGACGGCCTCCGTGTCGAAGTCGAAGCGGCGCATCCAGCGGTGGGCGCGCATCACCTCGAGCAGCGGCGCGATCGGGTAGACGCGAAAGCCGAACAGCGAGTCGCCGATGCCGGCACCGAGCGTCTCGATGTCGGTCCAGCCGTTCGAGAGGCGCCGGCCGCGCACGCGCAGGAGCGGTGCCTCGGCCCCGAAGATCGGTTTGCCGAGGATCATCGCGTCGGGCCGGGCGAGCGAGGCGCGCATGAAGGTGTCGATCAGGCTGGCCGGATGCTGGCCGTCGGCGTCCATCGTCAGCGCGTGGGTGAAGCCCGCCGCATGGGCCGCCTCCAGCGCGTGCAGCACGGCAGCACCCTTGCCGGAATTGCGCGGCCGGACGTCGACGCGCAGGCCCGGATCGGACACGGCGAGGTCGCGAAGCAGCTCGTCGCTGCCGTCGGTGCTGCCGTCGACGACCACCCACACCGGCGTCCACGCGCGGCGTGCGTCTCGCACCGTCGTCAACACGAGCGGGCCGGTGTCGTAGCTCGGGATGATGACGAGATGCGTCGCGGCCGCTGGCGCCTCGCCAGGGCCACTCACCGTCGCAGCTCCTCGGAGAAGTAGATCTCGAGGCGGCGCAGCTGGGCGCGGTGGTCGGCATCAGGCGCGAAGCGGCGGCCGAGCCGCAACCGGATCCGCACCGGAACCGGCGGCGCCCGCAGCAGCGGCCACCCCTTGGTCAGATACGGCGACTCGCTGTCGATCACGACGGTCTGGATCGGTGCCTGCGCCAGGTGCGAGATGAGCGAGATGCCTGGCTTGAACGCGTTGACCGACGCGCCGACCGTGCGCGTGCCCTCCGGGAAGAGCACGAGCTGGTTGCCTTCGCGAAGGGTCGCGACGGCGTCGCGCACCATGCCGCGGCCGACGTCATTGCGGATGTACTGCGCCAGGCGCGCGCCGCCGCCGAGGAAGACGTTGCGCAGCAGCATGGCCTTCATGACGCAGACGCCGCGCGGCAGCCGGGCGACGACGACGAGCGCGTCGAGCATCGTCGGATGGTTGGCGGCGACGATCAGGCCGCAGGGCTCGTCGCGCAGCGCGTCGAGCTCGCCGGCATCGATGCGCATCAGGCCGAAGGCTTGCGCAGTCGCCCAGCAGCAGCGATAGATGAACGACACCGCGGCGCGGCCGAGCCGGCCCGCCGCGGCCTTCGGCAGGACGAGCGCCAGCACCGGAGCGACCAGGGCCCAGGCGAGCGACATGAGACCGAGCTGCGCGAACACGCCGGCGAAGAGGAGGCGATGGCGCAGGCCCGGAGGCCGGCCGGCATCGTCGCTCAGTCGCCGGTCTGCACGCGCTGGCTCGAAGTCGCGAAGATCCATGAGATGCCGAAGCCCGCCGTCACGCCGGTGTCGCGCCGCACCAGCGGGCTGGGCGCGAATCGGGCTCCGTGGAGGTCGTCGTAGCGAAGGAAGCCGCCGAGCCAGGCATTGCCCAGGCGGCGCGAGAAGGCGACGGTCGCGCGCCAGCCGGCGTAGCCGCCGGGCGCGTCGTACGCCGCCCGCGTCGCGGTCGCAAACTCGGGCGCGACGCCGTAGAAGTGCTCGTGGTAGCGCCGGTCGGCGAAGAGCGGGCCGGCGAGCATGCCGAGATTCCAGGCGCCGGCGAGACGGCGCACATCGAGATTCAGGTTCGGCGAGAAGGTCATGCCGATCGTCTTCGGCGAGCGCTCGAGCGTGATCGCCTCGCGCACGGGCAGCCGCAGGTCGACCTTGAACTGCTTGTCGCCCGACTCCCACAGCTCGACGTTCAGGTTCGGGCCAATCTCGAACGTTCCCTTGAGGTCGGGCATGCCGCGGCGCGCGGCGTTGTCCTTGCTCTTGCTCGGCACCGAGGCCGACAGGCTCAGGTCGACGACCACGCGTTGGCCCGCGAACAGGATCGCGCGCGCGCCATCGCGGTCGGCGCGCAGGAACTGGCCGCGGTAGGCGAGGAAGGGCAGCGGCAGCACATGCGTGCTGTACTGGTCGGAGCCGCGATAGTCGGGGAAGCGGACCGCTGCCGCGCCGAGGCCGAGCTCCCAGAGCGGCTCGCCGACGCCGTCGCCGGCCCGACCGAGCTTGGTCACAGGTCCGTCGATCACGGGACCGGGAAGCGGCACGTCGTCGGCGCGGGCAACGGGCGCGAGCGCGAGAGCCGCCACGAACGCTGCGGCGAGCCGCGTCCGCATCGAGACGGGCAGCGTCACGATGCCGCGGCCCCGACGTCGCGGATGTTGACGCGCCGGCGCTGCCAGGCCCGCACGGTGCGGCGCAGGTTGCCGATCGAGACCAGGTAGTAGAGAGCCTTCAGCACGCGGATCGAGCCCCAGATCGGGGTCCTGCCGTAGATGTCGCCGGCCAGGAGCGAGATCATCGCTTCCTTGACGCGCAACGGGTTCTGCGGCGACATGAAGAACCCGCGCATCGTCGGGTTCGTCACGCGGAAGATGAACCACGAGAACTCGCGCGGCCCGCGCTGCACGTTGCGATCGAAGGTGCGGCGCAGCGCCTTCTCCTCTCGGCTGCCGTCGAGCACCGCGCCGACGACGGCGGCGCCGTCGAATGCGCTCTGCATCGCCAGGTACACGCCCGACGAGAACACCGGGTCGACGAACGCGAAAGCGTCGCCGATCATGAGGTAGCGATCGCCGCTGCTCTTCGCGCTCGAGTACGAGTAGTTGCCGGTCGCGTAGACCCGGTCGTCGACGAGCTGCGCGCCGGCGAGTCGCCGCTCGAGCGCAGGACAGAGCGCCACCGTGTCGCGGAAGAACTCGGGCAAGGGCTTGGCCCGCGACTTCAGGTAGTACGGCCAGCACACGGCGCCGACGCTCGTCGTGCCATCGGCGAGCGGGATGAACCAGAACCAGCCGTGCTCGAACCAGAAGATCGTGATGTTGCCTTCGAGCTTGCCGGGCAGGCGCTCCGCGCCGGTGTAGTGGCCGTAGAGCGCAGAGCTGTTGTGGCGTGCGTTCTTCTCCTTGCAACGCAGCTGGTTGGCGAGGAGCGTGTCGCGACCCGAAGCGTCGACCACGAACTTCGCACGCCAGCGGCGGCGCGCGCCGTCGTCGAGCTCGACCTCGGCGATCGCGCCGTCGTCGTCGAACGCGACGGTGCGGACGCGCTGGCCCTCGAACGTGCGCGCGCCCCTGGCTGCGGCATTGCGAAAGAGCATCTCGTCGAGCTCCGATCGTCGAACCTGCCACGCGTACGGCATCGACTTGTCCCAGGCCTGGCCGAACTCGATGAACTGGGGCTCCTCGTGGTCGGGCGAGACGAACTCGACGCCGTACTTGGCCATGCCGATCGTCTCGACGCGATCGCGCACGCCCAGGCGGTCGAACAGCGCGGCGTTGGCCGGCAGCAGCGACTCGCCGATGTGGAAACGCGGATGGACGGACTTCTCGACGACGATGACATCGCGTCCCTGCTCGGCCAGCAGCGCGGCGATCGTCGAGCCGGCCGGGCCGCCGCCGACGACGAGGACATCGCAGTCGTGGATCGCGCCGGCGTCGGCCGGCTCGGCGGAAGACGAAGAAGAAGGAGAGGGTTGCACGGGCCGGGATTCTAAAGGCCGGGGTGCGGCGAAGCCCTGTGCGCGCCAGCGGCGCGAGCGTCAGTCTGCAGGCGTCGTCGGCTCGTATTCGAGACCGCCGATGAAGGGGACCAGGACGTTGTAGAGCGCGCAGGCGATCGCGATCGAGACATAGGTGAAGACGAGGTAGAAGACCGGCGCGGCGATGATCATCCAGATCGACGATCTGCCTGCTCCCATGCCGAACATCGAGCCGATGAGCGCGAACGGGATCACGAAGATGAGCGACGTGACCGCCATCATCACGGCCATGACCTTGCCGTTCTGATGCGGTGAAAAGCGGACGACTTGCTGTTTCATGCGAAGGCGCCTCCCCGCGCCGGCCTCATTCGCCGAGATAGGCGGCGCGGACCTTCGGATCGGCGAGCAAGGCCTTGGCATCGCCGCTCATCGTCACCTCGCCGCTGTCCATCACGTAGCCGCGCGAGGCCAGCTGCAGGGCGCGGCTCGCGTTCTGTTCGACCAGGAGAATCGTCGTCCCCTGGCGGTGGATGTCGTTGACGACCTCGAAGATCTTGTCGACCATGATCGGCGACAGGCCCATCGACGGCTCGTCCATCAGCAGCACCTTCGGCCGCGCCATCAGCGCCCGGCCCATCGCCAGCATCTGCTGCTCGCCGCCGCTCATCGTGCCGGCGAGCTGGTTGCGGCGCTCCTTCAGGCGCGGGAAGATCGTGAAGACGCGGTCCATGTCGAGCGCGATGTCCTTGACGTCGTTGCGCACGAACGCGCCCATCTGCAGGTTCTCGGTGATCGTCATGCGCGTGAAGGTGCCGCGCCCCTCGGGCACCATCACCAGGCCCTGCTTGACGAGGTCCCACGGACCCTGGCCGCGGATGCTGCGTCCCAGGTACTCGATCTCGCCGCCGGCCGACGGCTGCGTGCCGGTGATCGCCTTCAGCGTCGTCGTCTTGCCAGCGCCGTTGGCGCCGATCAGGCTGACGAGCTCGCCTTCGAGGACCTCGAACGACACGCCCTTGACGGCCTGGATGCCGCCGTAGGCGACCTTCAGTCCGCGCACGCTCAGCAGGGCGTGACCGGCACCGGACGACGACGGCGCAGCGCTCATGGACGCGGACACGGCAGCCACGTCAATGCGCCGCGTGACCGGCGCCGAGATAGGCCTCGATCACCTTCTCGTTGCGCTGCACGTCGGCAGGGGTGCCTTCGGCGATCTGCTTGCCGTAGTCGAGCACGGTGACCCGATCGCACAGGCCCATGACGAGCTTGACGTCGTGCTCGATGAGCAGGATGGTGCGGCCGTCGTTCCTGATGCGGTCGATCAGCTCGCGCAGCGTCACCTTCTCCGTCGCGTTCATGCCGGCAGCGGGCTCGTCGAGGGCGATCAGCTTCGGATCGGTGGCGAGCGCCCGTGCGACCTCGAGCCGGCGCTGGTCGCCGTAGCTGAGCGTCCGGGCCTTGTACTCGGCGAAGCCGCCGATGCCGACGTAGTCGAGCAGCTCCTGGGCGCGCTGGGCGATCGCCGCTTCCTCGGCCTTGAAGCTGGCCGTGCGAAAGACGGCGCCGACCAGGCCCGAGTGCGTGCGCACGTGGCGCCCGACCATCACGTTCTCGAGCGCCGTCATGTCGGAGAACAGGCGGATGTTCTGGAAGGTGCGTGCGATGCCCGCCTTGGCGACCTCGTGCACCGCGCTCGGCTTGTAGGCCTGGCCGCCGAGCTCGAAGGTGCCGGTGTCCGGCGTGTAGAGGCCGGTGAGGACGTTGAAGAAGGTCGTCTTGCCGGCGCCGTTCGGGCCGATGAGGCCGTAGACCTGGCCTTCCTGGATCGTGATCCCGACGTCGGAGAGCGCCTGCAGGCCGCCGAAGCGCTTCGACACGCCGGTGACGTGGAGGACGGTCTTCTTGTCCATCGCGCCCTCAGGCATGTCGCGTTCCGCTCGTCATGTCGCGGTTGGTCGCTTCGCTCGCGTCGGGATTGTTCGGCTGCGGCACGCTCGGGTCGTCGCGGCCGGGCTGGAACTGCGGCGTCGTGGCGAGCTTGCCGTGCTCGGGCGACGGCCAGAGGCCGCGCGGCCGGGACAGCATGATGCCGATCATGGCGAGCGCGATCAGCAGCTGGCGCAGGATCGAGGCGTCGAGGCGGCCATCGGTCATCGACTGCAGCGGGCCGGCGACGTAGCGCAGCACTTCGGGCAGGGCCGAGAGAAGCAGCGCGCCGACGATCACGCCGGGCAGGTGGCCGATGCCGCCGAGCACCACCATCGCCACGATCATCACCGACTCCTGCAGGCTGAACGACTCGGGCGAGATGAAGCCCTGGAAGCTCGCGAACATCGCGCCTGAGACGCCCCCGAAGGTCGCGCCCATGCCGAAGGCGAGCAGCTTCAGGTTGCGGGTGTTGATGCCCATCGCCTTGGCGGCGATCTCGTCCTCGCGGATCGCCATCCAGGCGCGGCCGATGCGGCTGCGCTCGAGCCGGTAGCAGATCAGCACGGCGAAGATCACGAGGATCAGGAACAGGAAGTAGTAGTTGGTGACCTTGGGCCAATCGAGGCCGAAAAAGCTGTGCGTCTTGCCGAGCGAATACCCCAGGATCGAGATCTCGTCGATGCCGGTGATGCCCTTCGGGCCGTTGGTGATGTTGACCGGCGCGTCGAGGTTGTTCATGAACACGCGAACGATCTCGCCGAAGCCGAGCGTGACGATCGCGAGATAGTCGCCGCGCAGCTTCAGCGTCGGCGCGCCGAGGAGCACGCCGGCGCCGCCGGCGACGAGCGCCCCGAGCGGGATCACGATCCACCACGGCGTGTGCATGCCACCCGGCACCGCGGCGGCGATCGACGCGAACGTGTCGGTGAGCTGCGGCGAGGCGAGCAGGCCCAGCATGTACGCGCCGACGGCGTAGAACGCGACGTAGCCGAGGTCGAGCAGGCCGGCGTAGCCGACGACGATGTTCAGGCCGAGCGCGAGCAGCACTACAAGCAGCGCGTTGACGATGATCCGGACCCAGGCGTTGCGTTCCGTCTGGACGACGCTGGGGAGGATGCATAGCAGCACCGCGGCGCCGATCAGGACGACCCACTTCTCCTGCCTGGTGGCATCGCGGAACTTCTTCATGCGGACAACGCCTGCGTCACGCCCGGTCGGCGACACGCTCGCCGAGCAGGCCCTGCGGCCTGAGCGTGAGCACCAGGATGAGGACGACGAAGGCGAAGATGTCCTGGTAGTTGCTGCCGAGGACGCCGCCGGTGAGCGCGCCGATGTAGCCGGCGCCGAGCGATT
Source organism: Burkholderiales bacterium (assembly GCA_038236565.1). Lineage (GTDB taxonomy): Bacteria > Pseudomonadota > Gammaproteobacteria > Burkholderiales > Burkholderiaceae_C > Schlegelella_A. The sequence continues at coordinate 2,092 of JBBRZP010000018.1, read as the reverse complement.
CGATCAGCCCGAGCAGGACGCCGCCGACCATCGCGCCGGCGAGGTTGCCGATGCCGCCGAAGACCGCCGCCGTGAACGCCTTCAGGCCGGGCAGGAAACCCATCGTGTGCTGCACTGAGCCGTAGTTGGCCGCGTACATGACGCCGGCCAGCGCGGCGAGCGCGGCGCCGATGACGAACGTGGCCGAGATCACCGTGTCGGGGCGCACGCCCATGAGCGCTGCGACGCGCGGGTTCTCGGCCGTGGCGCGCATCGCGCGGCCGAGCTTGGTCTTGTTGACGAGGTACATCAGACCCGAGAGCGTGATCACCGTCATCACCAGGATCAGGATCTGCACGTTGTTGATCACCGCACCGAAGACGACGTGCGGATCGCCGGGCAAGAGGATCGGGAACGACTTGTAGTTCGGCTTCCAGATGATCATCGCCAGCGTCTGCAGCAGGAGGCTCATGCCCATCGCGGTGATCAGCGGGGCGAGCCGAGGCGCGTTGCGCAGCGGCCGGTAGGCGATCTTCTCGATCGTGAAATTGAGCGCCGAGCAGACGACGACCGCGGCGACGAGGCCGATCAGGAGCAGCACCCAGCCTGGCAGGCCGAGGCCGGCGAGCACGGTGACCACGGTCCAGCTTGTGAGCGCGCCCACCATCAGCACTTCGCCGTGGGCGAAGTTGATGAGATTGATGATGCCGTAGACCATCGTGTAGCCGAGCGCGACGAGCGCATAGACGCTGCCGAGCACGAGCCCGTTGATGATCTGCTGGATGAAGATATCCATCGCGAGGAGACTCTATTAGCAATTCCCCTGCCACCGGCTAGGGAGTGGCCCCATGGACGAGCGGAACCGCTCCCCGTTGACTTCCGGGTCGTTGTGGACAAGGCTTCGGCGATCACCACAGGGAGAACGCCATGACGTTCAGAGGGAAGACCGTGTTCATCTCCGGCGCGAGCCGAGGCATCGGCCTGGCGATCGCCTGCCGCCTGGCGCGGGAGGGCGCGAACATCGTGCTCGCGGCGAAGACGGCCGAGGCGCATCCGAAGCTGCCGGGCACCATCTACACCGCCGCGGCCGAGGTCGAGGCGGCCGGCGGCAAGGCGCTGCCGGTGGTCTGCGACATCCGCGACGAGCAGCAGGTGCGCGCCGCCGTCGAGCAAGGCGTGGCCGCGTTCGGCGGCATCGACGTCTGCGTCAACAACGCGAGCGCGATCTCGCTCACGTCGACGCTCGACACCGACATGAAGCGCTACGACCTGATGAGCCAGGTGAATGCACGCGGCACGTTCCTGTGCTCGAAGGCGACGCTGCCGCACCTGTTGAAGTCGGCCAACCCGCACATCCTCAATCTCGCGCCGCCGCTCGACCTCGACCCGAAGTGGTTCGGACCGCACGTCGCCTACACGATGGCCAAGTACGGCATGAGCCTGTGCACGCTCGGCATGGCGGCCGAGTTCAAGTCGCGCGGCGTCGCCGTCAATTCGCTCTGGCCGCTGACGGCGATCGACACCGCCGCGGTGCGCTTCGCACTCGGCGGCGACGCGATGGCCGCGGCTTGCCGCACGCCGGAGATCATGGCCGACGCCGCCTGCGCCGTCCTGTCGCGGCCGTCGCGCGAGTGCAGCGGCCACTTCTTCATCGACGAGGAAGTGCTGCGCGAGGAAGGCGTCGACGACTTCTCGCGCTACGCGCCGCACGGCCGCGGCGCGCCGCTGCAAGGCGACTTCTTCGTGCCGGACGCGGTCTTCGACCGCTCGCCGACCAAGATCAACCGAGCCTACTGAGGCTTGCGGCCGGCAGCTTCGTCGTTCAGCCGACGCAGCTCGGCGAGGCGCTCGCCGATCGAGATCTCGAGGCCGCGCTCGACCGGGCGATAGAAGGTCTGCGCCTCCATGTCGTCGGGCCAGTAGCGCTCGCCGGCCGCGAACGCACCGGTTTCGTCGTGGGCGTAGCGGTAGCCCTTGCCGTAGTCGAGGCCCTTCATGAGCGAGGTCGGCGCGTTGCGCAGGCGCAAGGGCACCGGCCGCGTGCGATCGGCCTTGATGTAGGCGCGCGCCGCGTTGTAGGCGGTGTAGACGGCGTTGCTCTTCGCCGCCATCG
>JBBRZP010000017.1:0-33180 GCA_038236565.1 Burkholderiales bacterium | reverse complement strand
GCGTCCCGTCAAGGACATGACGCCGTACGAAGGCAAGACCATGGAGTTCAAGGTCATCAAGCTGGACCGCAAGCGCAACAACGTCGTGTTGTCGCGCCGCGCAGTCGTCGAGGCTTCGATGGGCGAAGAGCGCGCCAAGTTGATGGAGACGCTGCGCGAAGGCGCGATCGTCCACGGTGTGGTCAAGAACATCACCGAGTACGGCGCGTTCGTCGACCTCGGCGGCATCGACGGCCTCCTGCACATCACCGACATGGCCTGGCGCCGTGTCCGCCACCCGAGCGAAGTCGTCCAGGTCGGCCAGGAGCTCGACGCCAAGGTGCTGAAGTTCGACGCCGAGAAGAACCGCGTCTCGCTCGGCATCAAGCAGCTCGGCGACGACCCGTGGCACGGCGTCTCGCGCCGCTACCCGCAGGGCACGCGCCTGTTCGGCAAGGTCACGAACATCGCCGACTACGGCGCCTTCGTCGAGATCGAGCCGGGCATCGAAGGCCTGGTCCACGTCTCGGAGATGGACTGGACCAACAAGAACGTCGCCCCGTCGAAGATGGTCTCGCTCGGCGAGGAAGTCGAAGTGATGGTCCTCGAGATCGACGAGGACAAGCGCCGCATCTCGCTCGGCATGAAGCAGTGCAAGGCCAATCCGTGGGAGGAGTTCTCCGCCACGGTGCAGCGCGGCGACCGCGTCAAGGGTCCGGTCAAGTCGATCACCGACTTCGGCGTCTTCGTCGGGCTCGCGGCCGGCATCGACGGCCTCGTCCACCTCTCGGACCTCTCGTGGAACGAGCCCGGCGAGACTGCCGTGCGCAACTACAAGAAGGGCCAGGAGGTCGAGGCCATCGTCCTCGCCGTCGACGTCGACCGCGAGCGCATCTCGCTCGGCATCAAGCAGCTCGACAGCGATCCGTTCACGAGCTACTCCTCGGTCAACGACCGGGGTGCGGCGGTGACCGGCAAGGTCATCACGGTCGACGCGCGTGGCGCCGAGATCCAGCTCAACCCGGACATCACCGGCTACCTGCGTGCTTCCGAGATCAGCCGCGACCGTGTCGAGGACGCGCGCAACGTGCTGAAGGAAGGCGACGAAGTCTCGGCGATCATCATCAACGTCGATCGCAAGGCGCGCTCGATCCAGCTGTCGATCAAGGCCAAGGACAACGCCGACGCCCAGGAAGGCATGCAGCGCCTTGCCAAGGACAGCGAGCGCGAGAACGCCGGCACGACGAGCCTGGGCGCTCTGCTGCGCGCCAAGCTCGACAACCAGGACAAGGACGCCTGACCGGTTCCGGCTCGCCGCGGCGGCTCTTCCCGTGACGCGATCGGACCTCGTGATCCAGCTGGCCGAGCGCTTCGGCCAGCTGACCCATCGCGACACCGAGCTCGCGGTGAAGACGATCCTCGATGCGATGGCGTCCGCGCTCGCGCGCGGCCATCGCATCGAGATCCGCGGCTTCGGCAGCTTCTCGATCAACCGCAGGCCGCCCCGCGTGGGCCGCAATCCGCGGTCCGGCGAGCAGGTCGTGATCTCGGAAAAGCTCGTGCCGCATTTCAAGCCGGGCAAGGCCTTGCGCGAGGCGGTCGACGGGCGGGCCGGCCAGGTGTCTGCGACTGCCGACGACGCCGACGCCGCGGCCAAGGACTGACGCTGCGCCCATGCGGATCCTCGTCTGGCTCATCCGGGCGGCGGTCTTCTTCACCCTGTTCGTATTCGCACTGAACAACCGGGAGATGTCGAAGATCAGCCTGTTCTTCGGCTACGAATGGCAGGCGCCGATGGTCTTCATCGTGCTCGCCGTCTTCGCCATCGGCGTCGCCTTCGGCATCGTCGCGATGGTGCCGAGCTGGTGGCGCCATCGCCGCAGCGCGCGGCGCGAGGCGACGCGTGCTCCGGTCGCGACAGTGCCGGTGCCGGCGAGCCAGGTCGCCGGATCGGAGCCGGCGTTCGTGCATCCACCGCGCGATGGACTTTGACCAGCAGTGGCTGCTCTGGGCCCTGCCGATCGCCTTCGCGCTCGGCTGGCTGGCCAGGGTCTGGGACCAGCGCCAGCGTCGGCGCGACCTCGAAGGCTCGCAGAAGGTCTATTACCAGGGCCTCAACTTCCTCCTCAACGAGCAGCATGACAAGGCGATCGACTCGTTCATCGCCGCCGTGCAGCAGGATCCCGACACCTCCGAGCTGCACCTCGCGCTCGGCAACCTATTCCGCCGCCGCGGCGAGTACGAGCGCGCGGTGCGTGTGCATCAACACGTCCTCGGCCGCGCCGACCTCCCCAGGAGCGATCGCGACCGGGCCCAGCACGGCCTCGCCCAGGACTACCTGAAGGCCGGTCTCTTCGATCGCGCCGAAGCAGCGTTCGAGGCGCTCGCAGGCACCTCGTTCGACACCGAGTCGCGCCTCGCGCTGCTCGACCTGCACGAGCGGTCGCGCGACTGGAAGGCCGCTGCCGGCGTCGCCGAGCAGCTCGAGAAGAGCGGCGCGGGCTCGTTCGCCTCGCGCATCGCGCACTACTGGTGCGAGCTCGCGCTCGAGGCCGATGCGGCGCGCCAGCCCGAGGCTGCGGCCGACGCGCTCTCCCGCGCCCGCCACGTCGCGCCGGGCGATGCCCGGCCGCTGGTGCTGTCGGGCGAGCAGGCCGCAGCGCGTGGCGATCACGCCGGGGCGCTGCGCTTCTGGAACACCTTGATGACGGTGCGACCTGCTGCCTTCAACCTCGTTGCCCGGCGCTACGCCGCGAGCGCACGCGCCACGGGCGACGATGCCGGCGCGCTGGCGCGGCTGCAGGCGCTCTACGAGAAGGCACCGACGCTCGACCTGCTCGAGACCGTCGCATCGCTGCAGCCCGACGACGGCGCGCGGAACAGCCGGCTGCTGGCCCATCTGCGCGAGCATCCGACGCTGGCCGCGGCGCAATCGGTCCTGGCGCAACGCGACCCGGCGGCGCCGCTCGGCGCGGCCGAGGCCGGCGGAGTGCGTGACGCCGTGCGGCGCGCGGCCCGGCCGCTGCATCGCTACCGTTGCGCGGCCTGCGGCTTCGAGGCCGAGCATTACTTCTGGCAATGCCCCGGCTGCCTCGGCTGGGATACTTACCCGCCGCAACGCCTGGAAGACCTGTGACTGTTCCGCCCACCCGCGCCCAGCTCGACTCCGCCCGCGTGCTCGTCGTCGGCGACGCGATGCTCGACCGCTACTGGTTCGGCGCGGTGGATCGCATCTCGCCGGAAGCGCCCGTCCCGATCGTGCGAGTCAACCCGAACAGGCACCAGGAGCGGCTCGGCGGCGCGGCCAACGTCGCCTGGAACGCGAAGGCCCTCGGCGCCCGCGCCAGGCTCCTGACGGCGATCGGCGACGACGAGCACGGCCACCGCCTCGAGGCGCTGTTGCACGAGAGCGGCATCGAGACGCTCTTCAAGCGCGACCCGCGGCTGACCACGATCGTCAAGCTGCGCGTGATCGGCCGCTCGCAGCAATTGCTGCGCATCGACTTCGAGGAGGAGCCCGACTACGAAGTGCTCGACGAGATGCGCCCCCTGTACGCGAATGCCCTGGAGACTTGCCAGGCGGTCCTGTTTTCCGACTACGGCAAGGGCGGCCTGACCCACATCCCGACGATGATCGAGGCCGCCCGCGGCGCCGGCCTGCCCGTGCTCGTGGATCCGAAGGGCGTCGACTACTCGCGCTACGCCGGCGCCACGGTCATCACGCCGAACCGCAGCGAGCTCATGCAGGTGATCGGCGCGTGGTCGAGCGAAGCGCAGCTGCACGAGCGCGCGCAGGCGCTGCGCCGATCGCTCGCCGTCGACGCGCTGCTGCTGACGCGCTCCGAGGAAGGCATGTCGCTCTTCGACGACGCGGGCCACCTGAACGTGCCGGCGACGGCGCGCGAGGTCTTCGACGTCACCGGCGCCGGCGACACCGTCATCGCGACGCTCGCGGCCATGCTCGCCTGCGGCGTCGGCCTGCGCGACGCGGTGCCGATCGCCAACCGTGCCGGCGGCATCGTCGTCGGCAAGTTCGGCACGGCCAGCGTCACGTACGACGAGCTCTTCGCCCCGGAGGCCGCATGAGGGTCGTCGTCACCGGCGCCGCGGGAATGATCGGCGCGAACGTCGTGCGCGGACTGAACGCGATCGGCATCGACGACGTCATCGCAGTCGACGATCTCACGACCGGCGCCAAGTACGCCAACCTCTCTGGCACCTCGATCAGCGACTACTTCGACCGGCGCGACTTCTACGCCCGCTTCCAGCGCCGCGAGCTCGGCCGGATCGATGCCGTCCTGCACGAAGGCGCGTGCTCCGACACGATGGAGCACGACGGCCGGCTGATGCTCGACCTTAACTACCGCGACTCGAAGACCCTGCTCGACGCTTGCCAGGAGCAGGGCACGCGGCTGCTGTACGCGTCGTCGGCGGCGGTCTACGGCGGCTCGGCCTCGTTCCGCGAAGAGCCCGAGTTCGAGCGGCCGCTCAACGTCTACGGCTACTCCAAGCTGCTCTTCGACCAGGTCGTGCGGCGCCGACTGCCGAGCGCGACGTCGCAGGTCGCGGGCTTTCGCTACTTCAACGTCTACGGCCCGCACGAGCAGCACAAGGGCCGGATGGCGTCGGTCGCGTTCCACCACTTCAACCAGCTGCGCGACACCGGCCGGGTGCGCCTGTTCGGCCCGTACGCCGGCTACGGCGCCGGCGAGCAGGCACGCGACTTCGTCTACGTCGGCGACGTCGTTGCGGTGAAGCTCTGGTTCCTCGCCCATCCCGAGGCGGGCGGCATCTTCAACCTCGGCACCGGCCGGGCACAGCCGTTCAACGACGTCGCCCGCGCGGTCGTCAACGCCGACCGCGCCGCCCGGGGCGAGCCGACGCTGTCGCTCGCGGAGATGGTCGCGGCCGGCAGCGTCGGGTACGTCGACTTTCCCGAGGCCCTGGTCGGCAAGTACCAGTGCTTCACCCAGGCCGATCTGGCGCGCCTGCGCGCCACCGGCTGCGACCACGCCTTCGCCGACGTCGCGACCGGCGTCGGCCGCTACGCGGCGGCGCTGGCGGCTGCTGCCGGCGCCTGATCGCCGGGGGTCAACCCGCGGGCAGCCGCGACCGTTACGTTCAGGTGTCGCGCCCGACCTGGGCGCGCTCATGAGCGCGCCCAGACGCACGCTGTTCATTTCACCTGAGGAGGATTCACATGTTCAAGAAGTTCATCGCCATCCTGGCGATGCTGTTCGCCAGCACGATGGCGTTCGCGGCGGTCGACGCCAACAAGGCCAGCCAGGCCGAGCTCGAGGCGATCAAGGGCATCGGCCCGGTGATCTCGTCGGAGATCGTGAGCGAGCGCAAGAAGGGCGACTACAAGGACTGGGCCGACCTCGTCACCCGCATCAAGGGCGTGGGCGACAAGAGCGCCGCCAAGTTCTCCGAAGGCGGCCTGACCGTCAACGGCAAGGCCTACGCCGGCGCGCCCGCCATGGCCGCACCGGCCAAGTCGACGGGCACGAAGGTCGTCGAGAAGACCAAGGAAGTCGCGACCAAGACCGGCGAGGCCGTCAAGTCCGGTGTCGAGAAGGCCGCTTCGGGCGTCAAGGGCGCCGCCAAGGTCGTCAAGGAAGACGCAAAGGAACAGAAGGACGCGGTCAAGGAGAACGTCGCCGACGCCAAGGCCAAGCGCGCCGAGAAGAAGGCTGAAAAGGCCGAGATGAAGGCCGAGAAGGCCGCGAGCGCGCCGAAGAAGTAAGACCTCTTCGCTTTCTCGCCGGGCTTCGCCGCCGCGCATCGCGCGGTCGCGAAGCCCGCGTCGCTTTCAGCCGGCGAGTTGCATCGCCGGCTCGTTCCAGCCGAAGAAGGACTGGACCTCGGCCAAGCGCGCCATCGTGTCACGCACGCCGAGCGCGATCAGCTCGCGCGTGTACTTCGCTTCGAAGAGCAGGTAGCTGGCGAGCGCCGCACCGCGAGCGCTGTCGCCCTCGCCCGAGACGCCGACGCCGCGCAGCATGGCGCGAATCGGCAGCGGCAGGTCGCCGAGATGGCGCGAGGCGATGTCGTCGAGACGCTCGCTCGGCGCGATCACGAGCACCTGCAGCGGCTTGAGCGAGGTCGCGGCGCGTGCGCTCGGCGGCAGGAGCGCGAGCGTCGCGTTGATACGCTCCAGCCGCTCGACGTCAACGGCGAGCGCGTCGAGGAAGATGTTCGACAGCGCATGGCCGGCGATCTGTGCGATGTTCGGATACTCGCTGCTGCCCACGCGCTCGCCCGGCGGCTCGTGCATGCGGCCGGCGCCGACGATGAGGATGCGTTCGGCGCCGAGATGCACGGCCGGCGAGATCGGCGCCGCCTGGCGCATCGAGCCGTCGCCGCAATACTCGGTGTGGCCGGCAATGTCGAGCGCCACCGCCGGGAAGACGAACGGGATCGCCGACGACGCGAGCAGGTGCGGCACGCCGATCGAGGTGCGCACGGCGATGCGCTGCGAGCGCGTCCAGGGCACGATGTCGGCGACGGCGTCGTAGAAGGTCACGTGCAGACCGGAGCCGTAGCTCGACGCGGTCACGGCGAGCGCCTTCAAGTGGCCCTCGGCCATTACCCGATGCAGCCGCGTCGTGTCGACGAGCGTGTGCAGCAGGTGGTCGAGCGGCGTGTTGTCGAGAAGCGAGCGGGGCCGGGCGCGGCGCCAACGCGCGATCATCCAGCCGATCGACATCATCGTCAGCCACCGTGCGCCGGTGCGGATCACGCCGAACGAATCGGTGCGATAGACCTGCTCGGCGTGAAAGTTCTCCCAGACCTCGACCAGGCCGTCGACCGCAGCATCGAAGGTGTCGGCGCGGCAGGCGAGCGCGGCGGCGTTGATCGCGCCTGCAGATGTGCCGGCGATGACGGGGAATGGATTGCCCGCAGGCGCCTGGCTCTGGCGACGGATCTGCGCGACGGCCTTGAGCACGCCGACCTGGTAGGCCGCTCGCGCGCCGCCGCCGGTCAGAACGAGGCCGGTTGTCGCTGTCGTCTCCGTCATCCCAGCGCGAGGTCGGCCAAGAGCCGGTCGCGGCGATGATAGGTCAGCGACCTGGCGGAGCGGCGTGCGCGCGCCGTCGTCGACGTGACCTACCAGCATTCGGACACGGGCTTGGCCGAGCCGACGAGGCCGCGCACGCCGCGCTCGTCGAGCGTGAAGGTGGCGCAATCGTCGGCCACCTGGCCGCCTTGCGGCACGGCGCGCATCGTGTACGCCGTTGCCGTGAGGTTGGTGAACGAGAGCTGGTAGTAGCCGTTGTCGCTCGACGCCTTGGCGATGACCGTCGGGCCGCCGACGTCGCTGAGCATCGCCGTGCGGTATCCGTTCGCGCCCTGCTCGGTCGCGAAGCGCTCCATCATCTGCGCGGTCACGGCGAGCGCGGCTCGGGCGTCGGCGCGGCGCGCCTTCCTGACCGAGGTCTGGTACGTCGGCACCGCGACGGCGGACAGCAGCGCCACGACAGCGACGACGATCATCAGCTCGACCAGCGTGAAGCCTCGGCCGCGCGTGCGCTTGGCGATCGCACGCATCAAGGGCTCAGGGCGCATAGATCAACCGCAGCGACGCGGCCTCTCCGGCGCCGGGAGCGACCGTGAAGCGGATCGTCTCGCCGACCTTGAGCGTGTCGACGCCGACCGCCCTGCCGTTGCGAATCGCGAGTGTCTTGCCGTCGACGAGCTCAAGCCAGATGCCCTGCACCTGCAGGCGAGCACCCTTGGCGTCGAGCGCCGTGATCGTGCCCTGGCGCAGGCTCGCGCTCTCGTCGTTCTGCACATGTGCGGGCTGCACCGGCTGGGCCTGGACGACCGCGGCCGGGGGCGCGGTCGCGCCAACGATCCCCACCGCGAGGCTCGGGCCCGCGAGAGCGGCCAAGGCGGCGATCAAGAGTGCGCTGCGGCGCGGCTGCCATCGAAACGACGTCTGCATGTCAACGCACCTCGTGCCACATGACGCGGCCTTCCCGGCCGGCGCCGGAGGTCTCGCGGACCCGGACGACGGAGCCGTCCGAGGTGTTGATGAACTTGTCCTCGAGGCCGCTGACGCCGCCCGAGCGGTTGCTCATGAAGCCCGGCGCCGCCGGGATCGCGCCGATGCGCCGCCCGCTGGTGTTCATCGCCTGCGCGGGGATGCCGGTGCGGCTGATGTAGTCGCTCGTCGTCAGGATGTTGTCGCCGTTGGTGTCGAAGGTCGCGCTGTCGAAGCGGTTGCCGGTCATCGCGTCGAACTCGACGACCCAGCCCGAGCCGCCATAGGCGCAGGGCGAGCTGACGTCGGGAAAGATCGACGTGAAGATCGCGCGCCCGCCGCGAAAGCGCGCGTCGGCGACCACCCGCTCGCCGCCGTCCGTCAGGTCGACGTACCAGCCGAGCTTGTCGCTGATGTAGCTGGCCTTGGTGATCGTGTTGTCGCCGACGGCCGCGTAGTCCTTCGCCGGCCCGACCGCATGCGTGCTGAGGCGGTACTGGTTGCCGTCGGACCCGTTGGCGACGCCGAGGATGGTCTGCGGCAGCAGCGATGCGAGCGCCACCGTGCCTGCCGTGCCGGTGTCGCGCACCGCGTAGACGCGCTGCGTCGTGACGTCGGTGCTGTCGGCCGTCGCGATGTAGCGGCCCGTGCCGAAGGCGACGAGGTAGCCGCCCGCGGTGAACTTGGTGATGTCGGGCCGGCCGGTGATCGCGTGGCCGGCGCCGGCCGCGAACAGGGGCACGCCGCCGTTGCCCAGCGCCCAGCTCGCGGGCGCCGCGGCGGAGATGTCGAACTTCCAGAGCTTGCCGTCCAGGTCGCCGGCATAGACCACGTCGGCGATGGCATCGCCGTTGACATCGATCGCGGCGGGCGACGACAAGCCGTCCGGGCTCGCGGCCGTGCCGGCACCGGTGTCGATCTTCTTCACCAGCACGCCGGTTTCGGCATCGATGACGAAGAGGACGGCGTGCCCGTTGGCGTTGCCGACGTTGTAGCCGCCGCTCACCACCACCGACCAGCGGCCGTTGTTGGTCTTGACCAGCAGCGGCTGGCCGAAGACGTAGCCCAGGTCCGAGTCCTGGAACTCCCAGCGCACGATCTGCGCCGCGTTCGCTTCCGAAAAGCGGGTCGGATCGGTGACGTCGAGCGCGTAGATGCCCTTGGCGCCGGCGCGCATCCCGGCGACCAAAATCGTGTGCCAGGCGCCGGCGTAGAACACGTCGCCAACGGTCGGCGAGCCGTCGACGAGGTAGCGGTGCACGTAGTTGAGGTCGGTGAGCTTGGGAAGGTCGGCGATCACCGCCGACGGCACGTACGCGAGGACCTCGCTGCCGTTCACGGCGTTGATGCCGTGCAGCATGCCGTCGTTGGCGCCCATGTAGATGACGGGCGTGCGTGCGCGGTTGGCGGCGACGAAGGCGCTGTAGCGGGCGGCCTCGAAGTCGTCGTAGTAGCCGAAGTTGGGCGCGCCGACGTAGTACGGCGACGAGTTGATGATGTCGCCGAGCGGCGAGACGTTGCGGTTCCTGAACTGCGGCGCGGCGCACGGGGGAATCGCGCAGCTGCGCGCTTCCTGCGCCGGGTCGCCGCGCAGGAAGCGCAGGCGCTGCGCACCGAAGCCGTCGTTGCTGCCGCTCGGCGAGAGGTTGAGCGCCGTGCTCTGGGAGCTGTCGAGCTCGGTCGCGCCGGGAGTCGCGGGAATTGCGGGCCAGCGAAACGGAATGCCGTGCTGACCGGCCGCGGCCGAGGGCTTGTAGGTGAGGATGGCGCGGCCCGCGTCCCAGCTCTGCGCCTTGACGCGTGCGCCCGCGTCCCAGGTCGCGACGGCGCTGATCGCGCCGCTGCCGGCGACGGCATAGTTGAGCAGCGTTCCCGACCAGTCGGCGCTGCTGAACTTGGCCTGGTAGAGCGCCGACCCGGTCGTCCACGAGCCGGTGTTGAGCGCCACCGACGACGCCGCGCTCGTCTTCGACTGGATGTCGCCGACGATGGTCTGGAAGGCGTTGGCCAGCACCGTCGAGTCGCTGCCGACGAAGGCGGTGTCGTAGCCGCCGCCGAGCACGGCCATCCTGTTGAGCGCCGCGATCGAGCTCGGGTTGGCCACCGTGTCGCCCATGCCGACGATGTAGGTCTGGATGTCGTAGGTCTTCGCGGCCACCGTCGTCGTGCGCAGCGCGGTCAGCTGGGCGAAGACGTCCTGCTGGGCCTGGCCCCAGGTCCAGGTGTTGGTCGCGGCGTTGTAGGTGTTGACCCACTGGCTCGGGTCGTACTGCTGCCCGTTGGTCTTGCCGGTGGGGTTGCCGTCGGTGGCCATCACGACGAAGTTGCGCTGGCAGGTCTGGGTGATGGGTGTCTGGCCGGTGCCGTTGTTGAAGTACTGCTTGACGGTGTTGAGCGTCCCGGCGAGCGGCGTGTAGAAGGCCGAGTTCTTGATCTCGCCGGAGCCGGCGTTGGTCTCGTTGCCGAGCAGGGCCAGCAGGTTGTTGAAGTGCGTCGTGCTGTCGACCAGCACCTTCTCCACGATCCTGCCGCTGCCGGTGATGTCGTTGCCGTAGCCCCAGCCGCGCCGGATCCAGATCTGGCGCGGCATGGTCGCGGCCTGCGGCAGCCAGCCGGCATCGGTCGGGAAGAACGGGATCGAGCCGCCGCCGAACGGCCCTGCGACGGGAAAGTTCGCGAGTGCCCAGGCCGTGCCGGCCGTGCGCGGCGCGCCGCGGACGAAGTACGACACGCCCGAGTCGCCCACGCCGTACATCACCGGCGCGGTGCTGCCCGAATACAGCACGTCGTTGATGTCGGCGTCGTCGCCGGACTGGTTGTAGGTGATGTGGGAAAAGCCGTTGACGGCCGAGTCCGGATTGGCGATGCAGCGGCGGCCGGCGTTGGTCGCCGAGATGCCGCCGACGCAGTCGTTGGTGTAGACCATCGTCGTCGCGTTGCCGACGTAGTACGCGTGCGTGTTGTAGAGCGTGTTGCCGGTGGTCTCGAAGGTCGTGAGGCCCCAGTTGAACGAGTCGCGGTAGGTCTGCAGCAGAGTGCGGACGACGCCGCGGGCGATGTTGCCGCGCGTGGTCGGATCGTCGCCGCTGATCACCTTGCCGGCCATCGTCGCGTCCATCGACTCCGAGTTGTCGAAGATGACCATCACGTTGGGCTTGATCGCCGGCGCGAGGAACAGCGGGTAGCTGGCGAAGGTGAACGCCGGCGCCGCGGCGGCACCGAGCGGCATCGCGAGCAGGATCGCGACGGCGCGGCTGACAACTCGAGGGGCGGATTTCATGGGGGCTCCGTTAGCGCGTCGCATAGATTGACTGGAGGACGACGACGGTCTCCGGCCGGGCGCCGACGCCGCGCGCGGTGATCCGGTAGCCGACTCCCGGCGCCACCGGCTCGGAGCCGAGGACGACGCTCTCGCCCGCAGGCGTGCCGAGGTAGCTGAACTTCTCGATCACGTAGCGCGGCTGGTCTGCCACGCTCGGGAACGCGGGCGCGCCGGTGTACTGGCCGTAGCGGCGCACCATGCCGTCGACCGTCCAGTCGAAGCCGAGGCGCGCGTCGTCGACCGGCAGCGAGGCGAGCGCGCCGAGCGCGTCGCGCTGCGCCGGCGGCGTGCAGAGGCCGCTGGCACAGGCGTCGGTGAACGCGGTCGACGGGCTGACGTTGCTGGCGACGTCCTGCTCGCCGTCGCGCAGCGCCGCCTCGGCCGCCTGCAATGCAAGGTCGCGGTCCTTGGTGTTGCTGATCATCCGCTCTTCCATCGCGTTGACGCTCATCACAGCGACGCCGAGGCCGAGCGTGGCGAGCATCAGCACGACGGTCGTGACGAGCGAGAGGCCGCGCTGGTGGCGCGCGCTGCGCAACGGGCGGAGGGTGTTCGTCCTCATGGCGCGCCGTTCCTCACCGTGACGACTTCCGACAGGACGCTGCGCAGCCGCCGGTCGTCGGCGACGATCGTGCCGCCGGCGAAATCGACGTTCTGGTGGCTGCGCGAGACGTTGTCCTTCGCGGTCGCGATCAGCATCTGCAGGCGCACCGCGACGACCTTGTCCCAGGCGGTCACGCCGTCGGCGCCGGCGTAGCGGTCGACGTTCTGCTGGCCGGCGGCGGCCCCGCCGTCGATGCCGTAGGTGAGCGACAGGCGGTCGATGCCCGAGGCCAATTCCTCGGGATCGGCCGGGCCGGGCACCGACAGGCGCCAGAGCGAGTTGGTGCCAGGATGCAGCGCGCTCGCGGCGACGTAGTAGTGGCGCGTCTGCATCTTGTAGACGGTCGCGTCGGTGCGGAAGCGCTGCTGCAGGTCGTTGGTGGCGTTGCCAGGCACGAAGGGTCCGCCGATCCCGTGCGTGAGGACGCCGGTCGCGGACGGATTCGGCTCGGTGACCTGGAACATCGCCGACGCCTTGCAGCTGGCGACGAGGACGATGTCGCCCGACGCGAGAGTGCTGGTCGGCGAGCTCGCGGCCACCTGCGGCGCGGCGAGCGTGCTGGCCATCGGCACGACGATGCCGAGCCCGTCGGGATCGAAGGGAACGCGCACCGACACGACGTCGCTGTTGAGCAGCGGGCCCGACGCCGCCGGCATCGCCGCCAGCGGACCGGCGAGAGCCGGCGAGAAGCCGCCGCCCGTGCCGCGGTAGCCCTGCATGCCGGCGGCGGTGGTGAGGAAGGCGCCGGTGCCGGCATTGAGCACGCTTACCAGTGGCTCGTTGAGGAGCGGACGGCAGCCGACGAAGGAGGCGTTGCGCAGGTCGGTCTGGAGCGTGTCCATCGCCAGCCGTCCGTTCTCGCTCATCCGTGTCGACGCCGAGCCGACGCCGTGGAGCATGCGCGTGCTGACGAAGATCGAGACCGCGACCAGGACGACGAACAGTCCAACGGCCATGCCGACCATCAGCTCGACCAGCGTCATGCCGCGCATCGCGCCCGGCCGGTTCATGGCCGCACGCTCACCACGAAGCGCGGCGCGCCGACCTTGTCGACCCACCACAGCTTGACGGCGATCACGGTGCCGACGCCGTCGCACTGCGGCGCGCCGCTGGTGCCGTCGTCGGGCGTGCTGTCGATGCAGACGACGCCGACGCCGGCCGGCAGCTGGGCCGCGATCTCGGTCTGCCACTCGGCCATGTCGGCGCCGGCGAGCTGCACCGGCGTGCAGCCCGCCGCGTCGGCGAGGCAGGCCGTGGCGCCGGCCACCGGACTGTCGTAGGCGTGCACCGTGACACCGGCCTGGTTGGCGCGGATGCGGTCCGCCATCTGGTAGCCGAGCAGGATCGCCTTCTGGCGCGCCTGGGCGCTGTTGTTCATCGCCAGGCCGAAGGTCTGCAGGCGCGCCGCGCCGATGAAGCCGACGGCGGCGATGACGACGGCGACGAGCGCCTCGAGCAGCACGTAGCCGGCCTGGGAACGGCGTCGGGACATCGCGGCGCGCCTCACGGGCAACCCATTGTGTCGGCGAGGTCGGACAAGCCGACCGGTTCGACGCGCAGCTGGTAGCCCCGGCTCGCTGCCGCCGAGCAGAGCGTGAACGTGACCAGGCTCGACGGCACGAGGAAGCCGCGCGCGTTGAAGGCGACGGTCGTCGTGCCGCCCGAAGTGGAGATGCGCACGTTCGTGCGGTACGCCGCCTGCTGCCGCACGACCTGCTCGCCGGCATCGAAGATGCCGTTGGCGTTGCTGTCGACGAAGATCGTCCAGCCGCCGGTGAACTCGGTGCCGGCGACCGGCGCCGTGGCCGTCAGGCCGACCTGCAGGCCGCGCTTCATCGCCTCGCCGCGCGCCATCATCATCGCGGCCGCCAGCTCGCTCTGGGCCGCGCTCAGCGCGTTCGCCGAGGTCAGCGACGCGAGACCGGGAGACGCGATCACTAGCAGGATCGCCAGGATGCTCATCGTCGTGAGCATCTCGACGAGGCTGAAGCCTGCCGCCCGTTTCAGTCGGGCGGCCGACGGCCGACAACGGAGAGCGCTGACGCGGGGCAGGAAGTCGGGGTGTCGCACGACATCGTCATCGGCGTCGTTCCCCCGCAACTGAGGGGGTGCCGACGGACGGTCGCGAAGGCCTGACGAGCGGAATCCGCCACGTTCTGCGCCGACCGCTCGTCGGCAGCTACTGCGCGACCCGTGACGGATCGCACGCAGCGCCGCGACGCGCGTCTACTCGTAGACGATCGCGATCCGGCCGTGCGCCGCGCCGGTCTGCCAGCGCTCGAGGGCGCCGTCGCTCGGATAGAAGCGGACCTCGTCGCCGAGGTCGAGCTCGCCGGTCGCGTCGCGGCGGTGCAGCTGCAGGCGAACGCGCAGGCCTTCCTGGATCTCGCCGTGCTCGGTCTGCGAGCGGCGCGACGGAAAGTCGCGCAGCACCTCGGCCACCGGCGGCACGCTGCCGTTGACCTCGACGCGCAGGTACTTGCCGAAGCGGCAGCGCGCACCGGCGAGGTCCCACACGGCCGTCACGTTGAAGCGCACGCCACCGCTGAAGCGGTCGGGCTGGACCTTGCCCTGCGCGATGACGAGCTCGTCGTCCTTCAGCAGGTCGCGGTTGGCGTTGAGCAGGTCCTCGTTGGCGACGGCCTCGACCTGCTCGCTCATGTCGTCGAGCTTGAAGATCGCGACGCGGCCGCGCTGGCCATTGACGACGCGCAGGTCGCCGACGATGCCGGCGACGAGCAGCGTCTCGCGGCTGTCGATGAGGTCGGCGATCTTCAGCTTGGCGAAGCGACGCACCTCGGCCGCGCTCTGGTCGAAGAGATGGCCGGAAAGATAGAAGCCGAGTGCCGACTTCTCGAGCGTCAGCCGCTCCTTGATGCTCCACTCGCGCGCGGCGACCAGCGGCGGCTCCTGCGTGCTCGCGCCATGCGCATCGTCGCCGGCGGCGAAGGCGTCGAAGAGCCCGCCCTGGTCGGCGTGCGCGGCCTGGGTCTCGGCCCAGTCGAGTGCCAGGCCGACGCTCGCGAGCAGCGACGAGCGGCCGGCGTGCAGGCGGTCGAAGGCGCCGGCCTTGACCAGCGCCTCGACGACACGGCGGTTGATGCGGCCGCGGTCGACGCGGGCGCAGAAGTCGAAGAGGCTCGAGAACGGCCCGTCGGAGTCGCGCGCCGCGACGATCGCCTCGATCGCGCCGTGCCCCGTGCCCTTGATCGCGCCGAGGCCGTAACGCACCGTCTTGTCCTCGACCGGCTCGAAGCGGTACGTGCCGACGTTGACGTCGGGCGTTTCGACCGTGATGCCGAAGGTCCTGGCGTCGACGATGAGCGCCTTCAGCTTGTCGCTGTTGTCGATCTCGACCGACATGTTGGCGGCGAAGAACTCGGCGCCGAAGTGGACCTTGATCCACGCCGTGTGATACGCGAGCAGCGAATACGCCGTCGCGTGCGCCTTGTTGAAGCCGTAGCCGGCGAACTTCTCCATCAGGTCGAAGACCTCGTCGGCGACCTCGGCGGAGATGTCCTTCCTCGCCGCGCCGTCGCGGAAGATGGCACGGTGGGTCGCCATCTCCTCGGCCTTCTTCTTGCCCATTGCCTTCCTCAGCAGGTCGGCGCCGCCGAGCGAGTAGCCGCCCATGAGCTGCCCGGCCTGCATCACCTGCTCCTGGTAGACCATGATCCCGTAGGTCTCGCCGAGCACGGTCTCGAGCAGCGGGTGCGGATAGCTCACCTCCTCGCGGCCGTGCTTGCGGTTGCAGAAGCTCGGGATGTTCTCCATCGGCCCGGGCCGGAACATCGCGTTGAGCGCGATCAGGTCCTCGAAGCGGTTCGGCTTGGCGTCCTTCAGCATGCGCCGCATGCCGCCGCTCTCGAACTGGAATACCGACTCGGTGCGGCCATCAGTGAACAGCGCGTAGACCGCCTTGTCGTCGAGGGGCAGCGCGTCGTAGTTGAAGTCGCGGCGATCGGGATGGCGCGCGACGATGAAGTCCTTCGCCAGCTCGAGGATGGTGAGCGTCGCCAGGCCGAGGAAGTCGAACTTGACCAGGCCGATCGCCTCGACATCGTCCTTGTCGAACTGGCTCACCGCGCTGGTGCTGCCCGGCTGCATGTAGAGCGGGCAGAAGTCGGTGATCTTGCCGGGCGCGATGAGCACGCCGCCGGCGTGCATGCCGACGTTGCGCACGAGGCCTTCGGCGCGCTCGGCAAGCGCGAGCAGCTCGGCGACCTCGACCTCGTTTCTCTCGCGCTGCTCGATCTCGGGCGCTTCGCGACGCGCGTAGATGACGCTGCTGTCGGGTCGCTCGGGCGGACGCCTGAGCGTCACGGTCTTGCCTGGCGGCGCGGGCACGAGCTTGGCGATCGAGTCAACGTGGCCGTAGCTCATGCCGAGCACGCGGCCGATGTCGCGCAGCGCCGCCTTCGCCGCGAGCGTGCCGAAGGTGGCGATCTGGCTCACCGCGTCGCGCCCGTACTTGGCCTTGACGTAGTCGATGACGCGGTCGCGGTTGGCTTGGCAGAAGTCGATGTCGAAGTCGGGCATCGACACCCGCTCGGGGTTGAGGAAGCGCTCGAACAGCAGCTTGTAGCGCAGCGGATCGAGGCCGGTGATGTTGAGCGAGTAGGCGACCAGCGAGCCCGCGCCCGAGCCGCGCCCGGGGCCGACCGGACAGCCGTTCTTCTGCGCCCAGTTGATGAAGTCGGCGACGATCAGGAAGTAGCCCGAGAAACCCATTTTCAGGATCGTCTCGATCTCGAACTCGAGCCGCTCGACGTAGCGCGGCCGTTCGCGCTCGCGCGCCGCCGCATCGGGATAGAGCTGCGCGAGTCGGACCTCGAGGCCCTGGTGCGAGGCGATGCGGAAGTACTCGGCGATCGGCACGCGCGCGCCGTCGACGAGCGGCGTCTCGAAGTCGGGCAGCTGCGGCTTGCCGAGCACGAGGCTCAAGCTGCAGCGACGCGCGATCTCGACCGTGTTGGCGAGCGCGCTCGGCAGGTCGGCGAAGAGCGCTTCCATCTGCGCCTGGGTCTTGAAGTACTGCTCGCGGCTAAAGCGCTTGACGCGGCGCGGGTTCGAGAGCATCTCGCCGTCGGCGATGCAGACGCGGGCCTCGTGCGCTTCGTAGTCGTCGGCATCGAGGAACTGCACGGTGTGCGTCGCGACGACCGGCAGCTTCGCGGCGGCCGCGAGCTCGACGGCGGCACGCACGTGCGCTTCGTTGCCCGGGAGGCCGCTCCTCTGCAGCTCGAGATAGAAGCGGCGCGGGAACCACTCGCCGAGCCTGTCAGCGAGCGCGCGCGCGCGCGCAGAGTCACCGGCGAGAAGCGCGCGGCCGATCGCGCCGGCGTCGGCGCCCGAGAGCACGATCAGGCCCTCGCCGCACTCGCGCAGCCACGCCCATTCGATCGTCGCGTGGCCGCTGCCGGCGTTCTGCAGCCAGCCGCGCGAGAGCAGCTCGCAGAGGTTCAGGTAGCCGACGCGGTTCTGCACCAGCACGACGAGCCGGCTCGGCGCCTTCTCGCTCGTCTCGGCCGCCATCAGCACCTCGGCGCCGAGGATCGGCTTGACGCCGGCCTGGCGCGCCGCTGTGTAGAACTTGACGGCGCCGAAGAGGTTGCTGACGTCGGTGATGGCGAGAGCGCCCTGCCCGTCGGCAGCGGCCGCGGCGACGGCGTCGTCGATGCGCAAGGTGCCGTCGACGACCGAGAATTCGGTGTGCGCGCGCAGGTGAACGAAGGCCATCCGCGTTATTCTAGAGAGCGCCATCGGCGGCCTCGGAGCATTTGCCCCTGTTGCGCCGATCCCGAGGCACGGCGCTTGCCCGAGGGCCTGTCATGCGCCGGTCGGCGAGTTCCGCTACCCTGCCGGACCGCCTCCTGCACAGCGTCCGCGCGAAGGGGATCCAGCGATGAACACCTCACCCGAATTCGGCTTCCGGCCCGCCTCGCTCGAGCCGCTCGCGGCACGTTACGCGGCCGTGCGCCAGGCCAGCCTCGCGCTCGCCGCACCGCTCTCCGCGGAGGACTGCCAGGTGCAGTCGATGCCCGACGCGAGCCCGACCAAGTGGCACCTCGCCCACATCACGTGGTTCTGCGAGACCTTCCTGCTCGAGCGCTTCGAAGCGGGCTTCGTGCCCTTCGATCCAGCGTTCCGCGTCCTCTTCAACAGCTACTACCAGGGCGTCGGCGATCAGCATCCGCGCGCGCGGCGCGGCCTCGTCACGCGGCCGTCGCTCGACGACGTGAAGCGCTACCGCGCCAACGTCGACGAGCGCATGCAGGCGCTGCTCGCGGCGCGCGTCGGCGACGCCGAGATCGAGTCGCTCGTCGTCCTCGGCCTGCAGCACGAGCAGCAGCATCAGGAGCTCCTGCTCACCGACATCAAGCATGCGCTGTCGTTCAACCCGGTCGCCGGCGCGTACGCGAAGCGCTGGCCGATCATCCGCGTCGGCCCGCAACCGCTGCGCTGGTTCGGCCACGAGGGCGGCCTCGTCGAGCTCGGCCATTCGGCCGCCGACGACGGCGCATTCTGCTTCGACAACGAGACGCCGCGGCACCGCGCGTTCACCGCGCCGTTCGAGCTCGCCTCGCGCCCCGCGACATATGGCGATTTCCTCGCCTTCATCGACGACGACGGCTACGCGCGGCCGGAGCTCTGGCTCTCGATGGGATGGGACTGGGTGAGGGGCGGCCAGCGCGTCGCGCCGCTCTACTGGCGCAAGCACGGCGATCGCTGGTTCAGCCACACGCTGCAGGGCCTGGTCGAGATCGATCCGCACACTCCCGTCTGCCACCTGAGCTTCTTCGAGGCCGAAGCCTTCGCACGGTGGTCGGGAGCGCGCCTGCCGACCGAGCTCGAGTGGGAGCTCGGCGCTCGCGCGCTGCGCGCTCCGCTGGCCGGCAACTTCGCCAACCGCGGCGCGTTCCATCCGCTGCCGAAGTCGCCAGTCGGCGACGAGCCGATGCAGATGTTCGGTGACGTCTGGGAGTGGACGCAGTCCGCATACCTGCCCTATCCGGGCTACCGGACCTTGCCCGGAGCCGTCGGCGAATACAACGGCAAGTTCATGTGCAACCAGTTCGTGTTGCGCGGCGGCTCGTGCGCCACGCCCGAAGGGCACGTGCGCGCGAGCTACCGCAACTTCTTCCCGCCCGAGGCCCAGTGGCAGTTCAGCGGCGTGCGCCTGGCGCGCGACGCCTGAGCATCACGCGCCGGTCGCTCAGGCCGATTGACGGCGGCGTGCGTCGAGACCGAGCGAGCCGGGGCCGAAGGCGGCCAGGATCAGCATGCCGCCGGCAATCGACAGGTTCTTCATGAAGTTGATCTGCTGCATCATGTTCGAGGCCGCGTCGGCCGCCCAGAAGTTGTGGAAGATGACGCCGGCCAGCAGCGTGAAGACGGCCAGGGTCAGCGCCGCCTGACGGGTATAGAAGCCGACAACGAGCGCGAGCCCGCCGCCGAGTTCGATCAGGACGGTCAGTGCCGCGACGATGGTCGGCATCGGCAGTCCCTTCGAGGCGATGTAGCTGACCGTGCCGTCGAAGCCGGCGATCTTCGAGAAGCCCGAGAGGACGAAGAGCAGGCCGAGGAGGATGCGACCGACGAGGACGGTGGTGTTCTGGAGTTGCGCGTTCATGGTGTCGATTCTTTGAAGTGAAGAAGAAAGAGGTCAGGCGAGGTCGAAGACGAGCACTTCCGCGTCGGCGCCGCGGGCCAGGCTGAGGGTCGACTCGCCGCTCATCGACAGCGCATCGCCGCCTTCGAGCCGCTGGCCGTTGACGTCGACGGCACCGCGCACGACGTGCACGTAGACCTTGCGGCCGGGCGCGACCCTGCGCTCGATCGCCTCGTCGCCGTCGACGAGCGCGCCGGAGATCGAGGCGTCGGCATGGATCGTCACCGAGCCGTCGCGGCCGTCGGGCGACGCGATCAGCCGGAGCTGGCCGCGCTTGGATGCGGCGTCGAAGTGCTTCTGCTCGTAGCCGGGCGCGATGCCGCGCTCGCTCGGCTCGATCCAGATCTGCAGGAAGTGCGTCTGCCCCTGGGCGTGGTTGAACTCGCTGTGGCGCACGCCCGTGCCCGCGCTCATGCGCTGCACGTCGCCCGGCTTGATGATGCCGCTCGCCGCGCCGGCCTCGCCGGTGCCCATGCTGTCCTTGTGCGCGAGCTCGCCCGAGAGCACGTAGCTCACGATCTCCATGTCGCGGTGGCCGTGCGTGCCGAAGCCGGTGCCCGGGGCGATCCGGTCCTCGTTGATGACGCGCAGGTTGCCGAAGCCCATGTGGCGCGGGTCGTGGTAGTCGGCGAACGAGAAGCTGTGGCGGCTTTGCAGCCAGCCGTGGTCGGCCTGTCCGCGCTCGGAGGATTTGCGAAGAGCGATCATCGAAGTGACTCCTGAAGAGCAGGGAATGTAGGGGCGTTGCACGGGGTGCGAAGGGGTGGTGTGCTGTCGCCTCCGTTCAAATAAGATGAAGGGACTCCAGCAGCCGCTACTCCATGCCCGACTCGCGCAACGCGCTGACCCCCGAGGCGCTGACCATGATGGACGCGATCGCGCGCACGGGCAGCTTCGCGGCGGCTGCGCGCCACCTCGGCAAGGTGCCTTCGGCGCTGACCTACAACGTCCGCCAGCTCGAGGACGCGCTCGACGTCCTCCTCTTCGACCGCCGCTCGCGCCAGGCGACGCTCACCGCCGCGGGACAGGAGCTGCTCGACGAAGGCCGGCGCCTGCTCGACGAGATGGAGGCAGTCACCAGCCGCGTCAAGCGCGTCGCGACCGGCTGGGAGACGCAGCTCACGGTGGCGGTCGACGACATCTGCTCGCGCTCGACGATCCTCGACCTGTGCGCCGCGTTCTACGCCGAGGAAGCGCCGATCCCGCGCGCAGTCGACACCGAGGCCACGTCGTCGCCGCCGACCCGGCTGCGCATCCGCAACGAGGTGCTGGCCGGCACGTGGGAGGCGCTGGTGACCGGCCAGGCCGACCTCGCCATCGGCGTCGGCGCATCGCGCGAGCTACCGAGCGGCGTGACGATGAAGAATCTCGGCGCGATCGAGTTCGTGTTCGCGGTCGCACCACACCATCCGCTCGCCAGGTGCACGACGCCGATCGACGATGCCGAGCTGATTCGCCATCGCGCCGTCGCGGTCGCCGACTCGGCCAGCCGCCTGACGCCGATCACGGTCAACCTCCTGCCCGGCCAGGCGGTGCTCACGGTGAGCGACATGCGCGCCAAGCTCGCGGCGCAACTGCTTGGCGTGGGCTGCGGCTTCGTGCCGGAACCGATGGCGCGCGAGTTCATCGCCGCGGGCCAGCTGGTCGTGCGTCCGGTCGCGCGGGAGCGCCAGTCGGGTCGGCTTGGCTACGCATGGCGCTCGCCCACCGGACGCGGCAGCGGCGAGCCGCAGCCCGGCCTGGCGCTGCGCTGGTGGCTCGACCGGCTCGCCCACGACGAGACGAAGCGGGCACTCCTCGATCGTTACGGCAGCCGTGGCGGCGTCGGCGCCTGACACGTCCGTCGGCCGGTTCGCGCCCTCGCCGACCGGTCCGCTCCACGCCGGCTCGCTCGTCGCCGCCCTCGCCTCGTGGCTCGACACGCGCGCGTGCGGCGGACGCTGGCTGGTGCGCATCGAAGACCTCGACACGCCGCGCAACGTCGCCGGCGCGGCCGAGGCGATCGTCGCTCAGCTCGAGCGATGCGGGCTCGTGCCCGACCGGCCGGTCGTGCGCCAGTCGGAGCGCACCGCACTCTACGAGAACGCGCTGCAGCGACTGCTCGCCATCGGTCGTGCCTATCCGTGCGGCTGCAGCAGGCGCGACCTGCAGCGCCTGGCGACAGCGCCGATCGATGGCGGTGAGGGCGACGGCGAGGATCGATTCGATCGCGTCTACCCCGGCACCTGTCGCGACGGGCTCGGCGGAAAGTCGGCCCGATCGATGCGCCTGAGGGTGCAGCCCGCGACGTCCGTCGACACCGAACCGGCGACCGTGTCGTTCATCGACCGCAGGCTCGGCCTGCGCACGCAGGACCTCGCCAGCGACGTCGGCGACTTCGTCCTCAAGCGCGCCGACGGCATCTGGGCCTACCAGCTCGCGGTCGTCGTCGACGACGCGGCGCAAGGCGTCACCGATGTCGTGCGCGGCGAGGATCTGGTCGACAGCACGCCGCGCCAGATCCTCCTGCAGCGCCTGCTCGGACTGCCGACGCCGCGCTACCTGCACACGCCACTGGTGCGCGCCGCCGACGGCAGCAAGCTCTCGAAGCAGACCGGCGCGACGGCTCTCGATCTCGCCTCGCCGCTCGACGTGCTGCGCCGGGCCGGTGCCGTGCTCGGCCTCGAGGTCGGCGGCACATCGGTTGCCGAGTGGCTCGCGGCGGCGACCGCCGCCTGGGCAGCACGCTTCCCGCGCGATCGACGCAGCACGCCGCGCAACGGCGTCACCGCCCATCGGGCATGATCGCGAATGGGCCGGCGCAATGCCGGTCTTCCTGCGGTTTCACCTCCGCAACACCACACAGAAGGATCCTCATGCAGACCACTCCCTCAGGTCTCCAGTACGACGACACCGTGCCCGGCACGGGCAAGCGCGCCGAAGCGGGCCGCACCGTCTCCGTCCACTACACCGGCTGGCTCTATGACGACGGTGTCAAGGGCAAGAAATTCGATTCGAGCAAGGACCGCAACGACCCGTTCGAGTTCGAACTCGACGGCGGCATGGTCATCCGCGGCTGGGACGAAGGCGTCCAGGGCATGCAGGAAGGCGGCACGCGCATCCTCGTCATCCCGCCCGCGCTCGGCTACGGCGCGCGCGGTGCCGGCGGCGCGATCCCGCCGAACGCGACGCTGATGTTCGAAGTCGAGCTGCTGCGCGCCTGATCTAGCGTCGGAGCGCTTCCACGCCGAAGCGCCTGCCATGCCCGTTCGCTACGACATCACCCACACGACGGTCTACCGCTATCGCCAGCCGGTGCGCTTCGGCGAGCACCGGGTGATGTTCCGGCCGCGCGACAGCCACGACCTGCGCGTGCTCGCGACCGATCTCGACGTGAGTCCCGACGCGTCGGTGCGTTTGATTCAGGATCCGCTCTCGAACTCGATCGCGCTGGTTCAGCCGAAGACGGCCGCCGACACGCTCGAGATCGTGTGCAGCTTCCGGATCGAGCACGCGCACAGCAACAACCTCGAGCTGCCGCTGTCGCCACATGCCGAGTTCTATCCCTTCTCGTACTCGCTCGAGGAGCGCTACGACCTCGAGCACTACCTGCGTCCCTATCACGACGACGAGGAAGGCGAGCTCACGGCGTGGGCACGCCAGTTCATCCGCACCGACGGCGCGACCGGCACGCGCGACCTGCTGGTCGCGATGAACCAGCACATCCGCGACAACTTCCGCTATGTGGGCCGCGACGAGGAAGGGACGCAGAGCCCGACCGACACGGTCAAGCTCGGCAGCGGCTCGTGCCGAGACTTCGCGTTGCTGATGATGGAAGGCGCGCGCCGGCTCGGCTTCGCGACGCGCTTCGTCTCGGGCTACCTGTATGACCCGGCCCTCGACGGCCGCGGCGCGCCCGCGCAAGCCACGGTCGGCGCCGGCTACACCCACGCCTGGCTCCAGGCGTATCTGCCGGGCGCCGGCTGGGTGCCGTTCGATCCGACCAACAATCTGCTCGGCGGGACGCAGCTGATCCGCGTCGGCGTCGCCCGCGATCCTTCGCAGGCAGCGCCGATCTCGGGCAGCTGGTACGGCGAGACCGACGACTACCTGGGGATGTCGGTCACCGTGGCCGTCCGGCGGCGCTGACCGCCGGGACGGTCAGCGCGTGAAGCCGCCGTCGCGCGGGCGCTGCGGCTTGCCGCGGCCCTTGAACGCGGCCGGACCCGGACGACGCGCAGGCGCGGCGCGCTCGTCGCGCACCGGCAGCGCGCGGTCGAACGGATTGCCCCGGGGCGCGGCGCCACGCGGCGCGAAGTCGCGCGAGATCGGCGCGTCGCGGCGCGGACCCGATCGATCGGCGAACGACGGACGACGCTCGCCCGGCCGCGCGTCGGCGTGGCCGCGGCCGGCCGGCGCATGCGCGAACATCTTCGGCGCCACGATCTTCGGCTCGAGGCCGGCGATCGTCGCGACCGCGATCTGCTGCGTCGTGAACTGCTGGATGCGGCGGATCATGCCAGTGTCCATGCGCTCGGCCAGCGTCACGGCCAGGCCGTTCTTGCCGGCGCGGCCGGTGCGGCCGATGCGGTGGAGGTAGTCCTCCGGCTTCATCGGCAGGCCGTAGTTGACGACGTGGCTGATCGTCGGCACGTCGATGCCGCGCGCGGCCACGTCGGTGGCGACGAGGATGCGCAGCTGCTGCGAGCGCAATCCCTGCAGGACGCGGTTGCGCCGGCCCTGCGGCATGCCGCCGTGCAAGGAGGCGACCTTGTGGCCGAGGTCGGCGAGGCGGTCGGCGAGGCGATCGGCGTCGATCTGGGTGCTCGTGAAGACGAGCGCCTGCTCCATGTCGCGCTGGGTCAGGATGCTGTCGAGGAGTGCGTTCTTGTGCGCGAAGTTGTCGGCCCAGTGCAGGCGCTGCTCGATGTTGGCGTGGGTGTCGGTGTGCGACGCGACCTCGACCCGCTGCGGATCGCGCAGCAGGTTCTGCGCGAGACGGGCGACGTGGCCCATGAAGGTCGCGCTGTACATCACCGTCTGACGAGCCGCCGGCACGTGGTCGGCGATCGTCGTGATGTCGTCGATGAAGCCCATGTCGAGCATGCGGTCGGCCTCGTCGAGGACGAGCATCTCGACGTTCTCGAGCACGGCCTTGCCGGTCGTGAGGTGGTCGAGCAGGCGGCCGGGCGTGGCGATCAGGATGTCGAGCGGGCCGCGCAGCGCCTTCAGCTGGGCCGGATACGGCACGCCGCCGACGACGGTCGTGATGCGCAGGCCGGGCACGTGCCGGCCGTAGGTGGCGGCGGCCTTGGCGATCTGCATCGCGAGCTCGCGCGTCGGCGTCAGGACAAGGATGCGCGGGCCGTAGACCGTGCCCTTGTCGCGGCGCTTCGTCGTGTCGTCGCGGGCCGCGAGGATGCGCGCGAGCGCCGGCAGGATGAAGGACGCAGTCTTGCCGCTGCCGGTGGCGGCGGCAACCATCAGGTCGGTGCCGGCGAGCGCCGGCGGAATGGCAGCCGCCTGGACGACGGTGGCGGTGGCGTAGCCGGCGTCGATGACGGCGCGGACCAGGGGTTCGGGCAAGCCGAGGGTATCGAAGGACATTTTGAGTTCTGCAGTCGAGCGGTGACCGCGCTCTTGCACGGCACCTGCCTCCATGGTCGGAGGCGTTCTGTCGCATGGAAAAAGGCCGCAGCCTGCTCCGGGAGGAGACAGGCCGAAGAGGACCTTCAGCGACGGCATCGCCGCCGACCAGTGCGAACAGAGCTCGGGATGCAGGACTCCGCGAGTGCGGTGCCGTGCGACCGAGAAGGTCAGAGGGGATGAACGAGTTGTCGCAGCCGTTCTTGCATCTTCCCGAGGAAAGAGCCGGTCTGCGCCAAGCCCGTGATTCTACATCGCCAGGGGATTTTGTGCTTCCGCCTGCGACGGCGCGCGCAGGAAATGCTCGCGGTAGTAGGCGAGCTCGTCGATCGACTCCTGGATGTCGGCAAGCGCGGTATGCGCCTGCGCCTTGCGAAAGCCTGCGAGCAGCTCGGGCCGCCAGCGCCGCGCCAGCTCCTTGAGGGTGCTGACGTCGAGGTTGCGGTAGTGGAAGAACGCCTCGAGCGCCGGCATGGTCGCGGCGAGGAAGCGGCGATCCTGGCAGATGCTGTTGCCGCACATCGGCGACGCGCCCTTCCTGACGTAGCCCTGCAGGAACGCGATCACCTGCCGCTCGGCCTCGGCCTCGTCGACCGTCGACGCGCGGACGCGGTCCGTGAGGCCGCTGCGCCCGTGCGTGCCGGTGTTCCAGGCGTCCATCGTCGCCAGCGTCGCGTCGGTCTGGTGGACGGCAAGCACGGGCCCCTCGGTGCGCCGCCCGAGATGCGCGTCGGTGACGACGACGGCGATCTCGATGATCCGGTCGCGCTCGGGCGACAGGCCCGTCATCTCGAGGTCGATCCAGACGAGGTTGTGATCGTCGGCGGTCAGCAGGGTGTCGGTCATCGTGGCGCTCCAGGGTCGAAATTCTCGCAGCAGTGGCCCCAAGCCGCCGCACCTACACTGAGGTCCATGACCTCGCTGGCCTGGACCGAGCTCTTCGCAATCGCGCTCGCCGCCTCGCTCGTGCTGCGTGCGTGGCTCTCGGCGCGGCAGGTCCGGCACGTCGCGCGCCACCGCGACGAGGTGCCGCCGCCGTTCCGGTCGTCGGTCGATCTCGTCGCCCATCGCAGGGCCGCCGACTACACGCTGGCGAAGTTCCGGCTCGCGCACGTGCAGATGATCGCCGGCGCGCTCGTTCTGCTCGGCTGGACGCTCTTCGGTGGCCTCGACGCGCTCAACGGCGCGGTGCGCGACGCGGTTGCGCCGAGGGCCGGCGCGCTGGCGTACGAAATCGCGCTCGTCGCGGCGTTCGTCGCCATCGGCGCCGTGTTCGACCTGCCGTTCGAGTGGTACTCGACCTTTCGGCTCGAGCAGCGCTTCGGCTTCAACCGGACGACGCTGCGCCTCTGGGCCGTCGACACCCTCAAGGGAATCGCGGTCGCCATCGTCGTCGGCATGCCGATCCTCGCCGGCGTGCTCTGGATCATGGCCGCGACCGGCAGCGCCTGGTGGCTCTTCGCCTGGCTCGCATGGCTGGCGATCATCGTCGTCGCGCAGGTCGTCGTGCCGAGCTTCATCGCGCCGCTCTTCAACCGCTTCGACGAGCTCGAGGACGAATCGCTCAAGGCGCGCGTCCAGGCGCTGATGGCGCGCGCCGGCTTCGTCGCCGCCAAGGGCCTGTTCGTGATGGACGGCAGCCGCCGCTCGGCCCACGCCAACGCCTACTTCACCGGCTTCGGCAAGGCCAAGCGCGTGGTCTTCTTCGACACCCTGCTCGCGCGCCTGGGCGCCGGCGAGGTCGAGGCCGTGCTCGCGCACGAGCTCGGCCATTTCAAGCTGCACCACATCAGGAAGCGCATGGTCGCGATGGCCGTGCTCTCGCTCGCGTTCTTCGCCGTGCTCGGCTGGCTCTCGGTGCGCGCGTGGTTCTTCACCGGCCTGGGCGTGATGCCCAACCTGACGCTGCCCAACGACGCACTTGCACTGCTGCTTCTGATGCTCGTGGTGTCGGTGCTCGGCGTCTTCATCACGCCGATCATGTCGGGCTGGTCGCGCCGCGACGAGTTCGAGGCCGACGCCTTCGCGACGCGCCATGCCGACGGCCGCGATCTCGCTTCGGCGCTGCTCAAGCTGCACGAGGACAACGCCTCGACCCTGACGCCCGATCCGGTCTACGCGCGCTTCTACTATTCGCACCCTCCGGCCGTCGAGCGTCTCGCGGCCCTGACAAGCCACCTTCGCGAAGCAACTCCATGACCAACTTCCTCGAGCAGAAATGCCAGGCGCGCGCCACCGCGATGAGCGCCCAGGTCGTCCACGACCACCTCGCGCAGATGAGCGGCTGGCGCCAGGCCGACGGCGCCATCGAGAAGACCTTCGCCTTCGAGGCCTGGCTCGAGACCGTCGCCTTCGTCGATGCGCTTGCCTGGATGTGCCACGTCGAAGACCATCACCCCGACCTGCGCGTGCAGTTCGACCGCTGCGTCGTGCGCTTCTCGACCCATTCGGCCGGGGGCGTCTCGATGAACGACTTCATCTGCGCCGCGAAGGCCGATGCCCTCGTCGCCTTCCTCGGCTAGCTCGTTGACTTCATCGCCGGGGCGGGTCGTCTCAGGGCACGGCCGGCGCCTCGTCGTCGAGGCCGCGGACGCGAGCCGCACCCTCTGCCACACGCGGGGCAAGAAGAGCGAGGCCGTCGTCGGCGACCGGGTCGACTGGCAGGTCTCGGGCGACGAAGGCGTCATCGATCGCGTCCTGCCGCGCACCAACCTCCTCTACCGCCAGGACGAGCTCAAGACGAAGGCGTTCGCGGCCAACATCGACCAGCTGCTCGTGGTCGTCGCGTCCGAGCCGGTGTTCAGCGAGTCGCAGCTGGCGCGGGCGCTGATCGCCGCGGGCGAGGCCCATGTGCCGGCCCGCATCGTCCTCAACAAGCGCGACCTGCCGGCATTCGCCGCGGCAAGGGACAGGCTCGCGCCCTATCTGGCGATGGGCGTCGAGGTCCTCGACATGGCGCTGAAGAAGGAGCCCGACGACGCGCGCGCGCGGCTCGCGCCGCTGCTTGCCGACCGCGCGACGCTGGTGCTCGGGCCGAGCGGCGCCGGCAAGAGCACGCTCGTCAACCTGATGGTCGCCGATGCCAAGGCGCAGATCGGCGAGATCTCGCAGTCGCTCAACACCGGCCGACACACGACGACCGCCACGCAGTGGTACTGGCTCGACGCCTCGCGCAAAAGCGCGCTGATCGATTCGCCGGGCTTCCAGGAATTCGGCCTGCGCCACATCGAGGCAGCGCGCCTCGCCGGGCTGATGCCCGACATCGGCGGCCACGCGAGCGCGTGCCGCTTCTACAACTGCACCCACTTGCACGAGCCGGGCTGCGGCGTGCGCGCCGCGCTGGAACGGGGCGAGATCGCCGAGTCGCGCTATCGCATCTACCGCGAGATCTTCGACGAGCTGACCTGATCAGCCGACGAGGTTGGCGAGCGAGAGCAGCGCGAGCAGCAGCATCCAGAGTACGACCGAACGCCAGACCAGCGCGACGATGCTGCGCAGGTGGCCGAGCTGCGGCGGCGCGCCCGGGGTCGAGCCTTCCGCAGCGCCCGACTCGGGCGGCGCGCCGGCTTCGAAGGTCTTGGCGCGATCGGGCGTGAGGCCGGGCGCCGAGCCCCCGCCGAGCTGCACGCCGACGGCGCCCGCGGCGGCCGCGAGGATCACGCCTTCGTTGTCGTAGCGCCAGAGCGAGGCGTCGCGGCGCCAGCAATTGACGGCTTCCTCGAAGTTGCCGACGACGGCGAAGCCCGAGGCGGTGAGTCGGGCCGGGACATGGTCGAGCCACTGGAAGAGGCGCTGCGACAGTCGCATCAGGTTCTCGTTCACGGCGATGCCGGCGTTGCCACTGCGAAACGACCAGTACCGGCTCACGAACTCGGCGAGCCGGTAGACGATCGCGCCAGCCGGACCGAGCCCGAAGCTCGACAGCAGCACGAACCAGAAGAAGACGCCGAAGACGTGGCGATGGGCCGCGAGCAGCGAATGCTCGATCACGTGGCGCAGGAATTCCGACGCCGGCAGGTCGCTGGCGTCGAGATGGCGCCACTCGGCCATCAGGCGCCGCGCCTCGATCTCGTCACCCTGGTCGAGGGCGTTGCGGATGTCGGTGAAGTAGTGGCTGAACTGGCGAAAGCCGAGCGTCAGGTAGAGGATGCCGACGTCGAAGGCCAGACCGAGCAGCGAGTTGATGCGCGCCAGCCCGATGTACAGGCCCACGCACAGCGCTGCGGGCACGAGCACGGTGATGCACCACACGACCCAGGCATGACCGGCCTTGCCGGCGTCGAAGTTCTTGGCGGTGCTGCCGATCCAGTCGGTGAGCGCGTGGTGGACGACGTTGCCGCGCGGCAGCGGCTTGACCTGCTCGAGCAGGAGAGCCAACAGGACGGCGAAAAAACTCATGCCGGTCGATCATAGCGGCGGCCTTTTGCGCGGCCGCTCCTTCGGTCCGACTCGCTCAGGCGGCGAGGAATCGGTAGAGATTGCGCAGCATCGCCGCGGTCGCGCCCCAGATGAAATAGCGGCGCGGCGCACCGCTCGCGTCGATGCCCGCCCACGGGATCGACAGGAACTCGCGCCGCGCTCCGGCCACCTCGACCGAGTGGCGCTGGTGGTTCGCGGGATTCATCAGCCAGGCGAGCGGCACCTCGAACACGTCGGCGACCTCGATCGGGTCGGGACGCAGCACCGCCGTGGCCCCCACGAGCGCGATGACCGGCGTGACGATGAAGCCGGTGCCCGTCGCGTACGTCGGCAGGCTGCCGAGGATCTCGACTTCGAAGTCCTCGAGACCGATCTCCTCATGCGCCTCGCGCAGGGCCGTGGCCACCGCGTCGGCGTCTTCGGGCTCGGCCCGGCCGCCGGGAAAGCTGATCTGGCCCGGATGGTCGTTGAGGTGGTCGGTGCGCTGCGTGAGCAGCACCGTCATCTCGTCGCGCAGGACCAAGGGCACGAGCACGGAGGCATGTGCCGGCTCGCGCTCGACGAACCGGCGCTCGCCATGGATCTCGGGCTGCCACGACGGCGGCGCGGCGAAGCGCTGCCGCATCGCGGCGGGGGAGAACGTCTGCGGCGCGACCGCCGGAAGATGGTCGTCGATGCCGAGAACGGGCAGGCTCTCGGGATTGAACAGCAACCGCCCCTTGCCGGCCCCCGGTGTCACGGGGCCGCCGACGTCAAGCCAGCTTCTCTTTGATCCGCGCCGACTTGCCCGAGCGATCGCGCAGGTAGTAGAGCTTGGCGCGACGGACGTCGCCGCGGCGCTTGATCTCGATCGAGGCGATCAGCGGGCTGTAGGTCTGGAATGTGCGCTCGACGCCCTCGCCGCTCGATACCTTGCGAACGATGAAGCTCGAGTTGAGGCTGCGATTGCGCTTGGCGATGACGACGCCTTCGAACGCCTGGACGCGCTTGCGCGTGCCTTCGACGACGTTGACGCTGACGATCACCGTGTCGCCGGGGGCGAAAGCGGGGATCGGGCGGGCGAGGCGAGCGATTTCTTCGCGCTCGAGGGTCTGGATCAGGTCCACGGAAAACTCCTGGCGATCGTTCGCGCGCTGTATCGAAGAATCGCTGGCCGAAGAAGCCGGCCGAGCGTGTTGGGTGGGGCTCGTCGCCCCGCGCGCCAGAGGATCGAAAAGCCCCCGATTATAGCTGGCTGTCGGGGCGCCGGGCCAGGAAGGCTTCGTCTGCCGCGCCGAGGAGGCCGTCGGTCCGCGCCGCCGCGAGGAGATCCGGGCGGCGCGCCGCCGTCAGCGCCAGCGATTGCTCGCGCCGCCAGGCGTCGATCGCGCCGTGGTGGCCGGACAGGAGCACGTCGGGGACGGCGCGCGCCGGATCGGCCGCCAGGCGCTCGGGCCGGCTGTAGTGCGGGAAGTCGAGCAGCCCGGCGGAGAAGCTGTCCTGCTCGTGCGAGCGCGCATCACCGAGGACGCCGGGCTGCAGGCGCGCGATCGCGTCGAGGAGCAGCAGAGCCGGCAACTCCCCGCCCGAGAGCACGTAGTCGCCGACGCTCAGCTCGACGTCGACGTGGGCATCGATGAAGCGCTGGTCGACGCCTTCGTAGCGGGCGCAGAGCAGCACGGCGCCGGCGCTGGCCGCGAAGCCGGCGACGGTGGATTGCCTGAGCGGCGCCCCGGCAGGCGAGAAGTTCACAAGCGGCGCCGGGATCGCCTCGGCGCGCGCCTTGCGCACCGCCGCCAGCGCGCGCTCGAGCGGCTCGACCAGCAGCACCATGCCCGGCCCGCCGCCGTACGGCCGATCGTCGACACGGGCATGCGGCGGGTCGCCGTGGTCGCGCAGCTGCCAGAGGTGGACGTCGACGCCCTCTGGCGTGAACGCGCGGCGCGTCACGCCGTGCACGAGGTGCGCCGAGAACAGCTCCGGGAAGAGCGTGATGACGTCGAATCGCATGCTGGGTCGCGCCGCCTAGTAGTCCAGGCCCCAGTCGACGACGATCCGCCGCGACGCGAGGTCGACGCTGTCGACGAACGCGCTGACGAACGGGATCAGGCGCTCGCCGCCCTCGACGTCGTCCGCTCGCACGCGCAGCACGCTCTGGGGGCCGGTGTCGAGGAGTCCGACGACCTCGCCGAGGACGACGTCGTCGCGATTGCGCACCGTCATGCCGATCAGGTCGGCCCAGTAGTACTCGTCGGCGCCGGTCTTCGGAAAGCTCGACCGGGCGACGAAGATCCGGGCTCCGCGCAGTGCTTCCGCCGCGGTTCGATCAGCGACGTCGGGCGACACGGCGACGAAGCCGTCGCCCTGCGAACGCAAGCTGGAGATCGCGAGAGACGGCGGCAGGCGAACGCTGCTCGCACTGACATGCACGCGATCCACCGGTGCCTCCAGATGCCAGCGTGGCGACGCCATCAGCGCGTCGGGCGGCTCGGAATACGGCTGGACGCGAAAGCCGCCCTTCAGGCCCCAGGCTTCGCCGATGCGACCGACCTCGAGCGCGTCGGCCGGCCAGTCGGGAGCGTGGGCGGCAGTCACGGCGCTCGGGCGCCCGTCGGCGCCCGCAGGTTCAGGCTGCCGACTTCGCCTGGTCGACCAGGCGCCTGACCGTCGGCGACATCTGCGCGCCGTGGCCGGTCCAGTGCTCGACGCGGTCGAAGGCGATCCGCAGCGGTTGCTCCGCGCCGGAGGCGACCGGGTTATAGAACCCGACGCGCTCGATGAAGCGGCCGTCGCGGCGCAGGCGCGAATCGGCGACGACGATGTTGAAGAAGGGGCGCTTCTTCGCGCCGCCGCGTGCCAGCCTGATGACGACCATGGTGCTTTATCCTTGAGCTCGCAGGCGAATGCCGCGAAAAACCAAGCATTATAAACTCGACTCGAGGTCCACCCGCATGAGCCGCCTGATCGTCCGTCCGGGCACTGCCAGCGACGTCGCCGCCGTGACCGCGATCTACGGCTGGCACGTGCATCACGGCACCGGCACCTTCGAGACAGATCCGCCCGACGAGGCCGAGATGGGCCGACGCCGCGACGACATCCTCGCCAAGGGCCTGCCCTGGCTGGTGCTGGAGCAGGACAGCGCGGTCGCAGGCTTCGCCTCGGCCAACCAGTTCCGGCCGCGCCCGGGCTACCGCTTCTGCCTCGAGGACTCGGTCTATCTCGCCAACGGCCTGTCCGGACGCGGCTTCGGCCGCCTGCTGCTCACCGAGCTGGTCGCGCGCTGCGAGTCGACCGGGGCGCGCCAGATGCTGGCCGTCATCGGCGATTCCGCCAACGCCGGCTCGATCGGCGTGCACCGCGCGATGGGCTTCGACCACGTCGGCACGACGCGCGCCGTCGGCTGGAAGTTCGACCGATGGCTCGACGTCGTCTTCATGCAGCGCGGTCTCGGTCCGGGCGCGTCGACCCGCCCGGCATGAGCGCCGCGCCCGCGCGGGACGGCCGCCCGCCGTCGAAGGCGGTCGCGACCTGGCTCGCCTTCCTGGGCGGCAGCATCGGCCTGCATCGCCTCTATCTCCACGGCTTTCGCGATC
>JBBRZP010000016.1:0-33599 GCA_038236565.1 Burkholderiales bacterium | reverse complement strand
CGCGCGCCAGGCGCTGCTGCACGCGACGCGGCGGATCATGGGCGCGCGCGGCATCGCCCGGCCGATCGACCGGCTGCACTGGCTGACGATGCGCCGCGGCCTCGGTGAGGTCGCGCCTCTCGTGGCCCGACCCGAGACCAGCGGCGAGGTCGCCGAGTGGCTCGAGTCGGACGTGCTGACGGTCGCCTGCTACACCGCCTTCCTCTCGCGCATGGTGCCGGGCCGCGAGGCCGACACCGAGTCGGGCCGCGCCTGGTACGACGGCGTGATGGCGACATGGCAGCCGTTCGCCGAGATCCCGCCGTGGGAAGCGCCGAACGCCGAGGCGATGGTCGAGGCGCTCGTGCGGATGCAGACGCTCTCGTGGATGCAGCGTCCGGTCATCGTCCGCACGTGGCTGACGACGGCGATCGCCCTGAGTCGCGGCCTGCGCCTGGCCGATCTTTCCGCCGATGCGCTCCGGCTGTCGTGCACCTTGCTCGACTCGCCGCTGCCGCCGGAGCTGTCGCGCCACTACATCGCCGTCCCCTCCGCGGCGGCGCGGTGATGAGCTGCTCCACCGCCGCGGGATCGATGCTTGCCCTGCGAATCGATGGATGAAGACGCCATGACCCGCAGCCCGCCGCATGGCGCCAAATCCGGGGAAGGGGTCGATCCGCCCGCTCCCGCTCCCGCTCCCGCTCCCGACCGCGACCGCGACCGCGACCGCGATGAGAAGGAGTTCCAGCGCGTCCTTCTGCACATGCCCGTCGACGTGCGGAGCCTCTCGCTCGTCGTCCTGGCGGTGATCGCGAGCATCTTCGCTCTGCACTGGGCCCAGCCGATCGTCGTGCCGATCCTCCTCGGCGTCATGTTCAGCTACGCGCTCACGCCCGCCGTCGATCGTCTCTGGCGCTGGCGCGTGCCGCGCCCAGTCGGCGCCGGGGTCGTGCTCAGCGCGATCGCCGCCCTGATCGGCTGGGGCGCCATGGCCCTGTCGGACGACGCGACCGACCTCATCGAGACCCTGCCACAGGTGGCGCAGAAAGTCCGCCACGGGCTCGAGGACGCACGCCGCAAGCCGTCGGGCTCGCCCATCGACAAGGTGCAGCAGGCGGCCAACGAGATCGAACAGGCTGCTGTCCAGCAGGCTGCGTCCAGCGCCGCGTCGGGCGCAAGCGCAGCGGGCGCGCGGCGCGCCGGCGAAGCCCGTCGCGACGGTGCGAGCACGACGACCACCACCACCACCACCACCAGTATCACCAAGGCGACGCCGGCCCCGCCGTTGCCGCCGGGCGTCACCCGCGTCGTCGTCGAGCGGCCGTCGATCAACGTCCGCGACTACCTCTGGACCGGAACCCTCGGCCTGTTCGCCTTCCTCGGCCAGGTGCTGGTGGTCTTCTTCATCACCCTCTTCCTGCTCGCCTCGGGTGACACCTTTCGGCGCAAGATGGTCAAGCTCGCCGGGCCGCGCCTGAGCCAGAAGAAGATCACGGTCCAGGCGCTCGACGAGGTGAGCGAGCAGATCCAGCGCTATCTGATCGTGCAGCTGGCGACGAGCGTCGTCGTCGGCGTCGCCACCGGCGGCGCCTTCTTCGCGCTCGGCCTGCACAACGCCGGCGCCTGGGGCGTCGTCGCCGGCGTCACCAATCTCGTGCCGTACGTCGGCGCGGTGATGGTCGGCGCCGGCTCGGCGATCGTCGGCTTCATCCAGTTCGAAAGCATCGACCAGGCCCTGGTGATCGGCGCCGCCTCGTTCGCGATCCACGCCGTCGTCGGCAATCTGCTCACGCCCTGGCTCACCGGTCGCGCCAGCCGCATGAACCCGTTCGCGGTGTTCGTCGGCGTTCTCGCCTTCGGCTGGCTCTGGGGCGCGGTCGGCCTGATCCTTGGCACGCCGATCCTGATGGTCGTCAAGGCGATCTGCGATCGCGTCGACGAGCTCAAGCCGGTCGGCGAGTTCCTCGGCGAGTGATCGATCAGCCCGGGGGCGGTGGCGCCGCCGGGCCGGCGCGGGCGAGACGCCAGACGAGCGCACCGAGGCCGGCGACGCCGGCGATCAGCACGGCCCACAGCAGCACCGGACGCCAGCGTTCCTTCTCCTGCGCCCGCTCGGCGGCGCGCTCGACCGATGCGTCGGCGCTGAAGGCGCCGAGCTCGGCCCGTCCGAAACGCGCGCGCTCGGTGTCGAGTTGCGGCACCAGCGTCGCCACCGGCAGTGCACCGGCGGGCGCGTCGACGGAGCCCGAGAGCAGCCGAAACGGCAGCTCGCCCTGCGCCGCGAAGACCAGCGACGCGAGCGAGGCGTGGACAACGAGCGACGCGCCGTTCGCATCGAGCGCCGCGGCGCGCTCGTCGGGGACGAGGCGCAGGTAACGCACCGTCGCCGGCACCGCGATCGCCGGCGCCTGGCCAACCTCGCCGCCGCGCTCGAGACGGTAGAAGACGCCGGCGCCGAGATCGCGCCAGGCCTCGTCGACACGACTGCGCCCTTGCAGGCGCACCGGCGCGACGTGCGTGCCGGCGGCAAAGCGCAGGTCGACGTCGATCAGCGGCAGCGCTCCGCCGAGGTCGAAGTGCATGGCGCGCCGCGATGCGGCGTCGAGAGAGGCGCGTCCCGCGGGCTCGGCGCTCGGCGCAACGCTGAGCTCGCGCGCCGTGTCGAGCGCGACGAGGTGGCGCTCGGCAACGAGCACGCTCGCAGCGGTGATCGCGGGCGCGTCGGCAGGGTCCGCCCACACCAGGCGCAAGAAGCGGCCGGTCGCTTCGGGCAAGGGCACGACGGGCTGCGTCAGCGACCCCGCCGCCGATTGCAGCGCCATCACCTGGCCCGTGCCCGCCGGCCGCCACTGACGCAGGTCGTCGCTGCTCTCGAGCTGATAGGCGGCAGAGAACTCGGCGGGCCCGGACCACTGGAGCTTGAGGCTTTGCGGCGGCGGATCGCCGGCCCGCGTCTCGCCGCTGTCGACAAGCCAGCCGCCGGATTCGCGCAGAGTGTGCGGCGCAGCCGTCGTCGCCGCGCCGTGCCGGCGCACGCTGATGCGGTCGCCCTCGACGACGACGTCGACCGGCGACTGCCACACGCCCGCGGCCGACGGCTTCGCCGGCAACGGATAGAGCGCCGCGCCTCGCACCTGCTGCGAGATGTGCAGCGTCGAGCGCGGCGCGAGCAGCGCGAACGGCGCCCGCTCGCCGCGCGCGTCGACGATGCGCAGGTCGCGCAGCTCGTCCTGTTCGGAGTGGGCGTAGACGGCGGGCGGCAGCGCGATCTGCACGAACGGCGCCGATGCCGCGATCGCGATCGGCGCGCTGTAGCGATAGGGCGCGGGATCGGCGGCGGCGAGCGTCGAAGCGACGGTCAGCGCGGCGATCGCCACGCCGCGAAGCAGGCCCCCCGGGCTCTTACACGTTCGCATGACGAACCTCCCGCGCCGGCAAGGGCGCGACGTAGCCAATGACGAGCATCAGTACGCCGACGCCGATGAAGGACACGATCCGGGTGACGCTGCCGCTGCCCGACAGGTCGACGACGAGCAGCTTGACCACGACCGCGCCGAGCAGCGCCGCGCCCGCGACCCACGGCATGCGCAGCGAGCGCGCCGCGGCGAGCCACATCGTCACCAGCGCGATCGCGGTCCAGAGCAGCGTGATGCCGGTCTGGACCGCGAGCGATCCGAGCCAGACATCGAACTCGTACGGGACGCCGGCGTAATGATGGAAGCCGCGCACGACGATCGCGTTGAGCCAGACGAAGCCGGCCGCGGCGGCGAGCGCGAGCGACCAGGGCGCGATCCGGCCGATGCTGCGCAGCCAGAGCAGCGTCGCTGCGATCGCGATGCCGACGCCGATGTCGAGCGGGTTGATGAATGGCACGTGCGGCAGCGGCGCAGCCGAGCCGTCGGACGCGATGTTCGCGACCAGCGTCCAGAGCCACAGGCCGGCCGCGAGCGCGGCGCCGGCGCTGTCGCGATACGCCGCGGGCTGGAGCCGGATCGGCCAGAGACGCGCCGTCGCCGGTCGCGGCAGAACGAGGAGCAGCGCCGCCGGGACGAAGAGCCAGCCGAGCCACGGCCAGGCGCTCGCCGGATCGCCCCAGCGCGCCGTCACGGCGCGGCCGAGCAAGGCGCCGACGAGCGCAAGCGCGACCACGCCGACGGCATGCACGGCGTGGGCAACGAGCGCCGGCCAGCGCATCGCCGCGAAGCGCAGCACCACGGCATGCGCGACGAACGCGAGCGGCCACGCCCACCAGCCGCCGTCGGCCCCGGGATTCATCAGCAGCGTCGCTTCGAGCAGGGCGACGAGGAACAGGAACGGCGCGTGCGCGAGCGCCGGCCAGGCGATCGTCGGCCAGTCGAAGCGCGCGGCGAGCGCGGCGTAGAGCACGGCGATGGCGCTGCCGGCGGCGAGCGTCGCGGCGAGCACGAAGCGCGACTCGACGAAGGCGTCGATCTCGAGCGATGCGGTCGAGACCAGCCAGAGCGTGGCCAGCCCGATCAGCACCGGCTCGCACGCCGCCTCGCCGTCGCGCGACAACCCGCCGATGCGTGCGCGGTGCACGAAGAGCGCGGCGGCGAGCGAGGCGACCGCGGCCATCAAGCCGTTGAACAGATAGGCGTTGAAGATCGCCGTCGGCGCGCCGAAACGCTCGTGCCCGAGCAGCATCGCCGCACCGGCGACGACGAGCAAGCCGTAGCCGAAGGCGCGCGGCCAGACGCGACGCTGGCGAAAGCCGATCCAGACGAGCCCCGCGCCTTCGAGCGTCCACGCGCCGGCGGTGCTGCGCTCGTCGAGCGCGAACGGGATGACGAGCGTGAGGAAGACGGTCGCGATGGCGAGACTCGCCTCGAAGGTGATGCCGAGCTCTGGCCGGTTCTTCATCCACGACGCGAGCGCGACGTAGAAACCGGCGAGGACGAGCGCGGCGAGCGCGGCGCCGAACGGCGTTCCTCGGACGAGGCCGTACTCGAGCGCGAAGGTGACCGTCGGCAAGCCGAAGAGGAGGCTGCTGTTCACCCAGAGATCGCTGCGCGGCATCGACGAGCCCGCTGAAGCGAACTCGGCGTGGCGCCGCGCGGGCAGGACGAGGATGACGACGAAGAGAACGAAGAACGCGATCAGGAAGCCCTGGCTGGTCGCGAAGTTCTCGGGCTGGTACTTGAGCACGCCCCACGCCGTCGCGACGACGAAGGTGGCGACGAAGCCGACGAGGTTGAGCGGGCGCCAGGTCTTCGACCAGGCCACCGCGGCGATGCCGGCGTCGAGGACGAAGTAGTAAGCGAACAGGGCGACGTGGTTGTTCGATCCGGTCGAGACGATGAGCGGCGTCGCGAATCCGCCGAGGGCGCCGACGATGGCGAGCGAGCGCGCGTCCTGAAGCACCGCGAGCGCGGCGGCGAGCGCGGCGACGGCGACCATCAGCACGAACGCCGGCAGCGCAGGAAGCACGTCGTAGAAGCGGAACGCGGCGAAGATCGTGAGGTAGAGCACCGCGACCGCGCCGCCCTGCAGCACCTGCGCGTAGTCGGGCCGCGACGCGCGCAGGCGCCAGCCGAAGCCGAGCAGCACGACGGCCGCGGCGCCGATCGCCGCCAGCCGCACCTCGACCGGCAGATGGGCGTGCTCGCTCGCGTACTTGGCGAGGAATGCCAAGCCGATGAAGAGGATGCCGACGCCGGCCTTGACGATCGTGTTGCCGCCGAAGAGCCAGCGCTTGATCGGCGCGAGCGGATCGGGGCGCGGCGCGGACGGCACGCCGTCGCCGGCGACCGCCGCGGCCGGAACGGCGAGGATCGGAGCGTCGATCGACGCCGATGCCGATGCGGGCGCTTGCGCCGAGCGCGCCATCGCTGCCGCTGGTTCGAGCGGCGCGACCACATCGCCATCGGCAACGAACGCCGCCACTGGGGTCCGGTCTGCGACGGACGTCGGCTCGACCGCTGCCGTCGACGGCAGCGCGACGCTCGCTGCCGGCACGAGATCGGCGAGCTTGCGCAAGGCGTCGATCTCGCGCTGCTGGCGCAGCGACCGCACGATCAGCCAGCCGAGCAGCGCTCCGGCGAGGGCGCCGCCTTCGCCGCTCGCCAGCGCTCCCACGGCGGCTCCGGCGACGATCGCGATCAGCAGCATCATGTTCCGCTCCCGTTGGTCTTGTGCGAACGACTCTAGCAGCGGCCCTCGACGCGACAGACCCGCCGACGGGGGGTGCGGCCCGCCGATCGGCGCGGATGCGCGCGCCGCGCCGATCGGTGGCGCGCGGCGCGACTCGCGCGCTCGACGGCAATCGACTCCTAGATGTCGCGCCGATGCTCGAGCGCCGGCAGCTGGCGGCGCACCGAGGCGATCCGCTCATCGCTCAGCTCGGCGACGACGACGCCTTCGCCTTCGTCCAGGCAGGCGACGACCTCGCCCCATGGATCGATGACGAGGCTGTGGCCGAAGGTGCGTCGGCCGTTCTCGTGCGCGCCGCCCTGCGCGGCGGCGACGACGTAGCACTGGTTCTCGATCGCCCGGGCGCGCAGCAGAACTTCCCAGTGCGCCGCGCCCGTGGTCCAGGTGAAGGCCGACGGCACCGAGAGCAGGTCGCACGGCGGCCGCATCAGGGCGCGATAAAGCTCGGGAAAGCGCAGGTCGTAGCAGACGCTCAGGCCGACGCGGACGCCGTCGGCGTCGAACGCGACCGGCGTCGATCCTGCGCGCAGCGTCCGGCCCTCGTCGTAGCGCTCGCGGCCGTTGTCGTAGGCGAAGAGATGCATCTTGTCGTAGCGCGCGGCGAGCTCGCCGCGGGGCGAGAAGACGAGGTCGGCGTTCATCACGCGGTCGACGGCGACACCGTCCTGCGCGCTGCCGTCGTCGAGCGTCAGCGGCAGCGTGCCGCCGATCAGCCAGACGCGATGCTCGCGGGCCGTCTCCGCGAGCATCCGCTGGATCGGCCCGGCGCCCGGCGCTTCGGCGATGGCGAGCTTGTCGCGGTCGCTCGCGCCCATGAAGCAGAAGTACTCGGGCAGGACGACGAGCTGCGCACCCTCGCCGGCGGCGCGGGCGACGAGCGTGCGCGCCGTCTCGAGGTTCGTGGGGACGCGCGGCGTCGAGACCATCTGGACGGCGGCGATCTTCATGGCGGGCTCATCGGGCGGCGGGTTGGGGATCGGCGGCCGGCGCCGCCGCTTCGGCGGGCGACGCGTCGCCGAGCAGGCTGCGCTCGACGCGGTCGACCTTCGGATCGTCCCACGGTCCGGTGATGCGGAACTCGCGCGTGCTCGCCGCCATCAGCGGCTTTCTCAGGAAGTACTGCGCGAGGAAGGTGCCGAGGCCGATCGCCGGATTGATCACGGCATAGGCAAGCGATGCCGTGCCGGCATTGATCTCGGGGACGACGACGAC
This sequence comes from Burkholderiales bacterium, assembly GCA_038236565.1. Taxonomy (GTDB): domain Bacteria; phylum Pseudomonadota; class Gammaproteobacteria; order Burkholderiales; family Burkholderiaceae_C; genus Schlegelella_A. The sequence goes on along the minus strand of JBBRZP010000016.1, from coordinate 26,237 downwards.
GCGCAGGTCCTCGGTCTCGTGCTCGAGGTCGGCGCTTCCTTCCATCAGCACCGCTGCCGCGGCGCCGCGCATGCGCAGGTTGTTGGTCGACGCGAGCCCCTGGCCGATCCTGACGTCGCCGACGACGTTGTCGAACGCGAAGCCCTCGGCGAAGAGGTCGCGGAAGTCGAACAGCAGCCGGCGCGGCAGCGACTGCAGGCTGAGCACGCTGAGCAGCCGTGCGGCGCCAGGGCCGGCCTTCAGGAACTGGCCCGAGTCGATCGCCACCTTCACCTGCCCGGTCATCTTGGCGTAGTCGGGCGAGAGCGGCGAGCCCGGCCAGGCGACGTCGCCGGTGAGCGATCCCTTGCCGCCCTTGACGACCCGGCCCATGCCGAGCCGCTCGAGCAGCGCGCCGCTGTCGGCGAGCGCAAGCGTGAAGCTGATCGCGGCGCGGCGCGTGCCGGCGGCGCCCGGAGCGGCCGCGCCGACCCATGTCCCGGTCGCCGCGAACTGGGCTTCGGGCATCGTCAGGTTGAGCTTGGAGAGCTGCCATTCGCGTGCCGAGTCGCGCGCGACGCCCGAGCGATTGAGCGCCTCGATCTCGAGCCGGCCGAGTCGCTTGCCGCGCAGCTCGAAGTCTTCGACGACGATGTCGAGCGCGGGGATGCTCGCCGGCTGCTCGTCGAGCAGGCTCTCGACATGCTCGGCCTCGCTCTTGGGCAGGCTGAGGCGCGAGAGGCGGGCGAAGACGCGGCCCGCGCCGGCCGCGCCGCGCCGCGCCGGGCGATATTCGACGTAGCCGTCGAGCTCGTCCGCATCGACGTTGGCGCGCCAGAGGTCGGCCTGCTGCGAGAGGCCGGCCGTGACGTTGGCGAGATGGCGCGAGCCGAGCGAGAGGTCGCCGACGCGCAGCGCGATCGCCGTCGGCACGTAGCCGGCGCCGCCGCTGCTGTCGAAGACGAGCGGCGCCGTCGTGGCGACCGGGGGCGTGGCGGCCACGCCTGCACGTGCTGGCGCCGGATCGCCCTGGAAACGCGCGAGGACGCCTTGCCAGACGTCGACGTCGAGCTTCTTCACCGCGACGCTGGCGGCGACGCCGGTGGCCGGCAACGTCAGCGCCTCGATCGGATCGAGCGGCGTCGGCTCGACGGCACGGTCGCCGCCCGCCGGCCGCGTGTCGACGACGCGGACCGCGCCGCGCACGACGCGGCTGACGTCGCCGCTCGACTCGCGCACGAAGTGCGCCTGCAGCATGCCGCCGAGATCGACCTGCAGGGCCTCCCGGAACGGCGCCGCCGCATCGGCAGACGATGCGCCGGGCGCGACCTCTGGCGCGATGCGCACGCGCAGCGGCAGCGCGGCCGGCGCGGCCTTGGCGAAAGGCTGCGGCAGGTCGATCGCGACGCCGACGAGGTTGCTGGCGACGCCGACCTGCGGATGGCCGCCCGCGAACGCCAGGCTGGCGCGGTACGTCGACTGGCCGGACATGAAGGTCGCGAAGCGCGCCACCGTGCCGAGCTCGCTCGCCTGACGCAAGGCCTCGGCGGTGAACGTGCCGCGGCCGTTGAAACGCTGCGTGTCGCCGCCGCTCAGGCCGGCGCTCGAGCCGCCGTCGAAGGCGAGATCGCCGCCGACCACGCGGGCCGTGCCGGCGCTCACCGTGAAGCCCTTCTGCGTGAAGTCGACGCGCGCCTTCGCTGCGCCGAGGAGCGGCGTGTCGGGCGTCATGCGCACGTCGTTGCCCGCCAGCGCCAGCGTGCCCCGGGCCGTCGACTCCGAGAGATGCGCCAGCGGCATGACGAGGCCGAGCTTGAGCTCCGCCGGTCCGGTCGCGGTCGCCGCCGACAAGGCGCGGCCGGTCCAGCGGCCGACCGGCGTCGTGTCGACGAAGCGCAGCATCTCGGCGAGCGGGCCGCGCGCGGTGCCGTCGATGTCCAGCCGGGCGCGGCTGCCGAGCTCGTTGATCCGGCCCTGGATGCCGGTCCAGTCGACGTTGAGCAGGCGCGCCTTGAAGTCGCGGATCTCGAGCGTCGAGCGGTCGACGACGAGCTCGCCGCTGGCACCCGTGAACGGCGGCCACGTCTCGCCCGCCGGCGTCGTCACGGCGGTCGCCGCGGGTTCGCTTGGCGCGTACGCGAACGTCAGGCCGTCGACCTTGGCGACGACGTGGAACTCGCCATCGCGAGCGACCTTCGGATCGTGGAAGGGGAAGTCGGCAAGGTCGCCGCGGATGCGAAAGGTCGCGCTGGGGACGGTGCCGGCCCGGACCGACCGGGCGGCGTAGCTGCGCAGGTCGCCGGGCAGGCCGAGGGGCAGGTAGCGTGCCACGCGCACGGCCGCGAGATCGACCAGCTTGCCGTCGAGCTCGAGCTCGCCCGGATAGCGGCCGCCGCGGCCGGTGCCCGTGCCGCTTCCTGCGCGCCAGGTCGCGCTCAGCTCGCCCTTGACGTCGGCATTGGCGAAGCTGGCAGGTCCGACCTTGACGGTCACTTTCCCGGCCGCGCCAGCCCTGGCGGGCTCGATCTTCCAGCTGACCTTGGCGTCGAGCCGCTCGAGCGGCAACGCCGGGTCCTCCAGCACGCCGGGCAGGTCGATCCGTCCGGCGCGGATCGCGATCTGCGCCTGGCCGCCGGTCTCGCTCGCATCGAGCTGCAGTGAGGCGTTCTGCAAGCCGGGCCGGCCGATCGCGTCGGCCGCGCGTGGCGACGGCCGGGCCGTCAGCGTGAGATCGCTGAGCGATCCCCGGACGCGGTAGCGCGTCGGCGCGTCGAGCGGACCGTCCCAGTGAGTGCGCAGCTCGCTGATGGCGCCGCGCGGGCGGATGTCGGCGAGCAGCTCGCGCAAGGCCGTGCCGAGCGGCACGCGCGTCGCGATCTCGGCCATGACGCCGACGTCGAGCCGGTCGGCCTCGAGGTCGCCGCCGGTCACCTCGCCGGCATCGCTCCGGCGCCAGGCGATCGTCATGTCGCTCAGCGGCCAGGTCAGGCCGTCGCGGGTGCGAAAGCCCAGGCGATGCACGGCAACGGTGATGCGATCGTCCTTCTTCTCCGCGTCGATGCGACCGGCAATCTGCTCGAACTCGAGCGGCTCCACTTTTGGATCGAGCCGCAGCGCGACGGCGCGCAGCGCGAGCTCGACCGACGCCTTGGTCGGCTGGCCGTCGTCGATCTCGAACCAGCCGCGCACCGCCCCGTCGCCCTCGCTCAGCTCGAAGGGCAGCGTGACGCGGCGCTTGAGCTCGCTCAGGTCGGCGCGCGGCAGGTCGGCGTAGATACTGCCGGTCCAGCGGCGCCAGTCGCCGCTCTTGGCGAACAGGGGCTGCGAGAAGCGGCCGCGCACGCTGAAACGCTCGCCCCAGCCTTCGGGCGGCGTCGCATCGATGCGCAGGTCGTGCTCGCGCAGGCCGTTGCGCACGATCAGCTCGACGTTGCCGAGCACCAGCGGCGGCGCATCGCGCGACTCGTCGATCCAGCGCAGCGTGCCGGAGCGGATCACGAACTCGTGCTGGCGGAAGAACCAGTCGGCGGCGGCATCGTCGTCCTGAACTCCGCCACTGCCGGCGACGTCGAGTCCGCCGACGCGGATCCGGCCACTCTTGTCGCGCCGGATGTCGAGGCTCGCGCCGTCGATCAGCAGCTGCGCGAAGCGCGGCTCGAGCGCGAGCACGGTTCGCGGCGAGAGCGCGGCGAAGACGTGCGGCAGCGTGATCGCGACGCGCTGCTCCGCGTCGAGGACCTGGACGTCACTCAGCTCGAGCGCCGGCACCCAGCCGCTCGAGCGCGCCGAGATCGCGCCGATCCTCACGCTCGTGCCGAGCATCCTGCTGGCATGGGCCTCGATGGGAGCGCGCCATTCCTCGATGTGCGGCAGAATCAGCCAGTGAAGTGAGAGCCAACCCACCAACAGGATTGCCCACATCGCGAACAGCAGCCAGAGCACGGCTCGCACCGCCCACCGCACCGGTGCGAATCGCCTGCTCAGGGCGCGGCGAGAAGAAGGGCCGGCGGCACCGGGAGGCAGATTCGAAGACATGAAGACAGCGTTGCACCGGACGACGAAGCGTCGTCATTGCAATCGACGGGCCGTCGCGCGCATCGCATCGCGACCGAGGCTGCATCGACGCCTCGCGCCGGTCGGTTCAATCTAGCACAGACCCCGGGCGGATCGATGGGTTCCCAGCACGTCGGCGCTGACCTCGCTCCTCTGTCACGCGTTGTCACGCCGCCGGTCCGGGAACGCGCGCTGGCGGCGCACGGCCGCTTCGTCCAGCGCATCCGGCGCCGCTACGAGGCCGAGCTCCCGCTCCTTCCCGCCGGCTTGCCCGGCCGCGGCGCGATGATCGCGCTGGTCGAGCGGCTCCAGGGTCGCGGCGCGACCCTCGCGAGCGCCCTGCGCGTCACGCGCCAGCTCACGCTCGAGCGGCTCGCGGTGCTCGACGTCGAGCAGGAGGCGACCCTCGCCGACGTCACGCGGACGATGACCGACCTCGCCGAGGCGACGCTCGAGATCGCTCTCGCACGCACGCAATCCGACCTGGACGCGCGCTTCGGCGTGCCGCGCGACGCCGACGGAAATCGCATCGACTTCTGGATCGTCGGCATGGGCAAGCTCGGCGCGCGCGAGCTCAACGTCTCGTCCGACATCGACCTCATCTACGTCTACGAAGGCGACGGCGACACCGACGGCGGCGAGTCGATCAGCGCCCACGAGTACTTCTCGCACGTCGCGCGCGGCCTCTACACGCTGATCGGCGAAGTCACCGAAGACGGCTTCGTCTTCCGCGTCGACCTGGCGCTGCGGCCGAACGGCAACTCGGGCCCGCCGGTCATCAGCATGGCGATGCTCGAGGAGTATCTGCAGGCGCACGGCCGCGAATGGGAGCGCTTCGCCTGGCTGAAGAGCCGCGTCGTCGCGCCGCGCGCCAGCGTCGAGAGCGGGCGCGCGATCGCGCTGCGCTCGCTGGTCACGGCCTTCGTCTACCGGCGCTACCTCGACTACGGCGTGTTCGAAGGATTGCGCCAGCTCCACGTGAAGGTGCGCGAGGAAGCGCAGCGCCGCGCCGCCGGCCGGCCCGAGCGCGCCAACGACGTCAAGCTTTCGCGCGGCGGCATCCGCGAGATCGAGTTCATCGTCCAGCTGCTGCTCGTCGTGCGCGGCGGCCAGTTTCCCGAGATCCGCACGCGCTCGACGCTCAAGGCGCTCGACAAGCTCGCCGCCGGCGGCCTGATGCGCCGCGCGAGCGCCGAACGTCTGGCCGCGGCCTACACGCTGCTGCGCCGGATCGAGCACCGCATCCAGTATCTCGACGACCAGCAGACGCACGTCCTGCCGACGCAGGACGGCGACCTCGCGTGGATCGCGTCGAGCCTCGAGCCCGACGGCGCGCTCGGCAGCTGCGCGCTGCTCGACCGGCTCGGCGAGGCGCGCGAGTTCGTCGCCGAGGAGTTCGACCAGCTGCTGCACGACGGCCGTTCGCCCGGTGGCGGACCAACCGGGTGCCGCACCTGCGGGCCGCTGCCGCAGCCGGTCGACGCGGCCTCGTTCCTCGCGCAGCTGCCGCCCGAGCTCGCGGCGCGCGTCAGGCCGCTCTGCGAGCAGCCCAAGATCAAGGTGCTCAAGGACGAAAGCAAGATGAGGTTGGCCCGCCTCGTCGAGCGCGCGGCCCAGGCCGTCGTCGACGAGCGCTGCACGCCCGCCGCGGCGGTCCTCTTCATCGACTGGCTCGAGCCGCTGCTGAGGCGCGAGAGCTACCTCGCGCTGCTGGCCGAGCGGCCCGAGGTGCAGAACCGGCTGCTGCGCCTGCTCGGCCTCGCGCGTTGGCCGATGCGCTACCTGATGCTGCATCCGGGCGTGATTGACGAGCTCGCCGACGAGCGGCTGCTGCACGACCGCTTCGACGCAGTCGCCTACAAGCGCGAGCTCGCGGAGCGCCACGCCGGCTGGGGACGCTCGGGCCAGGCCGAGGAGGAGCTGCTGCTCGACACGCTGCGCCGCGCCCATCACGCCGAAGTTTTCCGCACGCTGGTGCGCGACGTCGAGGGCCACATCACCGTCGAGGAGGTCGCCGACGACCTCTCGGCGCTCGCCGACGCGACCCTCTGCTGCGCCCTGCAATGGTCGTGGCAGCACCTGAAGACCGCGCATCGCCCCGAGCCGCAGCTCGCGGTCATCGCCTACGGCAAGCTTGGCAGCAAGGAACTCGGCTACGGCAGCGACCTCGACCTCGTCTTTGTCTACGACGACCCCGAGACCGAGGCCGACAAGGCGGCCGAGATCTACGGCGCCTTCGTGAGGAAGCTCATCGCCTGGCTGACGACGCGCACCGCCGCCGGCGAGCTGTTCGACATCGACACTGCCCTGCGGCCGAACGGCAACTCGGGCTTGCTCGTGACGTCGATGACCTCGTACGAGAACTACCAGACCGGCCGCGGCAGCAACACCGCCTGGACCTGGGAGCACCAGGCGTTGACGCGGGCCCGCTGGTGCGCCGGCCTGGAACGGATCGCACCGCGCTTCGAGGCCGTGCGGCGCACGGTGCTGGCCGCGCCGCGCGACCTGCCCGCCCTGCTCGACGAGGTGCGGGCGATGCACGAGAAGGTGCGCGCCGCGCACCGCGTCAAGGCCGGCAGCTTCGATCTGAAGCACAGCCCGGGCGGCATGATCGACGTCGAGTTCGCGGTCCAGGCGCTGGTGCTCGGCCACGGCGCGCGGCGCCCGGAGCTGATCGACGACGTCGGCAACATCGCGCTGCTGCAGCGCGCGGAGGCTGCGGGATTGCTGCCAGCGGGTGTCGGCACCGCGGCGGCGAATGCCTATCGCGAGCTGCGCCGCGTCCAGCATCGCGCGAGGCTCGACGAGCAGCCGACGCAGCTGCAGCCCGAGGCGATGACGGTGCAAAGCAGCGCCGTGCTCGCCCTCTGGCACGCCGTGTTCTCCTGATCTCGACGGTCGCTCCCTCCGCTGGCCAGCGCCCGGCGTCCGGGCGCGGCGTTCTCTGGCTCGCACTCGCCGCTGCCTTGTCGGCCGGCGCCCTGCTCGCCTATCGCGTCGATCCCCTGCTCCTCGACTGGCAGCCGTCGCTCGCCGCACGCGAGCCGTGGCGCGCCGTCAGCGCGGTCTTCGTCCACTACAGCGCGATGCATCTGGCGGCGAACCTCGCGGGCGCGGCACTGGTCGGCCTGCTCGGTCGGATCGCGCAGGTGCCGATGCGGACCGTCGCCGCGTGGCTCGTCGCCATCCCGCTCACCCAGCTCGGCCTGTTCGCCCGGCCCGACCTGCTTCACTACGGCGGCCTCTCGGGCGTGCTGCACGCCGGCGTCGCGTGCGTCTCGTGGCAGCTGATCGTCGACGGTCGCGGCGCGCGTCGCACGATCGGCGCGCTGACCTTGGCCGGCGCCGTCGTCAAGGTGTTGAGCGAGGCGCCGTGGGGGCCGCCGCTGCGTCATCCGCCGGGCTGGGACATCGCGACCGCGCCGTTCTCGCATGCAAGCGGCATCGTCGCCGGCCTTCTCGCCGCGGCGGCCTGCGATACGGTGTCGCGGGTGATGGCACGCCGGCCCCGAGGATCGCGACGATGACCGGGCGCAAGACTCGCCTCGATGCGCGCGCCGTGGTGCTGCTCGTGCTCTGCTGCTTTCTCTGGGGCCTGAACCAGGTGGCCGCCAAGGCCGCGCTCGCCGAGGTTCCGGCCCTCTGGCAAGCGGCACTGCGATCGTCGGGTGCGGCACTCCTCGTCTGGCTCTGGGCAGGGTCGCGCGGCATCGCCCTCTTCGCCCGCGACGGCACGCTGCGCGGCGGATTGCTGGCCGGGGCACTGTTCGCGGCCGAGTTCTTCTGCATCTTCATCGGCCTGCAGTTCACGACCGCGTCGCGCATGGTCGTCTTCATCTACATCTCGCCCTTCGTCGTCGCCCTCGGCATGCCGCTGATCGCCCGTTCGGAGCGGCTCGCGCCGCTGCAGATCGCGGGCCTGCTGGTCGCGTTCGCAGGCGTCGCGTGGGCATTCGCCGAAGGCTTTTCGCGCCCCGCGGCGGGGCCTCGTCAGTCACTCGGCGACGGCCTCGGCGTGCTCGCCGGCGTGCTGTGGGGCGCGACGACGCTCGCGATCCGCGGCTCGGCGCTCGGCCAGGCATCGGCCGAGAAGACGCTCTTCTATCAACTCGCCGTCTCGGGCGTGATGCTGCTCGCAGCGGCCGTCGCCGTCGCCGCGCCGCTGCACTTCGACGTCTCGCCGCTGGCGTGGGGCTCGGTCGCCTTCCAGACCGTCGTCGTCAGCTTCGCGAGCTATCTGGTGTGGTTCTGGCTCGTCCGCCACTATCCGGCGACGCGGCTCGCGTCGTTCACGATGCTGACGCCGGTGTTCGGCCTGGTGCTCGGCGCGCTGCTGCTCGGCGAGCCGGTGACCACGCGCCTGCTGATCGCGCTCGCGACCGTCGCCGCGGGCATCCTCCTCGTCAACCGGACGACGTGAGCCATCCCCTGTTGTCGATCGCGCTGCGCGCCGCGGGCTGCGCGGCCGCGACCTGGGGCGCATGGCGCCTGTTCGGCACGGCCGGGCTCGTCTTCGTCGCGCCGCTCTTCGGCGTCGCCTTCGCGCGGCCTCTGATCGAGCTTGTCGCGTCGACGTTCCGCGCACTGCGCCACGCGACCTGGCGCGACGTCCAGGGCCGTCACTACGCCTACCGCGGCCGGCCGGTGAGCGTCGTCGAGGACGCCGACGGGCAGCGCTGGATCCGCCTCGCCGACGTCCGCGCCATCGTCGGCTTCACGGCCAGCGACGGCGCACTCTCGGTTGCGTATCCCGATGGCCTGTGCCGCGTCGGTCGGCCGCCCGAGGCCTACATCGGCGCGGAGGCGCTGCTCGTGCACCTGGGCAAGGAGCGCGGTCCGGAGTCGCTCCGGCTGAAGATCTGGGTCGAGCGCGAAGTCGCCTTCCCCGCGCGTCGCGACCGGACGCGGCCGACGGTGATCGCGACCGCCGACGAGAGCCGGACCAAAGAGTGAGCGCGCCGCTCAGCGCCGGATGCGCTCGACCAGCGAGGTCGTCGAGTAGCCGTCGACGAAGGGCAGCGCCGTCGCGTCGCCGCCCCAGCTGCGCACCAGCTCGGTCTCGGCCAGCGTCTCGATCTCGTAGTCGCCGCCCTTGACGTAGCGCTCGGGGCGCACGAGCCTCAGCAAGGCGAGCGGCGTCGTCTCGTCGAAGAGCGTCACCAGGCTCACGCTCTCGAGCGCGGCGAGGACGCAGGCCCGGTCGCCTTCGTTGTTGAGCGGCCGATCGGGCGCCTTGCCGAGCGCGCGCGCCGAGCTGTCGCTGTTGAGGCCGATCACCAGGCTCGCGCCGAGCGCGCGCGCCTGCGCGAGGTAGGTGACGTGGCCGCGGTGCAGGATGTCGAAGACGCCGTTGGTGAAGACTACCGGCCTCGGCAGCGCCGCCAGGCGCGGCAGCAGCTCGGCGCGGGCGCAGAGCTTGGCGACGAAATCCGGAAGCATCGGCGATTGTCGCCGCGCATCGCGGCGACGCGGACGACGGTCACGCGGGCTGGACGCCCGGCTCGGGAGGAACGACGGCGCCGGTCGCCGCGGCGGCGGCAGCAGCGGCCACGGCGGCAGTCACTTCCTTGCGGTACCGGTTCAGCTCCTGGACGCTCGCGAAGCTGCGCTCGAGCAGGAGGCCGAGGTTGTGCAGGATGCGGTCGACGACCTTGCCTTCCCAGACGCTGTCGAACTGGATCTGGGTGTCGAGCCAGCGCTCGAGCCATTCCGGATTCGGCAGGCGGCTCTGGATCGTGTCGCGCGGGAAGAGCCGTGCATTGACGTGAAGGTTGGTCGGATGCAGCGCCTGCGCCGTGCGCCGCGCGCTCGCCATCAGCACGCCGACCTTGGCGAAGGCGGCACGCGCCTCGTCGCCGAACTTCACCATCGCCCGCTTCATGTAGCGCAGGTAGGCGCCGCCGTGGCGCGCCTCGTCGCGAGCGAGCGTCTCGTAGATCGCCTTGATCACCGGCTCGTCGTGCCATTCGGCAGCGCGGCGGTACCAGTGGTTGAGGCGGATCTCGCCGCAGAAGTGGAGCATCAGCGTCTCGAGCGCCGGCGCCGGATCGAAGTCGAAGCGGATCGCGTGCAACTCGGCCTCGGTCGGCACGAGGTCGGGCCGGAAGCGCCGCAGGTATTCCATGAGGACGAGCGAGTGCTTCTGCTCCTCGAAGAACCAAACGCTCATGAACGCCGAGAAGTCGCTGTCGTCGCGGTTGTCGCGCAGGAACATCTCGGTCGCCGGCAACGCCGCCCACTCGGTGATGGCGTTCATCTTGATCGTCTGGGCCTGCTCCTCGGTGAGCTTGGCGGAGTCGAACTGGTCCCAGGGGATGTCGACGTCCATGTTCCAGCGAACGGCTTCGAGCTGCTTGAAGAGTTCGGGATACAGCATGAGGTGAGTGCCTTGCAGCAGGTGGAGTTTAGTCGCTGGCCGGACGCCGGCGCGGTGCGGGCGCCCGGGCGGCAGAACGGATAACGTCGCGACTCGCTCGGTACGCCGGCGCAACCGCAAGAGATGCGTTGCGGCGCGGCACGCGCGGCATCCGCTGGCTGCCTGGCGCGTACAGGGATGGTGACAGAAACGAACGAACCGGCTCGCATGACTGATTTGCCCCCGTTTGCGGAACTCCGCCGAATGAACCGCGTCATACCGGCTCGACGCGCCGATGGCGGCCTGTCGCAGTTCCCCGGAACTGCGATCCGCTCCGGCGCATCGAACCGGTTTTCGTCGCGGAGCCGGCCGGCATCGCTGGCTGGAATCCCCGGAGGGTTCTCCTCCTCCCTCCTCCCTCCCTCGTTCCTCCGGGGGCGCTCGGCGACGTTCTTCTTGCGCCAGCGGGCCCGGCCAGGCGGCCGGCCCGCCGCGACCCTCGGCCGGCGGCCCGTGCGATGAAACGGGTCGCCGTCATCGGATCGGGCATCGCCGGCCTCGCGGCATCCCGCGGCCTTGCTGGCCACGCCAAGGTCACGCTCTACGAAGCGGGCGACCATTTCGGCGGCCATGCGCACACCGTCGACGTCACCCAGGACGGCGTCACCCACGGCGTCGACTGCGGCTTCCTGGTCTACAACGCGCACACCTATCCGCGTCTGGTCGCCCTGTTCGCCGAGCTGGGCGTCGAGACGGCGCCTGCCGAGATGTCGTTCTCGGCGCAGGTGCCCGGCGCCGGCATCGAGTGGGGCGGCGCCAGCCTGGGCTCGGTCTTCGCCCAGCCATCGAATCTGCTGCGGCCGGCGTTCCTGCGCATGCTGGCCGACGTGGTCCGCTTCAACCGCATCGCCACGGCGCTGGCGACGTGCGCGCAGGCCGGCAACGACGACTCCGTCGGCGACTTCCTCGACGCACACCGCTTCTCGACCGCGTTCCGCGACTGGTACTTCCTGCCGATGATCGGCTGCATCTGGTCGTGCCCGACCGAGCAGATGCTGCGCTTTCCCGTCGCCACGCTGCTGCGTTTCTGCCACAACCACGGCCTCCTCCAGATCGCCGACCGGCCGCAGTGGTACACGGTGCGCGGCGGCTCGCGCGAGTACGTCGCCAGGATGCTGGACGCCGTGCCCGACGCGCGGCTCCACGCGCCGGTGCGGCGCGTCAGGCGGCTGCCGATCGGCGGCGCCGACGTGACCACCGACCGCGGCACCGAGCGCTTCGATGCCGTCGTCCTCGCCGCTCACAGCGAGCAGTCGCTCGCACTGCTGGCCGATGCGACGGACGCCGAGCGCGACGTGCTCGGCGCGATCCGCTGCCAGCCCAACCGGGCGATCCTGCACACCGACGTCGGCGTCCTGCCACGCCGCAAGGCGGCGTGGGCAGCGTGGAACTACGAGCGCGCCCGCAATGCGGCCGGCGCGGAGCCTGCGGTGTGCCTGCACTACCTCATCAACCGGCTGCAGCCGCTGCCGTTCGAGACGCCCGTGATCGTGTCGCTGAATCCGGTCAGCGAGCCCGACGCGGCCTCGGTGCACGGCGAGTTCCACTACGCCCATCCGGTGTTCGATCGCCGCGCGCTCGCGGCCCAGGCGAAGCTGCCCACCCTGCAGGGGCGCGCCGACACCTGGTTCTGCGGCGCCTGGACCGGCTACGGCTTCCACGAGGACGGCCTGGCCTCGGGACTCGCGGCCTGCGACGGCGTGATCGCGCGACTGGCCGGCGCCGAGCGCGCAGCGGCGCCGGAGCGCGTATGAGCCTCGAGACGCATCTGCCGCTGCTCGGCGTGGGCGAAGTCCGCCATACGCGCTTCCGGCCGGCGCGCAACGCCTTTGTCTACCCGACCTACTTCCTGCTCCTGCCGATGCGCAGGCTGCGTCGCCAGCCCGCGACGACGCTCGCCCGCAACCGGCGCGGCTGGCTCAGCTTCCACGACCGCGACCACGGCGACGGTCGCACCGACAGCCTGGCTTGGATCGAGGAGCTGCTGGCGCGCGAAGGCATCGCCGACGCCGACGGCGAGGTCTGGCTGCACACCTATCCGCGCGTCCTCGGCTACGTCTTCAAGCCGGTGAGCTTCTGGTACTGCCACGGCGCCGACGACTCGCTCGCCGCGATCGTCGTCGAGGTCAACAACACCTTCGGCCAGCGCCATTGCTACCTGCTGCACGGCGACACGCTCGCCTTCGGTCGCGAGCTGCGCGTGGCCAAGGCGTTCTACGTGTCGCCCTTCTGCGCCGTCGCCGGCGACTACCGCTTCCGCTTTCTGCGCACCGACCTGCATCCGGCCGCGGCGGGAACGCGTAACGGTCCGGGACGGATCCTGGCGCGCATCGACCACCATGACGACAACGGACTGCTGCTGCAAACGAGCGTCTCGGGCGCCCTCGAACCGCTCACCGCGCGCAGCGTCGCGCTCGCCTTCCTCAGGATTCCCTTGCTGACGCTCGGGGTCGTGCTGCGCATCCACTGGCAGGCCGTCAGGCTCTGGCTCAAGCGCGTGCCGCTCGTCGCCCGGCCCGCGCCTCCCGGCTCGTCGCCGACACGCTGATCTCGCCGATTGCCCTTCAACGCTTTCACCCTCCCTCGCCCATGACCGCCATCGCCCGAAGCTCTGGAACAGACCTCGCCTCTGGCGCGCCGGCCGCGGCGCGCGCCGTCCTCGCGATGATGCGCAACCTTCGCCACGGCTCGCTCGACGTGCGCCTGCCCGATGGCACGTCGATGCACCTGGGCAACGCTGCCGAGGGCCAGCCGCGCGCCGCGATCTCGATGCGCAACTGGAAGGTCTGCGCCGCGTCGCTGCGCTCGGGCGACATCGGCTTCGCCGAGACCTACATCGCCGGCGACTGGACCACGCCCGACCTCGCGGCGCTGATCACCCTGTTCACGGCCAACCGCGACGACGTCGAGGAGATCGTCTACGGCACGTGGTTCGGCTCGCTCCTTTACCGCGTCAAGCATCTCCTGCGGCGCAACTCGAAGAGCGGCTCGAAGCGCAACATCCACGCCCATTACGACCTGGGCAACGAGTTCTACCGACTCTGGCTCGATCCGACGATGAGCTACAGCAGCGCCTGGTTCGAAGGCGACCGCGGCGGCGACCTGGCCCAGGCCCAGCATGCCAAGTCGCGGCGCGCGCTCGCAGCCTGCGGCGTCGGGCCGGGCGACCGCGTCCTCGAGATCGGCTGCGGCTGGGGCGCGCTGGCCGAGCTAGGCGCGCGCGAGCTCGGCGCCAAGGTCACCGGCGTGACGCTCTCGACAGAGCAGCTCGCCTGGGCCCGCGATCGCCTCGCCACCGCAGGTCTCGACGCCGACCTGCGCCTGCAGGACTACCGCGAGATCGACGACCCGCCGTTCGATGCCGTGGTCTCGATCGAGATGTTCGAGGCGGTCGGCCGGCGCTACTGGCCCGACTTCTTCGCCGCCGTGCACGCACGCCTCAAGCCAGGCGGCAAGGCCTGCATCCAGAGCATCACGATCCGCGACGTGCTGTTCGAGCGCTACCTGCGCTCGACCGACTTCATCCAGCAGTACATCTTTCCCGGCGGCCAGCTGCCGAGCCGGAGCGCCTTTCGCACCGCGGCGCTCGCGGCCGGGCTCGAGGTCGTCGACGAGGCCGCGTTCGGCGGGGACTACGCCGAGACCCTGCGCCGCTGGCGCGAACGCTTCCTGGCGCAGGACGGCGCGGTGCGGGCGCTCGGCTTCGACATGCGCTTCATGCGCACCTGGGAGTTCTACCTCGCGTACTGCGAGGCAGCCTTTGCCACGGGCAACACCGACGTCGTCCAGTTCACGCTGCGACGACCCTGAGGCGGCGCGGTCGCGTCAGCGGAAGGTCACCGACACCGGCACCGCGCCCGGCAATCCCTCGTAGCGCACGACGACCTTCTGGCCGGGCTTGGGCGGCGTCAGCGGCGAGAACGAGCCCAGGCTGATCCACTGACCTGGCTCCATCGCCAGGCCCTGGGCGGCCAGCGCACTCGCGAGCCAGACAACGGCGTTGAGCGGATGCGCGAGGATGTCGCTGCCCTTGCCGCGCGAGATCTCGACGCCGTTGCCATCGCTCATCACGACCGTCATGTCGCGCAGCGCATCGAGCATCGCGAAGCGCTCGGCGCGAAAGAGCGGCGCCATGATCGGCTGGCCGGCGACACCGAGGCGGGCGCCGACGTTGATCGCGGAAATCCCGTTGCCGTTCAGCGTCGCCGGGTTGGCGACGACGAGGTCGGGCAGCTCGATGAAGGGGATGATCTGGTCGATCGACTCGAGCACGTCCATCGGCGACTTGGCGCTGTTGATGGCGGCGCTCTTCACGCGCACCAGCATGTCGGCCTCGAACAGCGGACGCGCGCCGAAGGCAGCGCCGACGGTGGCGTCGTCGTCGAGGATCATGCCGTCGTAGAGCACGCCCCAGACCGGCTTGTCGGCGCCGAAGCGCTTCTGCACCGCCGGGTTGGTGAGCCCGGCCTTGTAGCCGACGACGCGTCCGTACTGCAGCGCCAGGAGCGCGTTGAGCTTGGTCCGGCTGCACGCGCCGTCGGCCTCGCTCGTGATCGCAGGCAGGGTCGCCGGCGCCTTCTGGGCCATACGGTCGAAGAGCTCGGCGGCCTCGCCGTCGGTCAGGCAGGCGGCGTTGGCCGTGCCCGATGCGGCGAGAGCGAGCGTCGCGAACGTGCGGCAGATCTTCATCGGGTCTCCTCCGGAAATTCTTGTCGCAGGATTGTGCTACCGGAGCCACCCCTTGCGCCGGAAGTAGATGAAGGGCGCGGCGACCGACGCGATCATCAGCGCGATGGCGAAGGGGTAGCCGAGCTGCCAGTCGAGCTCGGGCATGGACTTGAAGTTCATCCCGTAGATGCTCGCGATCAGCGTCGGCGGCAGCAGCCCCACGCTGGCCACCGAGAACAGCTTGATGATCTTGTTCTGATTGATGTTGATGAAGCCGACGGTGGCGTTCATCAGGAAGTTGATCTTGTCGAACAGGAAGGTCGTGTGGCTGTCGAGCGAATCGATGTCGCGCAGGATCTGGCGCGCCTCCTCGAACTGCTCGGCGTTGAGCATGCGGCTGCGCATCATGAAGCTCACGGCGCGGCGCGTGTCCATCACGTTCCTGCGGATGCGGCCGTTGAGGTCTTCCTCCTTGGCGATCGCCGAGAGCGCCTCGCCCGCGGCGCGGTCGTCGACGTCCTGGCGCAGCACGCGTGCGCTGACGGCCTCGAGGCTGTCGTAGATGCCCTCGAGCGCGTCGGCCGAGTATTCGGCGTCGGCGTCGTAGAGCTTCAGGAGCACGTCCTTCGGGTCCTCGATCAGGGCCGGGATGCGCCGCGCACGCAGGCGCAGGAGCCGAAAGACCGGCAGATCCTCGGCGTGCACCGAGAACAGGATGTTGCGAAAGAGGATGAAGGCGACGCGGACGTTGCGCGGCGTCTCGCCGTCGTCGATCAGGAAGTCGGAGCGGATGTGCAGCTCGCCGTTGTCTTCCTCGTAGAAGCGGGCCGATTCCTCGAGGTCGTCGTCGACGGCGTCGCTCGGGATGGTCAGGCCGAAGTGCTCGGCGATCCAGCGCTTCTCTTCCTCGGACGGCGCGTCGAGGTCGACCCAGATCGGCTGCACATGGGCCAGCGCCTCGTGACTCTCGATCTCTTCCTGGAACAGCCGGCCGTTGGCCAGCGAGAAGACATTCAGCATGAAAGCTCCGGCGAGCAGGATCCGGCTCGGCTGGAGCGGACGGTCACCCAGGGTGGAAGATGTCCAAGAACGAAGTCTCGAAATGCGGTGACGAAATTATCGCATCGGCCCGGCGCAGGGTCCGGCGGCGCGGCGTGGGCTTGACCACGGCCATAGACTGGTCCAAACCCTCCTGCGAACGACCCTTTTCCCGAGACAGACTCGGGCCGCTCTGCTACCGTGTCCTGCCGCACCCCCGAAAGGATTTACATGAATCTGACGATCAGCGGTCATCATCTCGATGTCACCCCGGCGATCCGCGAATACGTGATCGCCAAGCTCGACCGGATCACGCGCCATTTCGACCAGGTGGTCGACATCACGGTGCTACTGTCGATCGACAAGCCGGCCGAAAAGGAACGGCGCCAGAAGGCCGAGGTGACGGTGCACGTGAAGGGCAAGGACATCTTCGCCGAGTGCACATCGGAGGATCTCTACGCCGCGATCGACCAGCTCATGGACAAGCTCGACCGCCAGGTCTGCCGCCACAAGGACAAGGTCCAGAACCATCACCATGCCGCTGCCAAGCGGATCGACGCGGCGCTCAACTGAGCGTCACCGGCGCGGCGCTGTTGCCGCCGCGCCGCAGCCCTTCCAGCCCGGCCCCCGCGGACGCGGGGAAATCGAGCGCGCCGGCGGCGCCGACTTCATAATTCACCGCGTTGTCACTCCCGCCGGCGCACCCGCCCGCCGCCTCCGGCGCGACCCCCATGAATCGTCTTGCCGCCATCCTGCCTGCCCCGGGAGTTCTCGTCGACGTCGATGCGACGAGCAAGAAGCGGGCGTTCGAGCAAGCCGGCCTGCTGTTCGAGAACCAGCACTCGATCGCACGCGCCACCGTCACCGACAACCTGTTCGCGCGCGAGCGTCTCGGCTCGACGGGGCTGGGTCACGGCGTCGCGATCCCGCACGGCCGCATCAAGGGCCTGAAGAACCCGCTTGCCGCGGTGCTCCGGGTGAAGGAGCCGATCGCCTTCGACGCGCCCGACGACGAGCCCGTCGGCCTTCTGATCTTCCTGCTTGTGCCCGAAGCCGCGACCCAGCGGCACCTCGAGATCCTGTCCGAGATCGCGGAGATGCTGTCCGACCGCGAGCTGCGCGAGCGGCTGAAGACCGAGGGCGATGCCGCTGCGGTTCATCGCATGATCGCCGCGTGGGAACCGCTCCGCTCGGTCGCTTGAGCGCTCCCGGATCTGTCGCGGCAAGGCAGCCGTC
The DNA here is from genome assembly GCA_038236565.1 of Burkholderiales bacterium. Taxonomy (GTDB): domain Bacteria; phylum Pseudomonadota; class Gammaproteobacteria; order Burkholderiales; family Burkholderiaceae_C; genus Schlegelella_A. The sequence goes on along the minus strand of JBBRZP010000016.1, from coordinate 8,848 downwards.
GCCATGAAGCCGACGGTCATCAGCGCCGAGGCGCTGTTCGAGGAGTTCCGCACCGCGCTGCACTGGGAGTGGATCGCCGGCCACGCGCATCCCGAACGCCACTTCGACGACGCCGCGATCCGCGACGCGCGCTCCGCCGCCGATCTGGTCGGCTACCTCAACTACATCCACCCGAACCGGGTGCAGATCGTCGGCCGGCGCGAGGTCGCCTACCTGAACCACGCGGAGGCCGACGTCACCGAGCGGCGCATCTCGCGCATCGTCACGCTCGAGCCGCCGGTGCTGATCTGCGCCGACGGCCAGATCCCGCCCGATCGCCTGGTCGCGCTCTGCGACCGCGCCGACATCCCGCTCTTCGTCACCGAGGAGTCGGCCGGCCACGTCATCGACGTCGTGCGCGGCTATCTCGGCCAGCACTTCGCCGAGCGGACAACGCGTCACGGCGTGTTCATGGACATCCTCGGCCTGGGCGTGCTGCTCACCGGCGAATCGGGCCTTGGCAAGAGCGAGCTCGGCCTGGAGCTGATCTCGCGCGGCCACGGCCTCGTCGCCGACGACGCGGTCGACCTCTATCGCGTCTCGCAGACGGCCCTCGAGGGCCGCTGCCCCGACCTGCTGATGAACCTGCTCGAGGTGCGCGGCATCGGCCTGCTCGACATCAAGGCGATCTTCGGCGAGACCGCCGTGCGCCGGAAGATGCGGCTGAAGCTGATCGTCCACCTCGTGCGCAAGGAGACGATGGACCGCGACTTCGAGCGGTTGCCATACGAGCCGCTGAGCGAAGAGATCCTCGAGGTGCCGGTCAGGAAGACCGTGATCGCGGTCGATGCCGGCCGCAACTTGGCGGTGCTGGTGGAAGCCGCCGTGCGCAACACGATCCTGCAGCTGCGCGGCATCGACACCTATGCCGAGTTCATCGAGCGCCACAACAAGGCGATGAGCAAGCCCGAGTAGAGCGATGGCGGGCGAGATCCTTCGCTGCGCTCAGGATGAAGTCGCGCGACCGCGCGAATTCACTTGTTCCTGAACTCGCAGTTCTTCTTCGTGCACGCTGCGTAGAGCGCGAGTGCGTGGTCCTGGAGCTCGAAGCCGCGCGTCTGGGCGATGCTCTTCTGGCGCTTCTCGATCTCGGCGTCGTAGAACTCCTCGACCCGGCCGCAATCGAGGCACACGAGGTGGTCGTGGTGCTTGCCCTCGTTCAGCTCGAACACCGCCTTGCCGCTCTCGAAGTGGTTGCGCGAGAGGATGCCGGCCTGCTCGAACTGCATCAGGACGCGGTAGACCGTCGCCAGGCCGATGTCGGCGTGGTCGGCGAGGAGGACGCGAAAGACGTCTTCCGCGCTCATGTGGCGCTGGGTCGTGTTCTGGAAGACCTCGAGCACCTTGATGCGCGGCAGCGTGGCCTTCAGACCGCTGTTCTTGAGTTCTTCGGCGTGAGTCATCGGGAGGGGTGGCGCGCGCTCGGCGCTGGGGAGCGAGCCAGTAGAATCGACTCATCATACGAGCTTGGCCCCGGCAATGGCGCGCGATGCCGGCCGCCCCGAAGATGCCCATGCGATCGCCCTCCTCCACTCCTTCCGGCACCGTTGTCCTCGTCCTGGCCACGGCGCTCGCCGGCTGCCAGTCTCTGCAGACGTCCGAGAACTTCCTCGGCGTGATCACGCCGTACCGGGTCGAGGTCGTGCAGGGCAACGTCATCACCAGCGAGCAGGCGGCCGTCGCCAAGCCGGGCCTGAGCCGCGCGCAGGTGCGCGACGTCCTCGGCTCGCCGCTCCTGGCCGATCCGTTCCACGCCGATCGCTGGGACTACGTCTTCACCATCCGGCGCCAGGGAGCGGCGCCGCAGCTGCGCCGGGTCGTCGTGCGCTTCAAGAACGACGTGCTCGAGAGCTTCGATTCCGGTGGCGAGCTGCCGAGCGAGCGCGAGTTCGTCGCTTCGATCGACACCTTCAGGACCGCCCGCAACGCGCGGCCGCTGGCGCTCACCGACGAGCAGGTGAAGGCGCTGCCGGTGCCCGCGAAGCCGGCCGCGCCGGAGCCCACGCCCGCCGTTCCGACGCGCAGCTACCCGCCGCTCGAGCCCACCTCATGAGGCCCGGGCGATGAGCACGGCCGCGCGGCGGCGCGTCGCCGTGGCCGGCGCCTCGGGCCGCATGGGCCGGATGCTCATCGAAGCAGTGACCGCCAGCCCCGACCTGGTCCTGTCGGCAGCGCTCGACCTCGCCGGCAGCGCCGCCATCGGCAGCGACGCGACGGCGTTCCTCGGCCGCGACAGCGGCGTGAAGGTGAGCGTCGATGTCCGCGCCGGCCTGGCCGCGAGCGACGTCCTGATCGACTTCACCCGCCCCGAAGGCACGCTCGCGCACCTGGCGCTGTGCGCCGAGCTCGGCGTCGCTGCAGTCGTCGGCACGACCGGCTTCGACGCGGCGCAGAAGGCCGAGATCGCGGCGCATGCCAGGCGCATCGCGATCGTGATGGCGCCGAACATGAGCGTCGGCGTCAACGTCGTGCTGAAGCTGCTCGACGTCGCCGCCCGCGCACTCGGCGACGGCTTCGACGTCGAGATCGTCGAGACCCACCATCGCCTCAAGGTCGACGCGCCGAGCGGCACAGCGCTGCGGATGGGCGAGGTCATCGCCGCGGCCCAGGGCACGACGCTCGACGAGAGCGTCGCCCACGACCGCAACGGCGCGCGCCGCGCCGGCAGCATCGGCTTCCCGTCGCTGCGCGGCGGCGACATCGTCGGCGACCACACGGTGATGTTCGCGGGCGCGGGCGAGCGCGTCGAGATCACGCACCGCTCGACCAGCCGTGCCACCTACGCGGACGGCAGCGTGCGCGCGGCGCGCTTCCTCGTCGGCCGCCAGCCCGGCCTCTACGGCATGGATCAGGTCCTCGGACTGGAGACCCTCGGACGATGACCTCGACCGGCTTCGAGCACTTCTGGTCGCAGGGCGACGCGATCACGCGCAGCGTCGCCGCACTGCTGCTCCTGATGTCGGTCAGCGCCTGGGTCGTGATCCTCTGGAAGGGCTGGCTGCTGCGCCGGGTCCATGTCGACCTGCAGCGCGCGGTGCCGGCGTTCTGGGCCGCGCCCTCGATCGCCGCGGCGCGCGGGCAACTCGCGGCCTTCGATCGCGAAGGCGTCCTGCGCCCGCTCGTCGACGCCGCCCTCACGACGCCGCCGGGCGGAACGCTCGAAGCGCGCGGCCACGTCGACTCGCAGCTCACGCGGCGCCTGCGCGACGCGCTGCACCGCGTCCTCGCGCAGCTGCAGTTCGGCCAGGTGCTGCTCGCCTCGATCGGCAGCACGGCGCCGTTCATCGGCCTCTTCGGCACTGTCTGGGGCATCTACCACGCACTGGTCAGCATCTCGACCGCGGGCGCGATCACGATCGAGCGTGTCTCCGGCCCGGTCGGCGAGGCGCTCGTGATGACCGCCGCCGGCCTCGCAGTCGCGATCCCGGCCGTGCTCGCCTACAACGTGTTCGGCAAGCGCGTCGCGGCGAGCGAGGCCGAGCTCGAAGGCTTCGCGCACGACCTGCGCGAGATGATCACGGACAGCCCCGCATCGTGACGATGGCGCCGGCCGAGACCTGATATGGCCTTCGGACGCCTCGAGCGCACCCCGGGCGCGCAGCCGATGAGCGACATCAACATGACGCCGCTGATCGACGTCATGCTCGTGCTCCTCGTGATCTTCATGATCACCGCTCCGCTGATGACCTCGAGCCTGAAGCTCGACCTGCCAAAGACCGATGCAGCCCAGCCGGGCGACACGCCGCTCTTCATCTCGGTCGCGCTCGACCGCGACGGCCGCACGTTCTTCGGCGACGAGGCCGTCGATGCGGCGGAGTTCGCCCGACGGGTCGCCGCGGCGGCCCAGCGCAACCCGCAGACCGAGGTGCAGCTGCGCGCCGACAAGGCCGTGGCCTACGGGCACGTCGCCGAGCTCATCGGCACGGTGCAGAAGGCGGGGCTGACGCGGATCGGCTTCGTCACCGATCCGGAAAAGTAGCTCGGCCGCGCCGGGCTCAGCTGCTCGGGCGCAGGATCTTCTCGGCGTCGCGCCTGGCCTGCTCGGCGTCCTGCGCAGCGCGATCGCGCTCTTCCTGCGTCTTCGGCTTGGGCGCGCGCATCGGCAGGTTCGAGCCGGTTCGGTACTCCGGCTGCTCGCGCACCTCGCCGGTCTGCTGCGTGTCGGAGCTGGTGGCGCAGCCTGCGGCGATAACGGCGGCGGCGAGGGCGAGGACAACTGCGGAAATCTTCATGGTCGATGCGGATCGTGGCGGTCGAAAGCGCGCGATTGTGCCAAAGCTTCTCGGCCCGACTCTCGACCTCAGAACGCCTCGTATCGGCGCACGTAGGTCGCGAATCGCGGCAGGCCGCTCGCGGTCACGTCGCGGTGCCGAAAGGTGATGACCGAGCCGACCTCCGGCGGCGTCCGCCGAAGCGCGTCGGTGAGGCCGCTGCCGACGAGAAAGCGCCGTCCGTCGCCGCTTTCGACCTCGAGCGCGCCGACCACCGCTCGGTTCCTGCCGGCACCGGCCCGGTAGCCGACGACGACGGCCTCGGCGTCGAGGTGCGGCTTCAGCTTCATCAGCGCGTCGCTGCGCCCGCCGACGTACGGCGCCGATGCGAGATGCAGCACCAGCCCCTCGCCGCCGCCAGCGACGACATCGGCAAGTGCGCGGGCAAGCGCCTCGCGATCGGCGACAAGACGCTGCGGGACGCACTCGAGCTGTCGCGCGCCGGATGACGCGACAGCGGCCGAGAGGCGGCCCGCGCGCTCGGCGAACGTGCCCGCCGCGCCCGGCATCTCGAACACCATGTAGCGCAGGGCCGACCACTCGTCGTCGCGCGGCTCGGCGCGGCGAACGATCGCCGAGAGCGCGTCGAACCGGCCTCGACCGAGCCAGAGCTCGCCGTCGAGCGGCACGGCCGGCAGCGTCGCGAGAAACGTCGCCGGCGCCGAGACCGCGCGGCCGCTGCGGTGGCGCAGCGCCCGGCCGTCCCAGGTCGCCCGGACGCCGTCGTACTTCTCGCTGACGAGGCACAGCGACGGATCCACCTGGCCGGCATAGACGGTCGCGAGCACAGGCCCGTCGGCGCCCCCGGCGATCGTCGACGGCCCGCGCGCCGCGACCCAGCCGGGCAGGCACGCGAGCGCCGCGGCAGAGACGAGTCGACGGCGGCCGGATGAAAACGAGGTCGAGGTCATGACGAGGTCCGGCATCGATGCACGCCACACGGCGCAGCGCCATCGTCGGTCTCGCGCATCGGCCGGTCGAGACCTCGCAGGAGTGGCCCTGCGTCCCTCATCGAGGGGACCGCGGAACCGCCGCGCCGAACTCCTCACGCAGCGCTTTCTATAATCGATCGATGCCTCCTCGCCGCGTCGCGCTCGCATGAAGACCGATTTCGACCCGCGCGAGATCGAGCAGGGCGCGCAAGTCGCCTGGGCCGCCGTCGACGCCTACAAGGTTGGCGAAGACCCGCAGCGCGAGAAGTTCTACGCCTGCTCGATGCTGCCGTATCCGAGCGGCCGGCTGCACATGGGGCATGTGCGCAACTACACCATCAACGACATGCTGGCGCGCCATCTGCGCATGACCGGCATGAACGTGCTGATGCCGATGGGGTGGGACGCCTTCGGCTTGCCGGCCGAGAACGCGGCCATGAAGAACGGCGTGCCGCCGGCACGCTGGACGCGCGAGAACATCGCGGCGATGAAGGCGCAGATGCAGGCGATGGGCCTGGCCATCGACTGGAGCCGCGAGATCGCGACCTGCGATCCGTCGTACTACAGGTGGAACCAGTGGCTGTTCCTCAGGATGCTCGCGGCAGGCATCGTCGAGCGGCGCACGCAGGTCGTGAACTGGGATCCGGTCGACCAGACCGTGCTCGCCAACGAGCAGGTCATCGAAGGCCGTGGCTGGCGCTCGGGCGCGCTCGTCGAGAAGCGCGAGATCCCGGGCTACTACCTGAAGATCACGCAGTACGCCGAAGAGCTGCTCGACTGCGTGCAGACCGGCCTGCCGGGCTGGCCCGAGCGCGTCAAGGTGATGCAGGAGCACTGGCTCGGCCGGAGCGAAGGCGTGCGCTTCGCCTTCCTGCACCAGATCCGCGACTCCGGGGGCGAGCTGATCGGCGCCGGTCGGCTCTACGTCTTCACGACCCGCGCCGACACGATCATGGGCGTGACCTTCTGCGCCGTCGCGCCGGAGCATCCGCTCGCGCTGCACGCCGCCGCGTCGAACCCGGCCGTCGCCGCCTTCCTCGAGTCGTGCAAGGCCGGCGGGACGACCGAGGCGGAGCTCGCGACGCAGGCCAAGCGCGGCATCGACACCGGCCTCTTCGTCGAGCATCCGCTCAGCCATGAGCAGATCCCGCTCTGGGTCGGCAACTATGTGCTGATCGGCTACGGCGACGGCGCGGTGATGGGCGTGCCGGCGCACGACGAGCGCGACTTCGCGTTCGCCAAGCAGTACGGCATCGACATGCTGCAGGTCGTGCACGTCGATGGCGAGGAGTTCGTGTACGACGAGTGGCAGCCCTGGTACGCCGACGCCCTCCGGGGCATCACGATCAACTCCGACAACTACAGCGGCCTTGCCTACGGCGCGGCTGTCGACGCCGTCGCTAAGGCGGTCGGCGCGCGCGGCCTTGGCGCGAAGCAGACGACCTGGCGCCTGCGCGACTGGGGCATCAGCCGCCAGCGCTACTGGGGCACGCCGATCCCGATCGTCCACTGCGACGCGTGCGGGGTCGTGCCGGTGCCCGAGACCGACCTGCCCGTCGTGCTGCCGGAAGACCTGATCCCCGACGGTTCGGGCAATCCGCTGAACAAGTGCGCCGCGTTCCTGAACGTCGCCTGCCCGGCCTGCGGCCGCCCGTCGCGGCGCGAGACGGACACGATGGACACGTTCGTCGACAGCTCGTGGTACTTCATGCGCTATTGCGACCCGCGCCTCGACGATGCGATGGTGGGCGCAGGCACGAAGTACTGGATGCCGATGGACCAGTACATCGGCGGCATCGAGCACGCGATCCTGCACCTGCTCTACGCGCGCTTCTGGACCAAGGTGATGCGCGACCTGAAGCTCGTCGCCATCGACGAGCCGTTCACGCGCCTGCTGACGCAGGGCATGGTGCTCAACCACGTCTGGGCGCGCACGTCCGCGCAGGGCGGCGTCGACTACTTCCCGCCCGACGAGGTGACCTCGGCCACCGAGACGCCGGGCGCCGCCGGCGGCACGCTCGCCGACGGCAGCCGGGTCGAGTACCGCGGCATGCTCAAGATGGGCAAGACCGAGAGGAACGGCGTCGATCCGCAGGAGCTGATCGACCGCTACGGCGCCGACACGGCCCGCCTCTTCGTCATGTTCGCCTCGCCGCCGGAGCAGACGCTCGACTGGAACAACGCCGGCGTCGAGGGTGCCCATCGCTTCCTGAAGCGACTGTGGAAGTTCGCAGCGCGTCACGCCGACATGCTGGGCTCGGCCGAGGCGCACGCCGATGCGTCCGGCGCGGCGCCGGCACTGCGCCACGAGGTCCACTCGGTGCTGCGCCAGATCAGCTACGACTACGAGCGGATGCAATACAACACCGTCGTCTCGGGCGCGATGAAGCTGCTGAACGCGCTCGAGTCGCACGAGGGCCTGGCCGGCGCCGCTCCTGCCCTGCGCGAAGGCGCCGGCATCCTCTTGCGCGTGCTCTATCCGGTGTGTCCTCACATCACCTGGACCCTCTGGAACGAGCTCGGCTTCGCCGCGGCGCACGGCAGCGTGCTCGACGCGCCCTGGCCCGTGGTCGATGAGGCCGCGCTGCGCCGCGACGAGATCGAGCTGATGCTGCAGATCAACGGCCGCCTGCGCGGCTCGCTCACCATCGCCGCCGACGCCGACCGGGCGGTCATCGAGCAGGCGGCGCTCACCTCGCCCGAGTTCTATCGCCACTCGGAGGGCCGCCCGGTGAAGCGGGTCGTCGTCGTGCCGGGTCGCCTCGTCAACGTCGTCGTCTGATGCGGCGACGCCTGCTGCTCGGCGCCGCGGTCACGCTCGCCGGCTGCGGCTTCGAGCTGAAGCGGCCGCCGGAGCTCAACTTCCGCACCATCCAGCTCGCCGGCTTCGCGTCGCGCTCGCAGCTCGTCACCGAGCTGAAGCAGAACATCGAGGCCGGCCCGACGACGCGCGTCGTCGAGGCGGCGAAGGACGCGCAGGTGGTTCTGCAGTCGCTCGGCGAGTCGCGCGAGAAGGTCGTCGTCGCGCAGACGGCGGCCAACCAGATCCGCGAGTTCGAGCTGCGCTATCGCTTCGGCTTTCGCGTCCGCACCGCCGCCGGCAAGGACCTCATTCCCGAGAGCGAGATCCTGCTCAAGCGTTCGCTCACCTACACCGAGAGCGCGGCGCTCGCCAAGGAGCAGGAAGAGTCGTTCCTGTACCGCGCGATGCAGAGCGACATCGTCTCGCAGGTGCTGCGCCGGCTCTCGTCGGTGCGCGTCCTCTAGCCGTCCGCGAACCATGCAGCTCGCGCCCGACCACCTCGCTTCGCACCTGCAGCGCGAGCTGCGTGCCGTCTACACGGTGTGGGGCGACGAGGCGCTGCTTGCGCAGGAAGCCGGCGACACGATACGAGCCGCGGCGCGCGCCGCCGGCTGCACCGAGCGCCAGGTCCACACCGTCGCCGGCGCGCACTTCGACTGGAGCAGCCTGCTCGGCGCCGCGCAGGCGCTCAGCCTCTTCTCCGACCGCCAGCTGGTCGAGATCCGAATCCCGTCCGGCAAGCCGGGCAAGGACGGCTCGGAGGCGCTGCAGCGCTATTGCGACATGGCCGTCGAAGGTGGCGG
>JBBRZP010000015.1:0-34346 GCA_038236565.1 Burkholderiales bacterium | reverse complement strand
GACAGGTCGAGGACGTCGTTGATCATGTCGAGCAGGTGCCAGCCGGCCTGCTGGATCTGCCCGACCCAGGGGCGCTGCGCCGGCGCCAGCGGATGGCGCTGGTCGATCTCGAGCAGCTGGGCGAAGCCGAGCATGGCGTTGAGCGGCGTGCGCAGCTCGTGGCTCATGCGCGAGAGAAAGTCGCTCTTGGCCCGATTCGAGGTCTCGGCCGCTTCGCGCGCACGCTCGGCGACCTCGAGGCGGAGGTGCTCGGTGATGTCCTCGACGACGCCGACGATGCGCCACGGCGCCTGGCTCGGATCGCGCAGCAGCGAGACCGTCGAGCGTACCCAGACGACGTCGCCCTTGCGGTTCACGCATCGCTTGTGGCGGCTGTAGAGCGGGATCTCGCCGGCGACGAGCTGGGCCGTCAGCGACTCCTCGCTGTGAACGTCGTCGGGGTGGGTGAGAGCGGTCGGGCTGAGGGCGTTGAGCTCGCCCTCGCTGTAGCCGGTCAATTCGCAATAGCGCGGATTGGCCTGGATCACGCGGCCGTCGAGATCGGTGTAGACGACACCGATCGGCACGTTGTCGAGGATGTTGCGAAAGCGCTCCTCGCTGGCGCGCAGCGCCGTCTCTGCCAGCTGGCGCTCGACCACCTCGGCGCGCAGCGCCGCCGTGCGCTCCTGCACCGCCGACTCGATGCGCCGGGCTCGCCCGGTGGTGATCAGCAGCGAGGAACCGAGCATCGCCGCGGAGAGCAGGCCGACGCAGGCGAAGATCCAGGCACTCCGGGTCGCGCTGTCGAACACGGTGGCGGGGAGGGAGCTCACGCGCAGCTCCCAGTGCCGTCCGGCGAAGGCGAGCGGACGGACGTGGCTGAGCGCCGCCGTCTCGCTCTCGCAGCCCGGCGTGCCGCCGAGCCGGCGCTGAGTCGCTCCCGGCTCCGCGTCGACGACGCACAGACGCAGGTAGCCCGGCACCTTGCCGGCGAGGCTGTCGAGCTGGGCGTCCATGGTGAGGGTGACGAACACGGCGCCGCGGACGGCGCTGCGCCGTTCCGTCGATGTCGCCGGGTCGCCGTCGTAGATCGCCTGGTAGACCACCGTGCCCAGGCGCGGGTTCTCGGCGGCCGTCTGGGTCAGTCGAAACGCCGTTGTCGCTGCCGGAAGACCGCTCTCGATCGATTGCACGATGGCGGCGCGCGCCGCCGGAATCGACAGGCTGTTGACCCCGAGCGCCGGCGTGTTGCCGAGCGGCGGCTCGATCAGGCGCACGGCAAACGCGTCGTGCGTCTCTTCCCCTGGCGCGGCCGGCTGGACTGGCGCCGCGACGGCTGCCGCCGAGTCGCTGTCGCGGTCGAAGACGCGGTAGCCGACCAGGCCCTCGGCACGCGCGCGCGCCTCGAACGGCTGCAGCTCGTCGCGCCGGATCCGTTCGCTCCAGCCCATCGCGCTGACCGAGCCGCTCTCGAGCCAGCGTCCGGTCACCTGGTGCATCTCTCCTCGCGACGGCCGGTGCGAGATCACGAAGACGCCGCGCAGCGCCTCGAGCGCGCGCAGCGGCTCCTCGAGCTGGGTCGCGAGGACGAGCGAGGCGCCCGAGGCGTCGCGCTCGAAGCCGGCGCGCATGCGCTCCTCGTTCCAGCGCGTCGACTGGACGATGCCCAGCACCAGGAAGGCCAGCACGAAGGTCATCGTCAATCCGACCGGCAGGCGGCGCGCCGCCCAGTCGGCGCGCGGCCGGCCGATGAGCGTGAGGATGACCGGGGTGATGATGAAAAGACCCGTCAGGTCGCCGAGCACGGTCGAGCCCCAGAGCGCGAGCAGCTTGGCGCTCGCGACGATGCCCCCGGCGCCGAGTGCCACCACCACGAAGGTCGCGCGAACGAGGCTGGTCGCCGCGCATGCCGCCAGGAAGGCGAAGATGTCGGCAGGCTCCGAAAGGGTCAGGGGCTGGCGCACGAAGCGCCGGATCAGCATCGCCCCGACGGCCGCCTCGGCGACGGCGCCGACGGCGCTGACGAGCGACACCACGACGATCGCCGCGCCGTGCCGACCGGCGAGCCCATGGGCGACCAGCGCCAGCGCCATCGCGCCGACACCGATGCCGATCAGAATCCGCCCGCCGTAGACCAGCACCCCCGCCAGGGCGATCGCCGTGGCAAGCGACTGCGGCGCGCCCTGGCGCGGCGCGACCTGGAGCCAGATCGACAGCAGGCCGGCCGCGACGTAGGCGAGCGTCGTCAGCGCCAGCGGCAGACCACGCCGGCCCGAGTCACGGGCGCGCGGCGTCGCGGAAGAGGATCCGGCGGCTCGCGACATGCGGGTCGGCCGGATGCCGCTAGACGTTGAACAGGAAGTTCAGCACGTCGCCGTCCTTGACGACGTACTCCTTGCCCTCCGAGCGCATGCGCCCCGCGTCCTTGGCGCCGTGCTCGCCGCCGTGGGCGATGAAGTCGTCGAAGGCGATCGTCTGGGCGCGGATGAAGCCGCGTTCGAAGTCGGTGTGGATGACGCCGGCGGCCTGCGGCGCCGTGTCGCCGACGTGGATGGTCCAGGCGCGGACTTCCTTGACGCCGGCGGTGAAGTAGGTCTGCAGCCCGAGCAGGCCGAAGGCGGCGCGGATCAGCTGCGCGAGGCCCGACTCGGTCTGGCCCATCTCGGCCAGGAACATCGCCTTGTCGGCGTCGTCCATGTCGGCGAGCTCTGCCTCGGTCTTGGCGCAGATGGCCACCACCGGCGCGTGCTGCTTCTGCGCGAACGCGCGCAGGCGGTCGAGGTGCGGGTTGTTCTCGAAGCCGTTCTCGGCGACGTTGGCAACGAACATCGCCGGCTTGGCGGTGATGAGGCAGAGCGGCTTCAGGATCGCCTGCTCTTCCTTGCTGAAGGCGATCGAGCGGACCGGCCGGGCTTCGTCGAGCGCCGCGTTGCACTTCTCCAGCACCTCGACCAGCCGCTTGGCCTCCTTGTCGTTGCCCGACTTGGCCACCTTGACGGAGCGGGCGAGCGTCTTCTCGACCGTCGCGAGATCGGCCAGGCAAAGCTCGGTCTGGATGACCTCGATGTCAGACACCGGATCGATCTTGCCGGCGACGTGGATGACGTTCTCGTCCTCGAAGCAGCGGACCACGTTGACAATCGCGTCGGTCTCGCGGATGTGCGCCAGGAACTGGTTGCCCAGGCCTTCGCCCTTCGAGGCGCCCGCGACCAGGCCGGCGATGTCGACGAACTCGACGATCGCCGGCACGATCTTCTCCGGCTTGACGATCGCCGCCAGCTGCGCCAGCCGCGGGTCGGGCAGCTCGACGATGCCGACGTTCGGCTCGATCGTGCAGAAGGGGTAGTTCTCGGCCGCGATGCCGGCCTTGGTGAGAGCGTTGAAGAGGGTGGACTTGCCGACGTTCGGCAGGCCCACGATGCCGCATTTGAGGCTCATGAGGGGCCCGAGGGGCAGTGTGAGCCGGGGATTTTAGTCGGCACCTACACTCGCGCGTCCCCGCCCGGAGGAGATCGTTTCGTGACCCAGTTGCAGACTCTTGCGCCGCATGCCCGCGATCTCGGCGGCGGCTTCATGGTGCGCCGGCTCCTGCCCTCGGCCGACCGGCGCGCCGTCGGCCCGTTCGTCTTCTTCGATCATTTCGGCCCGATCGAGATCGTCCCGGGCGACCGCAGCGACGTGCGGCCGCACCCGCACATCGGCCTGGCGACGCTGACATATCTCTTCGACGGCGCGATCATGCATCGCGACTCGACCTCGGTCGTGCAGCGCATCGAGCCCGGCGCGGTCAACTGGATGTCGGCGGGCAAGGGCATCGTCCACTCGGAGCGCACGCCCAAGGACCTGCTCGAGGTCGCGCATCGCCGCCACGGTCTGCAGCTCTGGATCGCGCTGCCGCAAGCCGAGGAAGACTCGGCGCCGACGTTCCAGCACGTCGCCGCGGCGCAGGTGCCGCGCGTGCGCGTCGCCGGCGCGGTCGCCCATGTCGTCGCCGGCTCGGCGTTCGGCGCGACCTCGCCGGTCAGGACGTCGTCGTCGACCCTGGCCGTGGTGCTCGACCTCGACGTCGCGAGCGGCACGGGCATCGTCCTGGACGCCGCCGATGGCAGCGAGCGCGCGCTCTACGCCATCGACCACCCGATCGAGGTCGACGGCGACGAGTACCCCGAATTCACGATGGTCTTGCTCGCCCCCGGCTCGTCGCCGACGCTGGTCGCGCCGCGCGGCGGCCGGGTCGTGCTCGTCGGCGGCGAGCCGCTCGGCGATCGGTTCCTGTCGTGGAACTTCGTCGCCAGCTCGCGCGAGCGCATCCGTGCCGCCGAGGCCGACTGGAAGGCGCAGCGCTTCGCCCGGGTGCCGGGCGAAACCGAGTTCATCCCGCTGCCCGAGCGTCCTGCCGCAGAGCCCCCACCCGGGGCGCCGCCGGGATGAGCATGAGGGCGTTGCCGGCGACCGCCAGCAGCGCGCCGGCAGCAGTCAGCACGTCGGGGCGATAGCCCTCGAACGCGAGCGAGACGACGAGCGCGAGCAGCGGCGTCATCACGCCGATGGTTCCCGCCGGCCCGACGCCGATCCGGTCCTGGATCGTGAGGAAGCAGGCGAAGGTCAGCACCGAGCCGGCGAACGCGAGGTAGGCGAGCGAGATCCACCAGCTGGGCGTGGTCGGCCAGACGATGGCGCGACCCAGCGCGAGGCCGACGATCAGGGCGGCCGCGGCGCCGTAGAGCATGCCGAATCCCATCGCCGGCAAAAGCGCCAGGCCGCGATGACGGTTGCGGCTCGCGGCGAGGCTGCCGACGCCCGACAGCAGCACCGAGGCCATCGTGAACGCCGCCCCGATCGCGGCGCTGTCGCCGCTGCTCGGGCGCCTGATCTCGGGCCAGAAGATGAGGGCGACGCCGACCAGCCCGAGCACGCCGCCGATCACGAATCGGCGCGCGAGCGCCGTGTCCCAGAGCAGCGCGGCACCGACGCCCGCGAGCAGCGGCGAGGCCGAGTAGCCGACCGCGACCAGGCCCGACGGCACGAAGCGCTCGGCGTGATAGACGCAGACGTACGAGACGCCGTACAGGAACACGCCCTGCAGCGCGAGCGCCGCGTGATCCGCGAGCGAGAACGACAGCGACACGCCGCGCCAGCGGCAGGCGAGCAGCACGGTCGCGCCGGCGAGCGCGAAGCGCAGTGCGACGCCGATCTCGGCCGGCATGTCGCTCACCTGGTAGGTGATCGCGTGCCACGTCGTGCCCCAGGTGACGACGCAGATCGCGAACAACTGCCAGGTCTTCAGGCGATCCACGTCGAAGCTCAGAGGGCGTAGGTCGCTTCGCCTTCGGCGCCCGCGGCGAGCGTGCGGCCGAGGCCTTCGACGATCACGGCGTTCATGCCGAACGTCACCGCGCCGCTCATGCGCGGATGGCCGCGGTAGGCCGAGAGCGTGTCGCCGACGGCATGGCCGCGCTCGCCGCTCTCGGGATCGATGTCGGGGATCGGGCAGCGTATGCAGGGCTTGACGAACTTCAGCCGCACCGGCCCGTCGTTCGTCTCGAAGACGATCTCGTCGAGCTGGTCTTCGCCGTTCGCGTCGAGGCCGGACAGGACGAGGTTTGGACGGAATCGCGCCATCGACACGGGCGCCTGCCCGGCCAGGGCGAGTCGGCGGTTCAGCTCGTCGAGCGATGCCGTCGAGGCGACCAGCAGCGGGAAGCCGTCCTGGAACGCCGTCGGAGCTTCGATCTGCCCGGTCCAGTCGCGGCTCGCGAGGCGGCGCGCGTCGGGATCGAAGCGCACCAGCCGGAGCGGCTGGCCGAGGAAGTCGCTGAACCACTGGGCGCAGAGCGGCCCCATGTCGAAGGCTGCGAGGCGATCGCTCCAGACCTCGGCCTCGGCGCGCTCCTCGACCCGATCGAGCGCGACGTGCAAGGCCAGCATGCCGGGTGCGCGCAGCACCAGCTCGTCCGACTTGAGCGCGCTGCGCACGAGCGCCATGCGCGGCAGCTCGCGTTGCGAGACGAAGCGGCCCGCCGTGTCGACCACCATGTAGGCGCGATCGAGATCGAAGCCGGTCTCGTCGAGCATGACGCTCGTCGGCGACACACCGGCGCACGACTTCACCGGATAGACATGGACCGATTCGAGACGCACTCGCAGGTCGCTCACGGTGGCGGACTCCTCGTCGATGTCGCGAGCGGGGCACTCGCGGCGAGCGGCGATTGTCCACGAGCGCTGCCTACAATCCGGCGATGCCTCTCTACGACGTGCAAGTGAGCGGCGCGGGCATCGTCGGCAAGACCCTCGCGCTGTCGCTCGCGCGGCTCGGACTGTCGGTGGCGCTGCGCTCGACCCCGGCGAGCGGCGCACAGCGCGCCGACGTTCGCGCCTATGCCCTCAACGCTGCGTCCCTCGCGCTGCTGCAGCGCCTCAAGGTCTGGGACGGCCTTGCCGATCGGGCCGCGACGCCGGTCTACGACATGGTCGTGCACGGCGACGCCGGCGCAAGTCTCGAGTTCTCCGCGTGGGAGCAGCGCACCGGCGCGCTGGCGACGATCACCGACGCCGCGCTGCTCGAGAGCGCGCTCGACGTCGCATTGCGCTTCGCGCCGCACGTCACGCGGGTCGAGGCCGACGTTCCCGCTGTGCTCGTCGCGCACTGCGAAGGTCGATCCGCGATCGCGCTGCAGACGCTCGGCGCCGGCTTCGAGCGCATCGACTACGGCCAGCGCGCGATCGCGGCGCGCGTCGTCGCGACGCGGCCGCATCGCCACATCGCGCGACAGTGGTTCCTCGCGCCCGACGTGCTCGCGCTGCTGCCCTTCGACCGGCCCGAGCCGGAGCGCTCGTACGCGCTCGTCTGGTCGCTGCCGGCCGATCGCGCCCAAGCGCTGCTCGGCCTGGAGCCCACGGTCTTCGCGCGCGAGCTGACGGCGCTGACGGGCGGCGATGTCGGCGATCTCGTGCTCGGCTCCGAGCGCGCGTCGTGGCCGCTCGTCCTCGGCCGCGCCGAGCGCTGGTGCGGGCCGGGCTGGGTGCTCGTGGGCGACGCGGCGCACGTCGTCCATCCGCTTGCCGGCCAGGGGCTCAACCTCGGCCTCGCCGACGTCGCCGCGCTGTCCCGGGCGATCGCCGAGCGCGAGCCGTGGCGCGGCCTGTGCGACGAACGGTTGCTTCGGCGGTACGTGCGGCAGCGCGCCGCGCCGACTTGGGCCATGACGCGAATAACCGACGGATTGCAGCGTTTGTTCGCCACCCCGGCTGCGCCGATCCGGGAACTCCGCAACAATGGCATGAGTCTCGTCAATCGTGCCCTGCCGCTGAAGCGCTGGCTCGCCGCCAGGGCCCTCGACTCAGAAAGCCCCTCATGAACCGATCCTCGCGTGTCGCCACCGCACTGGTCTTCTCCGTCGGCATCCTGGCCGCGGCGCCGTCGGCGTTCGCCGACGAAGCCGCGATCCGCAAGAACATCGCCGAGCGGGTGCCCGATTTCCCGAAGATCGACGAGGTCACCAAGTCCGCCGTGCCCGGGCTCTACGAGCTGCGTGTCGGCACGGACATCCTCTACACCGACGAGAACGGCAATTACCTGATCGAGGGCCAGGTGATCGAGACCAAGACGCGCACCAACCTCACCCAGCAACGCGTCGGAAAGCTGACGGCGATCGACTTCAAGACGTTGCCGCTCAAGGACGCGATCGTCTGGAAGCAGGGCACGGGCGAGAGAAAGCTGGTCGTCTTCGCCGATCCGAACTGCGGCTACTGCAAGAAGTTCGAGAAGGACCTGCAGGCGGTCAAGGACGTCACCGTCTATACCTTCCTGTATCCGATCCTCGGCGGGGATTCGCCCGAGAAGTCGAAGCAGATCTGGTGCGCCAAGGACAACACCAAGGCCTGGCGCGACTGGATGATCAAGGGCACGCTGGCCACCGACAGCCCGCAGTGCGACACGGCGGCACTGGAGCGCAACGTCGCCCTCGGCCGCAAGCACCGCATCAACGGCACGCCGGGCCTCGTGTTCGAGGACGGCAGGCAGCAGCCCGGCGCGGCGAGCGCCGAAGTGGTCGAGAAGCAGCTCGTGATGAGCCGCCTGAAGAGCCAGTCCTGAGCGCCTCCCGCTGCGGCGGGACCTACATCCGGTAGCCCGAATCCTTGCGGTCGACGAGCCGCTGCAGCGCGGCGAACGAATCCTCGCCGGCGCCGTAGGTCGGGTTGAACTGCAGCGAGTCGGCGACGCACTTCTCGAGCACCGCGCGCGGAATCGGGTTCGCCTCGCCCATCGACTGCGTCGCCCACTGGATCTCGCAGGCGCGCGACACCAGCCACATCAGCGAGAGGGCCTGCGGCAGCGTCGCGCCGATCGTCACCGGGCCGTGGTTGCGCAGCAGCAGCACCGGCCGTCCTTCGGCGCTCTTCAGGATCCGTGCGCCTTCGTCCGCGTGCACCGTGATGCCCTCGAAGTCGTGGTACGCGACCTTTCCGTACAGCTGCGCGGCGTAGAAGTTCGTGAACGCGAGGCCTTCCTTCAGGCAGCAGACGGCCTGCGTCGCGGTCGTGTGCAGGTGCATCACGCAGTGGGCATCGGGGAGCGTCGCGTGGATCGCGCTGTGGAACGTGATGCCGGCCGGGTTCACCGGCCAGTCGGCGTGGCCGACGATGGCGCCGTCGAGGTCGACCTTGACCAGGTTCGACGCGCAGACCTCGGAGTAGTGCAGCCCGAACGGGTTGATGAGGTAGTGCCCGGGCTCATCAGGGACGCGCAGCGAGATGTGGTTGTAGATCAGCTCGGTCCAGCCGAGGTGGTCGAAGATGCGGTAGGCAGCGGCAAGCTGCACCCGCGCCTGCCACTCCGAAGGGCTGAAGCGCGGCGGGCGGATGAAGGCGCCCGGGGCGGTGCTGATGTCCATGCGGTGGTCCTCCGGTCCAGGGCCGCATTCGACCACAGCCGTCCGGGCTGACGGCGACGGCGACAATCTCTCCATGATTCGCTACGAGATCGATGTCGGCGCGTGCCACCGCCACACCTTCGCCGTCGAGCTTCGCGTCGACGCGCCCGCCGCCGAGCAGCGGCTCAGCCTGCCGGTGTGGATTCCCGGCAGCTACCTGGTGCGCGAGTTCGCGCGCCACCTCTCGGCCATCGAGGCGACGCAGGGCGACGCCGCCGTCGAGCTGCGCCAGCTCGACAAGGCGACCTGGCTGGCGCGCTGCGCACCCGGGCAGGCGCTCGTCGTGCGCTATCGCGTCTACGCCTTCGACACCTCTGTGCGCGCCGCCTTCCTCGACGCGGCGCGCGGCTTCTTCAACGGCACCGGCGTGTGCCTGCGGGTCGAGGGGCGCGAAGGCGAGCCGCACGAGCTCGCGCTCGTCGGACTGCCTGCCGACTGGGACGTCGCCACGTCGCTCGAGCGGCGGCCGGGTCCCGATGCGGCGCACGAGTACGTCGCCGACGACTACGACGCCCTCGTCGACCATCCGTTCGAGCTCGGCCGCTTCTGGCGCGGCCGCTTCGACGCCGCGGGCGTGATCCACGAGTTCGTCGTCGCCGGCGCGCTGCCCGACTTCGACGGCGAGCGCCTGATCGCCGACACGCAGCGCCTGTGCGAGGCCGAGACGCGGTTCTGGCACGGCACCGGGCGGGCGCCGTTCGAGCGCTATGTCTTCATGCTCAACGCCCTCGAGGACGGCCGCGGCGGACTCGAGCACCGGTCGAGCACCGCGCTCGTCGCGGCGCGGCGCGACCTGCCGCGCCGTGCGGTCGCCGAGCCCGGCCAGGGCGCGGCGGCCCGGCCGGAGCCGGGCGATGGCTACGTCGGCGTGCTCGGGCTGATCGCGCACGAGTACTTCCACTCGTGGAACGTGAAGCGGCTCAAGCCGCGCGAGTTCTCGACCTTCGACTACAGCCGCGAGAACTACACAGAGCTGCTGTGGTTCTTCGAGGGCTTCACCTCCTACTACGACGACCTTTTCGTCGTGCGCAGCGGTCTGATCGATTCGGCGCGCTACCTGAAGCTGCTGGCGACGACGATCACCGCCGTCCAGGGCTCGCCCGGCCGCGCGGTGCAGAGCGTCGCCGCGGCGAGCTTCGACGCCTGGGTCAAGTACTACCGCGCCGACGAGAACACGCCGAACGCAACGATCAGCTACTACGGCAAGGGCTCGCTCGTCGCGCTCGCGCTCGACCTCAGCCTGCGCGGCGAAGGCCGCGGCTCGCTCGACGACGTCATGCGCCAGCTCTGGCGCACGAGCGGCGGCGGGCCGATCGACGAGGCCGACATCGCGGCCGCGCTCGAGGTCGTCGGCGGGCGCTCGTACGCCCGCGAGCTCGCCGAGTGGGTGCACGGCACGGGCGAGCTGCCGCTCGCCGACCTGCTCCGTCGCGTCGGCGTCGGCATCGAGAGCCAGCCGGCGACGTTGGCCCAGCGGCTGGGCGTGCGCGTCAGCGAGAGCGCGCTCACCGGCGTGAAGGTGACGCACGTGCTGCGCGACGGCGCGGCCGAGCGCGCCGGCCTGGCGCCCGGTGACGAGCTCCTCGCCGTCGGCGGCTGGCGCCTGCGCCGCCTCGACGACGCGCTGCGCTCGCTGCCGTCCGGCGGCGAGACGAGCCTCCTCGTCGGACGCGACCAGCGCGTCTTCGCGGTCGGATTGCCGGTGGACTCGCTCGGCGCGAGCAGCGCCGGCTCGGTGCAGCTCAAGCCGGCCGACGGCGCGGGCGGCGACGCGCGCCGCCTGTACGAGGCATGGATCGCCGGTTGACGACCCCGGCCGGCGTCGACCGCACGTCACGCGGCCGGCGCCGGCTCGCCTGGGCCGCCGTCGTCGTCGCAGTGGTGCTGGTGCACGGGGCGGTCACGCGCGAGCTCGCGGCGCGCATGACCGATCTCGACCCCGCGCACGCGATGCCGCAGCGCATCGCCGTGAGCTACGTGCGCACGATCGAGCCGACCGCTCCGCCGCCGGTCGCGGCGAGGGTGGTGCCACCGCGGGCCGCGCCGACCGCTCCACGCGCGCCGCGCCGTGTCGCGCGTGCCGCGTCGGCTACAGAAGACGTCGCGTCGGCGGCGGAGCCTGCGACGGTGGTGCGATCCGAGAGCCAGGCCGAGTCGCAGAGCGAAGCAGTCGCCCAGGAGATTCCCGCGCCTCCGGCCGATCTGCCGACGACGGTGACAAGCGCCATGGCGTCTTCCGACGCCGCATCCTCGCCGACCATCCCCGACGCCGACTCCAGCGCCGAGGGTGCGCCCTTCGAGTGGCCGGCATCGACGCGTGTCACCTACAGCCTCACGGGCAACTACCGTGGCGAGGTCAGCGGCCAGGCGCAGGTCGAATGGATCCGGCTCGACGACCGCTACCAGGTCAACCTCGACCTGCTCGTCGGGCCGGAGTTCGCGCCGCTGATCACCCGGCGCATGACGAGCGAGGGCAGCATCGCCGCGAGCGGCCTCGTGCCGGCGCGCTACGCCGAGGACACGCAGGTGGTGTTCCGCGAGCGGCGCCGTGTCAGCGTCGGATTCGAGCCCGACGCCGTCGTTCTCGCCGACGGTCA
Source organism: Burkholderiales bacterium (assembly GCA_038236565.1). Lineage (GTDB taxonomy): Bacteria > Pseudomonadota > Gammaproteobacteria > Burkholderiales > Burkholderiaceae_C > Schlegelella_A. The sequence continues at coordinate 22,837 of JBBRZP010000015.1, read as the reverse complement.
ACGGCGCGAGCGGCTCGAAGGCGTGCAGGACACGGCGAGCCAGTTCATCCAGCTCACGTACCTCTTCTCGACCCGGCCCGAGCTGCTGCGCGTCGGCAGCACGGTCGCTTTTCCGCTCGCCTTGCCGCGCACGATGGACCGCTGGACCTATGACGTGGTCGAGGAGCAGTCGCTCGTCACGCCGTTCGGGCGGCTGCAGGCGTTCCACCTCAAGCCGCGTCCGCGCGGCCCGAGGAAGGCCAACGAGCTGTCGGCCGAGATATGGATCGCGCCGGACCTGCGCTATCTTCCGGTGCGGATCCGCATCGAGCAGGACGCGGCCACCTTCATCGACCTCATGATCTCGACGAAGCCCGAGATGGCCGCGCCGCCGGCCGTCGCCTCCGCGGCTTCATCAGGAAAGACGCCATGACCTACGAATGCATCCTCACCGACGTGCGCGGCAACGGACCGCGCCGTGTCGGCCTCGTCACGCTGAACCGGCCCAAGCAGTTCAACGCCCTCAACGACACGCTGATGGACGAGCTCGGCGCCGCGCTCAAGGCCTTCGACGCCGACGACTCGATCGGCTGCATGATCCTCACCGGCGGCGAGAAGGCCTTCGCGGCCGGCGCCGACATCTCGGCGATGGCCTCGTACGACTTCGTCGCCGCCTACTCGAAGGGGCTCATCAGCCGCAACTGGGAGACGATCCGCTCGATCAGGAAACCCGTGATCGGCGCCGTCGCGGGCTTCGCCCTCGGCGGCGGATGCGAGGTGGCGATGATGTGCGACATCGTCATCGCCGCCGACAACGCCAAGTTCGGCCAGCCGGAGATCAAGCTCGGCATCATTCCGGGCGCCGGCGGCACCCAGCGGCTGCCGCGCGCGGTCGGCAAGGCCAAGGCGATGGACATGATCCTGACGGCGCGGATGATGGATGCGCACGAGGCCGAGCGCACCGGCCTGGTGTCGCGCGTCGTGCCGGCGGCCGAGCTGCTCGACGTCGCCCTCGCCGCCGCCGAGACCATTTGCGGATTCAGCGGGCCGAGCGTGATGATGGCCAAGGAGGCCGTCAACCGAGCCTACGAGATGCCGCTCTCCGACGGCGTCGCTTTCGAGCGCCATCTGTTCCATTCGCTCTTCGCCACGGCCGACAAGAACGAAGGCATGGACGCCTTCCTCGCCAAGAGGAAGCCCGACTTCCAGCAGCGCTAGGGCGAGCAACCCGCATCGACTTGCCATGCATGACCGAGCCGTGACACGATGCACTTCGTTACCTCGCCGTGTGGCCCTGGGCACTCCGCCACGTCGCGGGACAACGTCCTACGTGAAACCCCTGAAGCAGGAGGATGGTCGATCTCATGGCCCGCCGCCGCAGCGTCTGAGACCCCGGGCAGCCCGGCGAGTCCGGGCCGCCACGAAAAAGCGGACCTCGGTCCGCTTTTTTCATGGAATCGGCTTGACGACGGCGTCAAGTCTCGTTGCGCAGCGACGGGAAGAGGATCACGTCGCGGATGCTCGCCGAATCGGTGAGCAGCATCACCAACCGGTCGATGCCGATGCCGCAGCCGCCGGTGGGCGGCATGCCGATCTCGAGGGCGCGGATGAAGTCGGCGTCGTAGTACATCGCTTCCTCGTCGCCGGCCTCCTTGTTCGCCGCCTGGGCACGAAAGCGGGCTGCCTGGTCCTCGGCGTCGTTGAGCTCCGAAAAGCCGTTGGCGTATTCGCGACCGGTGATGAAGAGCTCGAAGCGCTCGGTGACCGACGGATCGGCGTCCGACGCCCGCGCCAGCGGCGACACCTCGACCGGATAGTCGACGATGAAGGTCGGCTGCCAGAGCTGCGACTCGACGGCGGCCTCGAACATGCCGAACTGCAGCTCCGGCAGCGTCCAGTGCGCTGGCGCCTTCTCGCCCAGAGACGCCAGCTTCGCGCGCAGTCCGGTGGCATCCGCCGCCTCCAACTCGCTCAGGCCCGCGTGAAGCACGAGCGCTTCCTTGACCGTCAGGCGCGCGAACCGCGATTCCAGGTCGACGTCCTTGCCCGCATAGGTCAGGCGTGCCGAGCCCGCGGCCTCGCGCGCGGCGTGGCGCAGGACCTCTTCGGTGAAGTCCATCAGGTCGTGGTGGTTCCAGTACGCGGCGTAGAACTCCATCATCGTGAACTCGGGGTTGTGCCGCACCGACAGGCCCTCGTTGCGAAAGCTCCGGTTGATCTCGAACACGCGCTCGAAGCCGCCGACGATGAGGCGCTTCAGGTAGAGCTCTGGCGCGATGCGCAGGAACATCTGCTGGTCGAGCGCGTTGTGGTGCGTCACGAAGGGCTTGGCGTTGGCGCCGCCCGGGATCGGATGCAGCATCGGCGTCTCGACCTCCATGAAGCCGTGCTCGACCATGAAGCGTCGGATCGACGAGAGCGTCTTGCTGCGCGCCGCGAAGCGCGCGCGCGCGGTCTCGTCGGTGATGAGGTCGACGTAGCGCTGGCGGTACTTGTCCTCGGCGTCGGCCATGCCGTGGAACTTGTCGGGCAGCGGCCGCAGGCTCTTGGTGAGGAGGCGGAGTTTCTCGACCTTCACCGTCAGCTCGCCGGTCTTGGTCTTGAAGAGCGTGCCTTCGGCACCGACGATGTCGCCGAGGTCGAAGTGCTTGAAGAAGGCGTAGTCGGTCTCGCCGATCGCATCGATGCTCACGCGCAGCTGGATCCGGCCGGTCGCGTCCTGCAACGTCGCGAAGCTGGCCTTGCCCATCACGCGCTTGAGCATCAGGCGGCCGGCGACCGACACCGCGAGCACCTGCGGCTCGAGCGCCTCGTTGTCGAGGTGTCCGTACTTGCGCACGAGCTCGACTGCGCGGTGCTTCGGCTTGAAGTCGTTCGGAAAGGCGACCCCTCGCGTTCGGATGGCGGCGAGCTTCTCGCGGCGTTCGGCGATGAGGGCGTTCTCGTCCGGGGGAGTGGGTTCTGGAGTGGTCATGGTCGTTCGGAAGACCGCGCATTCTAGGAAGGTCGTCGCTGCGACCGCGACTTGCCGGTCGCCCGCGCGCGCCGCCGGCCTAACGCTTCGCCAGCGACGCCGACGCCTCGGCGTTGACCTCGTCGGCCGAGCGGTACTCGGGCACGAGGTTGCGCAGCTGGCGCAGCATCGCCGTGTGGTCGTCGGCATCGCACGCCGCGCGCAGCGACTCGAGCATCTTGTCGAGCAGCGCCGGCTCGATGTGGCGCTCGCGCGCACACATGATCCGTGGGTGCCCGCTCGGCACCACCGATTCGCCGATCAGCAGCTCCTCGTAGAGCTTCTCGCCCGGGCGCAGGCCGACGTACTCGACCTCGATGTCGCCGTCGGCGTGCTGCGGCGTGCGCTCGGTCAGGCCGGAGAGGTGGATCATCGTGCGCGCCAGGTCGGCGATGCGCACCGGCTCGCCCATGTCGAGGACGAAGACGTCGCCGCCGCGCGCCATCGCGCCCGACTGCACGACCAGCTGTGCGGCTTCGCCGATCAGCATGAAGTAGCGAATGATGTCGGGATGGGTGATCGTCACCGGACCGCCGGCCTCGATCTGGCGTCGGAACAGCGGCACGACCGAGCCGGACGAGCCGAGCACGTTGCCGAAGCGGACCATCGAGAACATCGTGCGTGCGCCGCTGCGCATCGCCGCGGCCTGGAAGATCAGCTCGGCGGCGCGCTTCGAGGCGCCCATGACGTTGGTCGGCCGCACCGCCTTGTCGGTCGAGATCAGGATGCACATCTCGACCCCGGCCTCGAGCGCCGCGCGGGCGACGACGAGCGTTCCGAAGACGTTGTTGCGCAGCCCCTGCTGCATGTTCGCTTCGACCAGCGGCACGTGCTTGTAGGCTGCCGCGTGATAGATCGTCTGCACCCGATGATCGTGAAGGAGGGACCGCAGCAGCCGCTCGTCGAGCACCGAGCCGAGACAGGCGACCACCTCGATGCCGTGCCATGTGTTGCGCAGCTCCTGGTCGATCGTGTAGAGCGCGAACTCGGAGTGATCGAGCAGCAGAAGCCTGGCCGGCCGCTGAGTCGCGATCTGGCGGCACAGCTCGCTGCCGATCGAGCCGCCGGCGCCGGTGACGAGGACGACCTTGCCGGCGATGTTGCGGGTGAAAAGGCCCGGGTCGGGCGGCACCGGATCGCGGCCGAGCAGGTCGGCGACATCGACCTCGCGGATGTCGGAGACGCCGGCCTTGCCGTCGACAAGTTCGAACAGGTTCGGCAGGATCTTCACCGGCAGCCCGGCGCCCTCGACGCCTTCGATCAGGCGCCGCTTCTGCGCCGAGCTCGCCGACGGAATGGCAAGGACGATCTGCTCGATCTCGTGGCGAAAGATCGCATCGGCGAGCGCGCTCGGCGCGTACACCCGCAGCCCGGCGACGATCTTGCGCTGCAGGTCGCTGCGGTCGTCGAGGAAGCAGACGGCCGCGTGGTCGGGGCTCAGCTGCATCGCCTGCGCCAGCTGTGCCCCGGCGCCCCCTGCACCGTAGATGGCCGTGCGCAGGCGGTGCCGGCCCGCCTGCTTCATGCCGCGCCGAAGCAGCGCCCGGGCGATGAAGCGCGAGGTGACGACATAGGCGAAGGCGACGAACCAGAAGATCGGCAAGGCCGAGCGCGGCAGCACCACGACCTGGAGCGCCCAGGCGAGCGCGCTCACGGACAGCACGACGGTCGCGAGCGCGGCGCTCGAAGCGACCAGAACGCGCAAGTCGATGTAGCGCACGACGGTGCGATAGAGGCCGACGACACCCAGCGCCGGCAGTGCGAGAAGGGCGATGCCGATCTGCAGCAGCGGCGCCATGTCGAGCGCGCTCTCGAGCGAGCCGAGCCGGAAGGCCACCGCGAGGAACATGCAGAGCGGCAGGAACACCGCGTCGCCGCCGATCATGATGGCGACCTTGGTCTGCGGTGAGAGCGCTGCCAGGCGCATCGCCGGGCGGACGAAGGACCAGAAGGTATCTGCCGGAAGGTGAGGCATCGGGGGTCAGGATTCCTGGGAAGCGCGGTCGCCGGCCTTGAAGCGGAAGGCGAGGACGACGAGCGGTGCGTAGGCGACGGCGACGCCGATCAGGCCATCGAGTCGTCCGACGGCGACGGCGACGGCGAGCGGCAGCAGCCAGGCGACCGTGACCGCGACGAAGGCGATCGAGACGGCCTTATGCGATTCGAACCGGCGCGCCGCGTACTGGTATGCGTGGCTGCGATGCGCCTCGTTGAAGGCCTCGCCGCGCCGCACGCGACGCACCAGCGTCGTCGTCGCGTCGACCATGAAGCAGCCGCCAAGGATGAACCAGCTCCAGAAGAGATGCGAGACGGTGTGGCTGCTCCAGAGCGCGAGGGTGGCGATCATGCAGCCGAGGAAGCCGCTGCCGGCGTCGCCCATGAAGATCCGCGCCGGCGGGAAGTTCCAGATCAGGAAGCCGGCGACGCAGGCGGCGAACGCGACGGCAAGCAGCCAATCGCCCGCCGGCTGCGTCAGCCACCAGACGAGCGCGCCGCCGAGCGCGACGACGATCGCCTCGAGGCTGGCGATGCCGTCGATGCCGTCCATGAAGTTGAAGAGGTTGATCGACCAGACGAGGTAGAGCGCCGAGAGCAGCGTCGCGCCGACGCCGAGGTCGACCACGACGCCGAAGAGCGGCACCGGCGGCAACGGGCCGAGCCACCACAACACCCAGAGGGCGGCGGCCAGGTGGCCGAGGAAGCGCCAGCGCGCCCGGATCGGCTCGCGGTCGTCGATGAAGCCGAGCACGGCGACGACCAGGCCGCTGCCGAGGAGGGCAGCGGCCAAGCGCGGATCCACCGACCTCGTCGCGAGCAGGACGGCGACCAGCCCCAGGTAGGAGACGACGATGGCCACGCCGCCGCCGCGCGGGGTGGCGACGGTGTGCGAGCTGCGGGCGTTGGGGCGGTCGAGGAGGCCGGACTGCAGGGCGTAGCGGCGCACCGACGAGGTCAGTGCCCAAGACGCTGCGCAGCCGAGCAGCAGGAGGACCAGCAGGGCGGGAACAGGCATGCGGGGTCGATTGTCACCCGGCTGGACGCCCCTGCCGCCCGGGGCCGGCAGGGTGTTGCATGCCATCGACAGGCGCGATCAGAGTTCGGCTGGCCTGGATAGGAACTGCTTCGCGCGCAGGATGGCCTTGTTCGCGGCCCACCCGAGCATCGAACCGGCCAGCCCGTGCCGGTGCAAGGCCTGCCAGATCTCGCGGTTCTGGCCCACGATGCTGCGCAGGCTCTGGTTCGAGGCTCCGCCCATGCGCATGCGCACCATCACTTTCGGCAGGTAGCGCAACCCGACACCATGAATTTCGAACAGTCGGACCATGAACTCGAAGTCGGCGGCCAGCGGATACGCGAGGTCGAAGCCGCCGAAGCGCTCGAAGAGCTCGCGCCGGACATACAGCGTCGGGTGGGGAGGCACCCAGCCCTTCGCGAAGGCCCCCGTGCGAAACGGGCCCGAGCGCCAGTAGCGCACGACCTGCGACGGCAGGTTCTGGCGCACGTAGCAGAGGTCGCCGTAGACGGCATCCACGGCCGGGTCGGCGAAGGCCGCCGCCACCGTCGCCAGGACGTCGGGCGAGGCGAGGAAGTCGTCGGAGTTGAGGGTGCCGACGACGTCGCCACGAGCCAGCTTGAGGCCCTTGTTCATGGCGTCGTAGATGCCCTTGTCGCACTCCGACACGACCGTGGTGACCCGCTTGCCTTCGGCCATGACGATGTCGAGCGTTGCATCGGTCGAGCCGCCGTCGACGATGATCTGCTCGACGTCGGGATGGGTCTGTGCGTTGATCGAGGCCAGCGTGTCGGCGACGGTCGCCGCGCTGTTCCACGTAGCCGTGACGACGCTGATCTTCATGGCGAGGGCCTCAAGGCGACTGTCCACCGAGAGGATTTGATTGCTCGCGAAGCCATCGTCGGCCGAGCAAGTTCGCGGCGACAGCATTCAGGTGATCGCCGTCCCGATAGTAGGCAGTGGTGCCGGAACTCGTGGCGCAGCGCAACGCGCTGCACAGCACCGGCTTCGGGTCGACGGCACGCAGGGTTGGATACGCGCTTGCGTCCGAGGTGGCACCGAGTGGGACTGTCGAACCGACCACCTCTGATCATGGCTTGTCAGCGGCGAAGCGGGAGAAGACTTGCCGTCGCGCCGATACGGGCACGACCGGACACCGCAGCAGCCAGGCGACCACCGGCACCAGCGCCAGCCCGGCGGTGAGGAGCGACGCGGAGAACGAGGCCGAGGCAACATAGATCACCGAGAAAAGCATCGAAGCGATGATCGCGACTGACGCGCTCGTCTTGCCCTGGCCGAACGCATACATGTCCACTAGCCTGGCGGCAAGGCCGAGCCCGATCGACGACATCGCGATGCCGACGAAGCCGAAGTCTGCCCAGGAGTCCGCAATGAAGACCGCGTTGAAGGTTGCTCCCTCCGAGCCATGCAGAACCGCGACGACGACCGCCGAGCCCACGTAGTCGCCCGTGCCAACAAGCGCGTGCAGCCAGCGAAAGCCCATGCCATAGAGAAAGCCGACCTGGCTGGGATAAACGGCGAAGTAGTCCTCGAGCGTTTCCTGCGGCGCCTCGATGATGCGGTAGTAGAAATATGTCAGCAGGTCCGTGAGGGAGATGCCCGGAAAGGCAGCGAACGACAGCGGGATCATCGCTAGCAAGAAAATGATCGTCGCCCCGAGCATGGCCCGCAGGTTGGGTCGGTTCGAGCGGATCAGCCAGTAAGCCAGGCACATCTGCAGGAGGTAGATGGCAGCGGGAGACTTCTGCAGGGTGGCCAGCTTGGCGAGCAGGACCACCGAGAACCAGCACCAAAACACGAACCGTGCCCGCCAAGTCTTCGCACGCACCGATTCGCACAAGAGCACCATCGACAGGAATGGTGCGATCGTCGAGACGAGGATGTTGACGACATAGAAGCGGGATCCGCCCTCTTCTAGTCGAAACTGGGCTTGGTCCTCGAGCAGTCCGACGCTGCCGTAGTACGACACGACCTTGCCGAGCTGCCCCTCGGCGACGAAGTCGAGCGCGAGCACCAGCAGCACCAAGATCGCAAATGGCCTAAACAGGGTGCCCGGCGCGAATCCGGCTCGAAGGGGATGCCCGTCCCAGGCGACGGATGCGCCACGGGCTCTGGCGAACGCCGTTGGTCGGGCCCAACGTGGCAGTTCCTGCCCGATCAGCAGGCCGGCCCACATCACGAGCAAGGCCACAGTGATCGTCGGGTGCAACTCCTGGTTCAGTTCGCGATCGAACTGGAACCAGAGGTGCGCGGGGCCGTAAATGACAAGGAGCACCGTCAGCAGGAGCATCGAACAGCCGAGCCGAAGGCCGACGCGCCGCCACAGATACAGCGCCACGATCGCCGTGGTCACAAGGTACGCGAAGTCGAGCAGGGACACAGTGAAGACTCGAGCTGGTAGTCGGTCGGAACCGTGCTCGTGCAAGCAGTGACAGCATGGCCGGTTGCCACGAGCCACTCAATTGTTTGATGATAGCGAACGGCGGAGCGGTCTTGACCGTAGCCACATCGGCGCCTGGCGGTCGGAAGCGAGGAAGTGCCGCGCACTCCAGTCGAGAGCGTCATCGATGCGCGCCAGCGGCCGCCAGCCGAGCAGCACGCTTCGGATCGATGTCGACCTGCAACGAGTCGCACAGCCGCTCACCGAGTCGCCGTTCGCCCGGTCATGCTGATCTTCACGTCGCGAACCGCCCCGCAACGCAATCCGATGCCAGGTGGCCGAACTCGGCCGAAAAACGGCGCACCCGCTCATCGGCGTCGCGACGAGCGGCGACGGCGCGCTGCTCTGCCGACCCAGGGGCCAGCGGCTCAACCGATTGGAGCGCGTCGGCTAACGAAGCGGCCGAATGGCGATCGAAGTAGACGGCCTGCTCGCCGGCCTGTTCTTGGTGAACGTCGAGATCGGACAGCACGAGTGGGACGCCGAGCGACCGGGCCTCCTCGACAGGCGTGCTCCAGCCTTCGAAGAGAGACGGATTGAGGACGGCCATGCTTGCCTTCATGAGCGCAGCCAGATCTTCGTAAGGAATGAGCCCGAGCAGACGCAAGTTGCCCGCCAACCCGGCCGCTTCGAGGGCGCGCACGACAGCGGGGAAGTGTTCGGGATGGCGCTCGTCGAGCTGCTTTCCCGACGCCGCGATGCAGATCGAGACCCCACGCCCGCGGAGCAATGCGAGTGCCTCGATGACGAGCAGATGGTTCTTGTGCTTCGACAGCTGGTTCGGCATGAAGAAGAACCGGGCGGGCAGCCCGTAGGAATCGGCGATCGCGCGTGCTTCTGGCCACGTGGGCGCTGGACCAGGCGGGACAGCGAAGCGAACCGTGCGCGTTCGCCCGCGCGCTTTCGGATAGAAGCGCTCGCACGCGCGGCGCGCGTCGTCGCTGCTCAGCATGATCACCCGGCCGGCGGCGATCTGGGCGCGGAATCCGAGTTCACGTCTCCAGTAACCGGCTCGCGTGAACATGTGTGGCAGGACCCGATGCTGGAAGTCCGGAATCCAGGCAATCACCGGAAAGCGAAGTCGCCAGCCGTAGAACCGGGCCGACTCGAACAGCACGTCTATGCGGTGCCGCTCGAACATCCTTCGCGCCGATCGATCTGCACCGAGGAGCAACGAGGCGAGGAGCGATCGCCCCTGTCGGCTGCGATCGAAGCACTCGGAGCGGGCGATTTCGAGCCCGCGAAGGGCGGCGAACGGCGCGAGGTCATGCTCCGCCACGTCGGTGCCGACAAAGAGAATCGGGGTGGCGTTCGCGGTCGGGTTCGCGCACAGGACGGCAAGCAGGTTCAGGAGATAGTTGTAGATCCCGGTTCCCCTGCCGCCGCCGATCATCGTGAAACCGACACGCATCAGTCCGCAGCATCCCGGCGCGACTGGAACCACCGGACATAGTCAGCGATCCCCTGACTGACCGAGATGCGCCACTCGAAGCCCCGTGCTCTCAGCCGGCCGGCGTCCGCGACCAAGCTGAGAGGGTCGCCGGGACGCGAGCGACCGCTGAACTTGGGCAAATCGAGGTGGCGGTGGGGGCGCCACGTCGCGGCGACTTGGCGCGCGACCTCGCGCACCGGCGTCGCAATGCCACTGCCGGCGTTGATCGCGGGGGCGCTCGAATCGGCCAGGCCGGGCGCGATGGACAGCGCGCGAACGACGTCGCGGACGTCTGTCCAGTCGCGAAGCTCATCGCCGCTACCCCCGAGTTCGGGCGCGCCTGCCCCACCGTCCAGCTTGCTGCAAAGGTCCCACAGAAGTTGCTTGCGCAGCCCGGAGCCGTAGACCGAGAAGAGGCGCACGATGATCGACTTGACGCCATAGCTCGAGCCGTAGGAACGGCACAGGGCTTCCATGATCGCCTTGTGGTGCCCGTAGGGGGAATACGGCCGCTGCTCGGCCGACTCGGCAATCGGTCCGTCGTGTCCGGCACCGTAGACGGCTGCGCTGGAGACGACGACGAGCGTGGCCGCGGGGGCTTCCTGCCGCACCCATTCGAGCAACTCCGCCGTGCTCCCCACCGTGCGCTGGAAGTCCTCGTGAGGAGCAGCAATCGCGGCGCCCACCGACGAGCCACCGGCGACGTGGTAGATGCGTTCTGGCGAGCCGTGGATGGCGCGCAGCGCGCCGAGGTTGCTCGCGGAGACATCGCCGTTGAGCCAGTGCGCGACGCCCCACGCTGCCGCTTCCGCTTCGGGCCACGCGCCATGCCCCACCCCCGCGACGCGAGCACCTTCGACAGCCAGCGCCCGTGACAGGTGGCGGCCGATGAATCCGTGCGCTCCGGTGATCCAGGTGGTCGCGGCGTTCATCGGCGATGGGCCACGAACGAGTAATGCCGACCGGGCCGGTGATCGATGCGTTCGAGCACTGGCAGGAGCAGCGGCCATACGCCTGGAATGGCGAGGATCGTTGCGAACAGGCCTGTGAGCGTCGCGCTGCCCCGGGTCAGGCGACGAGCGATTTCGCGCTGCACCGACTGCTTGGACTGCGGCGCAAGGTTGATCGGACTGCGGAGCGGCGCAAGGACCGTGTCGATCGACAGGCCGGCACCCGAGAGGGCGCGCATGTACTCGGCGAGCATGTAGGCATGCTCACCTCCATACAGTCGATGCAGGGGATGAGCCTCGAGAAACGCCGGGAGGTCTTCGGGCTGCGAGATCACGTGTTCGCGGACGGCGATCACCCGGCCGCCGGGTCGCAGAACGCGTGCGAACTCCCGGCACGCCGCCGCCAGGTCGCGAGTGTGGTGCAGCACGGCCCGTGCGAAGACGAGATCAAAGCTCGCGTCGGCGAACGGCAGGCGCTCCGAGAACTCCTCGACCACGGTGATCGGAAGCCGGGCCTCTGCGGCCAGGGCGCGAATCGCGCCGGCCCCGACCAGCTTACTCGGGTCGGGCTCGAGCGCGGTGACGGCAAAGCCTTCACGCGCCAACGCGTAGCTGGCAATGCCGCGACCAGCGCCGACGTCGAGCGCGCTCCTGCCGGTGGCCACGCCCAAATATTGACGGGTTGCCTGCCATTCGGCGCCGTCGGCGTAGCGTTGCGCTGCACCGAGAAGCGGATCGTCGTAATACGCGTCGACGACGAGGTCGCTGCGATCCGGCTGGGCTCTCAACCACGAGACGGCCGACTCCCAAGACGTGAAGGTGGGTGTCATGCGTTGCTTTGAGTCATCGCCGTGCTCACGCGCCCCGAACAGCCTGGATGCCTGCGGGCCGGACCGCAGGAGCCGCCTCAGTCAAGGAGGTCTCCGACCGTCAAAGAGTCGCCGGTGACGACATCCAACAGCGCCATGTCCCGCATGGCCATCGCCCTCTGTTTGCCGGACAGAAAGGTCAGCTTGCCGACGGGGTCGCGACTGTCGCGAAAAGTTGCGACCTTCGTGCAGTCGGCAATGGACACTTCGCGGACGAAGTCGTTGAGCAGACTACGCTCGACGAAGAAGGCGTTGTTGCCGACGCTGTTTGTACCTACCAAAGCGTATCCCCGCAGGTTGGCGAGGTACTGAAACGCCGTGAGGTTGGCGCCCCAGTATTGGTTCGAATAGTGCTTCTCGCGCCGGACGAAGCTGGCGTCGTACGGCACCGTGACCGGGCGGGTCGTCCCCAAGGCGTCGTTGTACTCCACGATCAGAATGCTCGGCCGCCACTCTCGCAGCGCCTCGAGGACGTGGTAGTCGACGCCATCGATGTCGATCGACAAGATGCCGAGATTCTTGTCAAAGCCACTGGCTTCGAGAAGCGCGCCGACGTTTTCTCGAGTCACGAAAGAAGATGTGCTCTCGAGTGCGTGCCGCCAATAGTAGTCCGCCCGTCTCAGCCTCGCGATATTCCCGGCAGATCCGTCGAGAACGAAGCCCCGCCATTGGTCCTTCATGAGCAGGAATCTGCAGTTGGACTCACTAAAGTCCTCGACGCCGAACTCGATGAAGGTCCGGTTCTCGATCGACAGGTGATTGACGAGGAACTGGATGATCCCGTCTTCGCCGGATTGGGAGAAGACCTTGAACTCATACAGCCATAGCTTCGGTCTGACCACCCCGTCTTGCATCGCAGCGAGGATGCGCCCTTGATTCATCTTGACCTCCTCCAGTCGGCGATCAATACGGAACAGGCGGTGCGCGGTGTCGAGTAAGCGATTAAATATGTCGGTCATGTTGTCGGAAGCGCGAGAGGCTGAGCTGACATCCGACTGCCGTCGCCTCAGGCTGGCGTGGACAGATGCTCTTCAGCGCTCAGATAGCGAATGTGACGCGCGGGGTTGCCGCCGACGATGGAAAAGGGCGGCACGTCCCGGGTGACGACAGCGCCGGCGCCGACGATTGCGCCGCGTCCTATTGTCACGCCCCGGAGCACGATTGCTGCCGCGGCGATCCACGCGTCGTCCTCGATATTGACCGGCCTCTCGCCCAGGTCTGCGATGGCGGGATGCCCCTTTGAAGAGATTTGTTCGAAGTGGATGGCGCGCTTTCTCGGATCAAGGGGATGGGTGAGGCTGTCGAAAATGTTTACCGAGTGAGAAATCATGACGCGATTGCCGATCTGAATCGTCGACGCCGACCAGATCCGGGAGCCGTGCCCGACGAAGCAGGACTGCCCGATGCTGATGCGGCCGCCGTGGCGAAAGACCAGAAGCTCGCCCTGAATGATCGAGGAGCGGCCGATGCGGATCAGGTCCGAACTTCTGCCAATGTTGATGATTCGTGCCCGCGAGTCCAGCCGGACCGAGCGATCTTTGATGCAGGTTGGCCGTCCCAACAGGGCGCGGATCGTCAAGTGCAGGTTCATTGCTCGCTTCTTCTCATGTCGCGAGCTCGGCGAAACGGGCCCATTGGCGGTCTTTGGAATACCTGACACGTACCATCTCGTGGCCCGCCTTCGCGATCTGTCCGGTGTGTCCCGGTTCATCCAGCAATCTGGCCAAGTGTGTCAGAGCAGCAGCGGGGGTGTTGTACGTCACTATCGTTTCCGGAGAAGTCATGCCCTCCGGGTAGTTCCCTTCATCCGTGAGCAGCAGGGCGCCGCACCCCATCGCTTCGAAGCATCGCATGTTGCCCCGGTCATCACCGGCCATGTCGATGGCTCCGTTGACGACGATCTTTGCAAGCGACAGCGCCTCGTACAGGTCCAGGCCGAAGATTGGCTCGCGGCTTGCCTGCCTGATATTGGGCGGGCGGCGATGGGCCGCCAGAGGCAGCAGTCGCCCGAATTCCGATTCCGCCCACCGCGTGACTCGCGAGCGGTCGAGATGCATCGCGACCGCGTGCACGCTTGCCAGCCCGGCGATCGCCTCGAGCAGCTCGGCGCGGCGTCGGTGATGGCGGCTATAGCCGCCAACGAAGAGGACGTCGATGGGCCGGTCCGCGTTGGCAGCGTAACGGTCCATCACCGGATCGTGCGCTGGAACGAAGTAGGCCGCGTTCCAGCCCGCCTTTCGATAACTTTCCAGGATGCTGGGGAAGTTGCATACCACTCGGTGGTACGCGCCCAGATCCGCCCCCGGCGACGGTGCGGCTCGCCAAGCAATCGCGCGCTTCACGCATCCCGGCAGCTTTCGAACGAATTCGCTCTGGAATCGCATGGGGTCGAGGTTGTAGAACACCTCGGTACGGTGTTGCTCGATCTGCGCCAGCAAGATCTGCGTGAGCGTCGCGCGCCTCGGCAGCCCCTGTTCGCGTGCCCACTGATGCTGGAGCAGCGGGTCGTCGCCGTTGGTGAAGAAGGCCGAGGCGTCATGATCGAGAACCGGCTTCAGGAAGTGGGGCGCGCCGAAGCGATCGGCTAGAAAGGCCTTCACCTGCGACTCGAACGAAGTGATGCCTTCGGTCAACCGACGCAACCTTGGCAGATACGTGGGATACATGCCCGAGTTCTGAAACAGACGCACGTTCACTCCGGATCAGGCACGTCAGTCCACAGACGCGGCTCGATTCGCCCCTCTCGGCGATGGCTGTCGGGCTTGCTACGGATGTCCCGCTCCCCGTTCGGATGGGAACGTGCTCTGTCGTGCGTCGACGAGGTCACTAGCCATTGACTCGCCGGTCGAGCGCGGCCAGCAGCGACGAGACCGAATCGATCTCCGCCATGTCGTCGGCCGAGAAGTGCACGGCAAACGCCGTTTCGACCGTTGCCAGCAGGCCGATGTGCGCGAGCGAATCCCATTCATCGATGTCAGCCGGAGACGTGGCTTCGGATATATGCAAGTTGTCGTCGAGGAAATGGTCGCGAAATATCGCTTCTATCTTGCCCAGGGCGTTCTTCTTCCAGACATCGTTCATGTGTCGCTCTTTGCTCGTTCAGTTCAGTTGGTCGTTGGGGTGTCGGCCGGCGTCGCTGCGTTGTCCCGCGGCACCTCCGAGATGAAAATGTTCGCTGTCTGTCGGGGCTTTCCCAAGTCGAAGTGCCAGCAAGCGTCGGCCGATGCGCGGTCGGGTTCACCCCCGAGCCGTTCGTACAGTGCGCTCACCACGCCGTTCTTGGGCGAGGGCACGTAGCGGCCCAGAAGCGACGCGTAGCCACGGCGCGAGATCTCGCGGCACAGCACCGCGAACACGAGGTCTTCCATGCCACGCGAAAAGACCCTGCAACTCATCGCCCAGGCGTCGATGCAGGCCGTCTCCGGCTCCATGCGGACGATGACGACCGAGATCAATCCGTGGTCCCCGAACCTGTCGCGCAACGAGAACCAACTCACCCAGAAACGCGGATCGGATGCCATGGTCTCCAACTCGGCTTGCGAATAGCGCTTTTCGGTCAACTGGAACTGGTTGGTCTTGTTCAGGAGCTGAGACATGCGGGGCAGCCGCGTCGGATCGGCCGTGCCCCACGTCGCGTGCATGTCGAGCCCTCGCAGGTAGGTCCCGATGTCGGAGGTATCGTCCATGGCCAGCCTGCGAGCCGCATTGTCGCGATAGGCTCTGGAGCGCAAGCGATCCTCGTCCGAGAGAGCCAGCGTTTCAAACCAGGCTCCGGCAGCGAGAGCGGCGACGAAGTCCGACGGGTCGTCGGGCAACTCGACCACGGCGACGTCCGGCAGCTCCGCTCGGACCAGGGCGCGCTCGGCCGGGTTGTCGTCGACGAAGACGATCGCATCGGTGCCGATGTTCATGGTCGCGGCGATCGAGCGGATGTTGTCGGCCTTGTTTCCCCAATTGGCCGTGAACACCGCGAAGTCGTCCAGGGTCAAGACCATCTCGGAGCGAAGACCGAAGGGCTCGCGCGCGAGTGCGTCGTCGTTCTTGCTGCACACCGCCAACGCGACGCCACGCGAAGACAGTGCCTTCAGGTACGTCTGGAATGCGACGAAGGCCTCGCCGATGGCGCCACCCGATGCGCCGAGGCGCAGGTTTGCTGGGCCGTCATCTCCAACGACTCCGCCCCATATCGTTCCGTCGAGGTCGAGCACGACACACTTGCGGCTGCGGCCGGCGCCGGCGGCGAGCAGGCGCGCCGCCGCAAATGCCACCGGTCCGAAGGCTTCCAGCGAAAACGGGTGCTTCGAGTGGAACCAGAGGCGCGCATCTTCCCATCGGCTCAAGCCGTAGCAGGCGGCCTGGTGGGCCAGATCGAAGAGGTTGCAGCTCGGCGGCAACGCCTGCGTCAATGTGGCGTTGTATCGGCTCACCTGTCCCGCCTGGGTCTGAAGGAGCCGCCCTTCCAGGTTCCCGAGCGGCCGCGTCGATGCTGCTTCGGCGTTGTTGACGAACACGTGCCCGTGCAGACGGGCGGAGACCTGTTCGACCGCACCGATCAAGTCGCGGAGGTGGGCCGAGGACTCGGCCTCCCCGTCGACCACCGCCACGGCCGAGTCGTGAAAGCGCAGGTCTCGCGCAGTGAGGAAGAACCACACGATATCGGGACGAAACGCATACAGGCCGGATTCGGGGTCCAGGGCCTGCTGCCGCCAGGAATTGAAGGGAGCGTTGTAGGCCTCGAGACGAAAGCCCGCCAGCAGCAGCCACAGGCCGAGCAGGTCGACCAGGGGATCGATCGTCGAGCCTGCCAGGAAGGCGACGCGCAGCGTCGGCAGCCTCTCGAGTCGAGGGGCGATCGCCCGCGCGAGGCGGGCGCACTGGTTCTGCTGAGCGAACGTTGCGCCGGGGGATGCAATCGAGCGCAACTGCGACAACGCCTCCTCGGCGCGGCCCTCGCGGGCAGCTGTCATCGCCAGGCGCAAAACGACTTGCGCATCAACCTGCATCTTCGATGAACTCCACCAGACCCAAGCCCTGCACGGAATGGAACGACACCTGCTTGCCTCCGAAAAGCACTGCAGGCTTGGCTGGCGATACCGTGATCACGCGCAGGCCCAGCCCGGACAAGGCCGACAGCGCGGCAGCGACGTCGGCGACGACAAAGCAGCTGTGATAGACGTAGTCGCCGCGCCGCGTGACCAGCTTGGCGAGCGCGCCCTCGCGGGAGCTCGGCGTGATGAGCTCGATCGCAGCGCCTTCGACAGGCCCCGTGGCCATTCTCAGATGCACGTCCTGCAACGGGTCGTAGACCGGCTCGGCAACGCGATACCCCATGAGCGTCAGAGCCGTCGCTGCAGCGACCGGTGCATCGGTCAACAGCCCGAGGTGATGGAAGCGAATGCCCAATTGCGCGGCCGCTGTCGGATCCATGTTCGGTTCGCCTTACGACTTCTCGAGGACCATCGCCACGTTGACGGGCAATCTCTCGGCTTCGCACTGCGCCAGGGTCGTTCCTTGCTTGGGCACGACCAGGCTCCGGGTGACCGCGAAGCCGGTGCTCGCCACCAGTTGCACGAGCGCTGCCATCGAGCCGGGGTTGTAGATGTGGTCGACGGCAGGCGAATTGAAGCACGTGGTGAGGAAGATCGAGGCGTTGTCTTTCGAGCTCGCATGGGCACACTCCAGAAACCGGCGCGGCGATTCCACGTGTTCCAGGATCTCGCCCATCACCAGCACGTCCGCAGGATCGCCGATCCCCCCGGACAGGAAATCGGCCTGGACGACGTTGGCCTTTGCGAACGAACCGAAGTAGCCGCTGTCGATGACGTGGCGCGTCATCGCGACGCTGGTTTCGCTGATGTCGATCCCCTCGTAGCGTTCGAAGGCGCTCTTGCGCATCGCTTCGAGGAAATACAGGCCGTGTCCCGGACCGATCTCGCGGTAAAGAGCCCCCTTGCGCCCTTGGATGTAGGTGGTGAAGAAGCGGCGCAGCTCGACGTGGTTGATCCACCAGAAGGACGACAGCGCCAGGCCGACCATGTAGCGCTGCATGTAGTCAGGGTTGTGATAGACGGCCGCCGCCGCCTCGGCGTAGCTGGAGCAGCGGTACCGGCCGGTCTCGCGGAAATGGAGTTCCTCGCGAAACGTGTCCTCGACGATCGTCAGGTAGCAACTCGCCAAGCTGTCCACGGTATGGCCTTGGAGTTGCAGGAAATCGATGTATCGCTCTGCTTCGGCCCGCTCTGCGTCGCTGAGTTTGGAGACGCTCGTGTTCAGAAATCTGCGGTGCATCGGCTTGCGCGAAACGACGCGGTCTACGAGTGCCCTGCTGTGGGGAAAGTCCATGCCCTGGTCCAAATCAGTGATAGTGAAAGATACCGCTGTCGCGCAGCGCGACGAGTTTTTCGGAGAACGGCTTGACGGCATACAGCCCGAAGTCGATGCCACGGTGGCGAATCACGCGAAATTCATGCTCTGTCAGGCGGCTGGCGATGCGCGTCAGGTCGAGGCTCGCCCCGACCTCCGGGCGCAGGTGCATGTCGCGCACTTCCACGGTCCGGCCATCCGGATGTCGAACGAGCTGGCGCGTCGCGACAGGTTCATGGACCGGCCGAGGGAGGCGGTCAGGTTCAAGATCCTCGATCCAGTGCAAGAACGACGTGAAGCCTGGAGCCAGTCCGATGGTCAGGATCAGCGCGTCGTTCCGTTGGCGAAGGCGATCGAAGGGCGAGCCCTTGCCATCTGCGAACACGCAGTCTTCGTGACCTGCGAGCAGCATCGTTGCCAGCGGCCCTTCGGCACAGATCGAGTGGCGCGGATGGACGCTTCGAACGACGCCGGGGGAGCGCCGGAAGAGCTCGTTGACGATCCCGGTGTACGTCGGCGCACGTGCGATCTCCATGACCGCGGAAGACGCGCTCGTGGGCGCAGCGGAGTAGGCCGGCATCATGAGCGTGCCCGTCGGGCCCACGAGAGTGCGCAGCGCCTGTAGCAGGTCGATGGGTCGACCTGTGAAGGTATGCATGTCGTTGAAGGATGCTTGAACGAAGACGACGGAGCCCTGCGCGATGCCCATTCCGCGCAATACGTCGAGCAGCTCGACCGCATCGAACTGGCCGTGCAGCGCAATGGTCTCGCGCCTGGTCTTTTGCCTCTGTGCCGCCCGGCGCCTGCGGTAGTGCTTGCGCAGGTAGTCGACGATCGGAGTCGGCAAGGCTCTCGCGACGCGATATCTGAGCGACTGGGGCGTCATGTGGTCGTGGGGGCGCCGCCAGCGGCGCACAAACTGGTGACGAGGGGCAGTCTCAGGGGCACGGCAGTCACAGGTATTGGTGAAGCCACCACTTCAAGTGGACATAGGGCCACAGTCTGCCGACCGTGTGCCAGTCCCAGGCCTTCGCGTCGGCGAGGGAGGCCACCTTTCGTCGCAGGGCCGCAGTGTCGACGATCTCGTCGAACGCAGGACTCCCGCGGTTCAGCAACGTCGCGACCCATTCGCGCAGGGATCCGTTGAGCCACTCCGGCATCGGCGAGTTGAAGCCGACCTTGCGGCGAGCCAGCCTGATGTTCTCGGGCATCAGCCCGGCCATTGCCTGACGCGCCACGAACTTCGACATTCCATGGGATGACTTCGCCTCGTCGGGAAGCGACATGACGTAGGTCACCAGCCGCCAATCCATGAACGGCATCCGCACTTCGACGCCGTGTGCCATCGACAGCCTGTCGAAGTTGCGAAGGATGGTCGGCAAGACAGTGGCGTGGAACATGCGGTAGAGGCGGCGGTTGAAGGCGCCCCAGTGGGAAGGCAGCGCATCGTCGTCGAACGGCGTTCCAAGATCGGCCGGTGCGAAGAGGCGATGGTGGCGTAGAAAGTTGAGGCCGCGCGTCGCGAGGATCGACGCCTTGGCGGATTCGCTGAGCCGTCCGATAGCCTTGTGACGGTTGGAGGCGCCGGCGATGAGGTTGCGCATCAGGAAACCGACCGTCTGGCCCTGCTGCCGGTATCCGCCCATCAGTTCGTCGGCGCCATGGCCGTCGAGGGAGACGACGGTGTGGGCGCGTCTCAGTTCGCGGTAGATCAGCCACGGCGCGGTGGGCAGGCTGATGTACACATCGTCCAGATCGCGAAGCACCATGTCGATCTGCGAGAGCGCATCCTCGTCGGACAAGGCCAGGACATGCGGCGTGACGCCGGCAAAGGCGGCGGCTTCGAGCGCTTGGGGTGTCTCATCGTTGGCGAAGCCAGGGAACGAGGCGATGAAAGCGTGACGCCAGTCCTGCGCTTCGCGGATGTGGGAGCTTTGTCCCTGGGCCACGTGCGCCATGGCGCCGGTGATGGCGCTGGAGTCGAAGCCGCCGCTCAGACAGGTCCCCACCGACACATCGCTGCGCAGCCGCAAACGGGTCGCATCGAGGAAGATCCTTCGAAATTCCGCCGACTGGAGCTCGGCGGTGGCCGGCGCTGGGACGAGATTGTCCGAAGTGCGCCACCAGCGCTCGATCGACACTCGCCCGCCTCGGACGGTGCCGCAGTGCCCGGCCGGAAGGCGACGGATCGAGGTCAGCAGACTCCGCTCGCCGCCTTCGATCGAAAAGGGATCGAACAGCAGGCGCGTCGCGACCTCCTGGTCGAGCCGACGTTCCAGCCACGGCAGCGCCACAAGCGCGCGCATCTCCGAGGCGAACGCGAACCGCCCGTCAGACTGCGTATACAGGAGAGGCTTGATGCCGAAACGATCGCGCGCGATGAACAGCTCGCCGGAGTGATTGTCGAGAAGGGCCATCGCCCACATGCCGTTGAACCGTGGCAGCATGCCCCGGCCCCAATATCGCCATGCCTCGAGAACGACTTCGGTGTCGCTCTCGCTCCGAAAGCGGGAGCCTTTGGCGGTCAACTCGTCCCTCAGCTCGACGAAGTTGAAGATTTCGCCGTTGTAGACGATGGTGAATCGGCCGTCATCCGAGTGCATGGGCTGGTCACCCAAGCGGCTGACGTCGAGTATCGCCAGACGCCGGTGGACCAGCCCGCAGGTTCGGTCAGCCCGCGTCCAGATGCCTTCGCCGTCGGGGCCGCGATGCGCGAGGGCGGCCCCGAGTCGAGACAGGTCCCGAGCGTCCAGGTCAGCCGGATCCGTGACGAGGATGCCCGCGATGCCGCACATCCTAGCGATGCCTCGCGTTGTCAAGCCCCTGGGCGATCGCGCTCAGGAGGCCGGGTTCGTACATCGGCGAATAGTTGTGAACGAGGATGCTCAGGCAACCACTGACCGCGGCACATCGGCGGGCCAGTAGGGCAACGTGCTCTGCGACCGGGGTCGCATGTCGCAGCAGTGGGCCATCCATCGCGATCAGCGGCTTGACCAGAAGTTGAAGCGGCATGTCGCGCATGAGGTCGAACGCGGGGTATGGCTCGGCAGTCGAGGCGCGAAAGCCGACACAGTAGTTGTAGCCGACGCTCGCGTCGAAGGCCCGCGAGTGCATCGCCAACCGCCGCCATGAGTAGCCCGCCCGCCAGCGAAGAAAGTGATGGCGCACGCCGAAGTCGGATGAAGCGATGGCGCGGGAGTAGCGATCCAGCTCTGCCGCGAAGACGGCATCGTCCTCCGCCGCTTCGAAGCCAGGGTGCCATCCCAGGTGATGGCCGCGATCGCGGATCCGATCGCGGATTGCCTCGAACAGCGGGGAATCGACGGCATAGCCAACGTCATGTTTCGCGGGCTTGGCGGCCATGAAGAAGAACGTGCCGCGAGTTCCTCGCGACTCGCTGAACTCCATCAACGTCTGGAACGCCTTGACGCAGGGGTCGCGCTCGGGATCCCCAAGGGCAGACACGCCTTCCAGAAGCGCTCCGAAAGAAGCCAGTCCCAGGCGTTCCTTGAACAGCTTGCGGGCAACCCCCCGGGCGACTCTTGCCGGACCGTCGTAATAGCGCAGGACATCGATGTCATGGGAAAACTCGACGCGATACGGGGCGAGCTGCTCTTTCCACCGACCGTGCGACTGCTTCAGCCATGCGCGAACGACAAGCGCCCACTCGTCGAGCACGGGGCGGTCGCGAAAGCCCTGTCGCGCTGCGACGGAAGAGTCTTCCTTGTGGCACCCGAACATGTCCAGGTCCGGCCGGGTCCATTCTTCCCAGCGTGTCAGCTGAATGAAAGTCGCGGCGACCAGGTCGAGCGGAAAGTGCGCCGATCCGGTGTAGCTGCGTGAGTCGTGCCCGACCGAACACAGCACGGGAAGTCGATCGGTATCGATCGGAGACGCCCAGCCTGCGGGCGCTACATCGCAAAGTGCGACCCAGGGCATCGAATTCGCTTCGGAATCGAGCATGCGTTCGACATCGATCGAGCGAATCGCCTTGAACTCGACGGCCGCAGCCCCTTCCCAGCCAGCGGTGCCGGCCACCAGACGCCACAGCTGTTCGAGGGCGTAGAGCGCCTGCGCCTCGTTGAGGAACGAGTCACTTTCCAGCCGATAGGAGATTCCTTGATGGACGATGGTCTTCACGGCTGCGCTAGGACTTGCTCTTCGGCTGGCTTGCAACGGAGTTCATCTCGCCGCTGTCTGCGCGCTGGCTGACCGGCGGCTCGCGCGTCGCGAATCCTCTTCCCGCATACAGATCGATGAGGTAGCAGAGGGACATCTGGATGCTCAGTCCCAGCAGGAATCGCTCGAGCGGCCATCCGGACCGTTCGGCCACGAGCGCGAGGACCCCGGTCGTGGCCGCACGGAACGTGTGCCACGCCAGAACATATTTCCATGCGCCCACGACAAGAGAGCCGCGGTCTAGGGGTGACGTGAGAAACGAAAAGAATGCAGCAGGGACGAGGATCGTTGCGTAGGCTCCCGCGTGGCTCCACTGGGCACCGAAGACCAGTGGGTAGAGCCAGCCGGCGAGGACCCACGCCGCCAGATAGGTGACGCCACCCGCCAGCAGCAACCAGTAGACGGTGCTCGTCCAGAGACCGAGAAAGCTCGAGCCCCGTGCCCAGGCCGCTGCAGCCCGCTGCAAGTACACCTGCCCCAGTGCATTGCCCAGCAATGCCGAGGGCAGGAACAGGGTCGTCGCGACGAGTGCGAACTGCCCGAGTTCCTCGCGTCCGTAGGCGTGGGCGATGAAGATG
>JBBRZP010000014.1:0-36124 GCA_038236565.1 Burkholderiales bacterium | reverse complement strand
TCTTGGCTCCCCGACCTGGGCTCGAACCAGGGACCTACGGATTAACAGTCCGGCGCTCTACCAACTGAGCTATCGAGGAACAGCCTCGAATTATAGCCGGCGACCCTCGCCGCGCCGCTCGCTCAGAGGTCGACCTGCAGCGAGACGCGCAGGGTGCGGGGCTCGAGCGGGAACAAGTAGGCGTGGCTGAACTGATACGGACTCTCACGCCAGGCGCGCCGGTCGAAGACGTTGTCGATGCCGGCGCGCAGCGTCCAGGTGCCGCCGGTGACGCCCAGCTTGGACTCGTAGCGCGCGCCGAGGTCGAACTTCGTCACGCTCGGGATCTGCACGCCGTTGTCGGGCAGCACCTCGCGCGCGCTCTCGTACGTGCCTGCCGCCAGCAGGCGCAGGCCGGCGAGCGCGGGCAGCTGGTAATCCGCCTGCAGGCGTGCGGCGAGGGCGGGCACGTTGGCCGGCCGCTTGCCGTCGGTCGTGGCGTCGTCGGGGGTCTCGACACGCGCGCGCAGCCATTGCACGCCGCCGCGCATGCCCCACGCGCCGTCGCGCCACGCCAGGCTGCCTTCGATGCCCTTGTGGCGCTGGTTGCCGACGAGGCCGCGCGTGCATTGCGCCGGGCCGCAGGGGCCGATGTCGCCGTACAGCGGGCGGCGGATGTCGAATGCCGCCGCCGTCCATTCCGCGCGTCCCGCGCCACCCTTGACGCCGACCTCGATCTGCCGGCTTTGCGCAGAGGGCAAGGCCTGGCCGGCGTTCGTGTATCGCGGCACGGGCGGCGTGGCGCTCGCATCGAGCGGCTCGTTCGACGCCACGTCGCTCTCGACGCCTCGGCCCCAGCTCGCGTAGACGGCCTGGCCCGGCGCGAATGCATGGCTGAGCGCGGCGAACGGTGTCGTGAACGACTGCCTGAACGACGTCGGCACGCCCGTGCCCGACGTCGGCGACGTGCTGCGCACGATCTGCGTGTGGCGCGCGCCGAGCCATGCCGTCGTGCCCTGGCCGAAGGCGATGGCGTCGTGCAGCGAGAGCTCGTTCGATCGCTCGCCGCGGTTCGTCTGCGGCGCGAGCGGTGTCGTCGCGGGCGGCGTCACGAGCGTGCCGTCGACGTTGCCCGTGCCGGCGAAGTTGAAGATCTGGTCCTGGAAGGTGTTGCGCACGACTGTGCGCTGCACTCCGAGGCCGAGCGCGTGCGCGAGCGGACCCGTCGTCGCCGCGCCGTGCAGCGAGACATCGAGCGTGCTGCTGTGGCGCCGCTCGTTCTCGCTGCGGAAGTCGTAGAGGTCGAAGGTGCCGTTCGGGCAATAGCGGTCGGCGTAGTAGGTGCCGTCGGGCGGCGGGTTCGGGTCGGTGCAGCCGAACGGAAATGCGATGCGGTCGTCGGTGCGCAGGCGCTGCACGAGGCCGTGCACGACGATGCGCCACGTCTCGCCGAGTTGCTGCGTGACGCGCAGCGACGCCGTCGTCGCGTCGAACACCACCGGCAGCGACCACGGCTGGTTGTTGAGGTTGACCTTCGGGTCCGGCACCGTCGGCACGTTGTCGCCGAGCAGGCTGAAGCCCGGCACGCTCGGCTGCGAGCGGTGGCTCGTCTCGAACTCGACCTCGACGAGCGTCCGCGTCGACGCGCGCCAGTCGCCCGCGAGCGCGAGCATGTGGTGATCGCCGCGCGCATTGCGCACGAGCGGGTCGATGTGCTCGGCGCCGGCGTTGAGGCGCACGCCGAACGCATCGCCCGCGCCGAAGCGCTGGCTGATGTCGACCGAGCCGGCGACGCTGCCTCGCTGGCGCCACTCGACGAAGGCCGAGCGCAGTGGCCCGTCGAGCGGGCGCTTGACGACGAGGTCGATCAAGCCGCCCGGCGCGCTCGTGCCGGCCTGGATGCCGCTCGTGCCCTTGAGGAGGTCGACGCGCGCCTTGTTCTCCAGCGGAATCGAGGTCTCTGCGTTGATCGGCAGGCCGTCGCGCCGGAAATTGAAGCGGTTGTCGACGACGAAGCCGCGGATGGTGAAGTAGTCGACGTAGCCCTCGGTGTCGTAGGACGTGGTCACCGACGGGTCGAAGCGCGTGAGGTCCGAGAGGCGTCGTGCGCCGGCGTCGCGGATCTGCCCGGCGTCGACGCTCGTCGCGGCGACGGGCGCCTTGTCGAGCGGCGTGTCGCCCCAGCCGGCGACACTCGCGGGCACAGGCGACTTGCCGGTGATGGTCACGGGTGCGAGGGTGCTTTGCGATTGCGCTGCGGTCGGCAGTGCAGAAGACGCTGCGAGCGCCAGCGTGAGCGCCGTGCGGCGCGCGTTGAATGTGTGATCAGCCATCGACTTTCCGATGGCAAGGCTCTGGGCCGGAGAGACACCGGCGACACGCCGGTTCGGCTTGCTTCCCTGCGCGAGGATTACCTCAGTCAGGTTCAAAGGGTCTTTTCTCAGTCGAACCGGCGAAGGCCAGAGCCTTCATCGATCCAACACCCCTAGCGAATGCACCCCGGCCGAAGCCGCAGCGCGAACCGAAGTTTACGGCAATCCTTGCGCGACCCCGAGCAGCTTGTGCAGCTTCGCGCTCGTCGTCGTGTACTGCAGCGGCTGTGCGCGCTCGGGATGGACGAGCTCGCCGATCGCGAACGCGGCGAGCGTCGCCTCGTGGAAGCCGCAGACGATGAGCTTCTGCTTGCCCGGGTAGGTGTTGACGTCGCCGACCGCGAAGATCCCCGGCGTCGACGTCTCGAAGCTCGCCGTGTTGACGACGATCTGCTTCTTCTCGAGGGCGAGCCCCCAGTCGGCGATCGGTCCGAGCTTCGGGCTCCAGCCGAGCAGCACGAAGAGCACGTCGAGCGGCAGCTCGTGCGACTCGCCGTCGCCGCCGAGCACGCCGAGCGCGGCGAGCCTGCCGCCTTGCACGACGACGCTCTCCGGCTGGCCGGCGACGAACTCGACGCGCCCCGATGCGCGCAGTCCGTTGAGCCTGGCGCGCGTCGCTTCGTCGGCATCGAAGTCGTCGCGACGATGGACGAGCGTGACGCTGGCCGCGCTCGACGCGCCTTCCTCGCCCGCGGCGATGGCCGCAGCCACCGCCGCCGCCGTGCCGCCGACGATGACGACGCGCTTGCCGGCGTGCTCGTGCAGCGTCGCGTCGTGCTCGAAGAGCTGCGTGCCGCGATGGCGGTCGAGCCCGTCGATCTTGAGTCTGCGCGGCATGAACGAGCCGACGCCGCCGGCGACGACGATCGCCTTGGCGACGAAGCGCGTACCGATCGAGGTCGCGACGTCGAAGCGGCCGTCGTCGCGGCGCGCGATCTCCGTCACCTGCTGGTCGAGGTGGAAGCCCGCGCCGAACGGCTCGATCTGCTTCAGCAGCCGCTCTGCCAGCTCGCGACCGGTGCCGTAGGGAAGGGCGGGAATGTCGTAGATCGGCTTGTCGGCGTAGAGCTCGACGCACTGGCCGCCGGCGAACGGCAGCGAGTCGACGACATGCGCGCGCACTTCCTGCAGGCCGAGCTCGAACACCTGGAACAGGCCGACCGGGCCGGCGCCCACGATCAGCGCATCGGTCTCGATCGGTCCGGCATCGACGAGCGCGCGCGTGGCCACGACGCCTTCGCGGCTAGCGGACGAGCTCGCCGAGCTTGCCGGTCCTGTCCTTCCAGTCGTCGGCGTCGGGCAGGCCGGGCTTCCTGCGCGTGATCGCCGGCCAGCCCTTGGCGAGCTCGGCGTTGAGCTTGATCATGTGCTGCTGGTTGCCCGGCACGTCTTCCTCGGGAACGATGGCGTTGACCGGGCACTCGGGAATGCACACGGCGCAGTCGATGCACTCGTCGGGATCGATCGTCAGGAAGTTCGGCCCTTCACGGAAGCAGTCGACGGGACAGACGTCGACGCAGTCGGTGTATTTGCAGCGGATGCACGATTCGAGGACGACGTGGGTCATGGCGCGGAGCGGGAGGTGCAGGCGGCCCGGAGGGCGGCGCCCGAAGTGGGCAGGCGGCGAAGTTTAAGGGGTCGACGCGGAAACGCCGGGGCGTGCGGCCGACCCGGTCGAAGGGTCGGCGTCGCCGTCGCGGCCCGCCTCGACCGTGCCGCCTGCGACTGGCATCGCACCGACGCCCACGGTGACGATCGTCGGCCGCCCGGCGTGCAGCACGGTTGCATCGCCGAGGGTCGCGACGCTGTGCTCGGTCGCGATCTGGTCGGGCCAGCCCGCGCGCGAGACGACGAGCGCCGGCGTCGCGTCCGGCCAGCCTGCCTCGACGAGCCGCCGCGACAACGCCGCGAGCTGCTTGCCGGCCATGTAGAACGACTCGGTGTCGGCGTGCCGGCCGGCGCCGAGGCCCGCGTCGCTCGTCATCGCCGTCGTCAGCGCGACGCTGCGGCCGGTGCCGCGCCGCGTGAGCGGACGTCGCATCGACGCCGCGGCGGCGAGCGCCGCAGTGACGCCGGGCACGACCTCGCATGCGATGCCGGCGCGCGCGAGCGCTTCGAGCTCCTCCTCGAGCCGCCCGAAGACGCTCGGGTCGCCGCCCTTGAGCCGGACGACGCATCGGCCGTCGCTCGCATGCTTGACGAGCAAGGCGTCGATCGCGTCCTGGCCGACGTTCCCGCGCGCTGCGCGGCCGGCGTGCTGGACGCCGGTGAAGCCGCGCTTGCCGACGTCGATCCAGCGCGCTGTCGGCGCGAGCGCGCGCAGCGCCGGATCGGCGAGCGAATCGAACAGGACCACGTCGGCAGTGCGCAGCCGCTCGGCGCCGCGCAGCGTGATGAGGTCCGCCTGACCCGGTCCGGCGCCGACGAACACCACGCGGCCCGTCGCCTTCACGTCGCGCCTTCCGAGGGACGCCGGCGGAAGTGCGGCCGACGCGCGCGCGTGTCGCCCTGGTAGTGGCCGTCGGCGAAGATGGCGAGGGCGCGCTCGGCGCCGGCGCGCGACTGGTCGTGGCGCAGCGCGACGGCGTCGAAGCCGGTGCGCGCGAGCAACGGCAGCATGTCGACGAGCACCTCGCCGGTGGCGCGCAACTCGCCCGTGTAGCGGTAGCGCGAGCGCAGCAGGCGCGCCTGACTGTAGGCGCGGCCGTCGGTCCACTTCGGGAACTGGAGCGCGACGATCGCGAAGCTCGCGACGTCGCGGCCGATCGTCTCGACGTCGACGTCGTTGCCGAGCACGATACCGACCGGCATGTCGCGCGGCCACGTCGTGCGCACCGCCTGCCATTGCGCCGGCGAGAGCAGGCACTGCGCGCACGGCGTCGGCACGGGCACGAGCGCGTCGTCGGCCGTCACCTCGTGCCAGCGCTCGCTGGTCGCGTCGATGAACTTCATCGCCGCGCTCATCCGCTCACCCGTCCACCGCCGTCGCCCGGCGCACGGCGTTGGCCGCGGCCTTGAACGGATCGAGGCCGATCCGGCGCACCGTCGCGATGAAGCGCTCCTCGTGGCTCGTGCGCTCGGCGCGGTAGGTGTCGATCACCGCCTCGACGACGTCGGTCACTTCCTCGGCTGCGAACGACGGGCCGATCACCTTGCCGGTCGCCGATGCGCCGCTCAGCGTCGAGCCGTCCGAGCCGCCGAGCGAGACCTGGTACCACTCCTGGCCGTCCTTGTCGACGCCGAGGATTCCGATGTGGCCGCTGTGGTGGTGACCGCAGGAGTTGATGCAGCCGCTGATGTGCAGGTCGATGTCGCCGATGTCGTGCAGCTCGTCGAGGTCGTCGAAGCGCTCGGTCAGCGAGGCAGCGATCGGGATCGAGCGGGCGTTGGCGAGGGCGCAGAGATCGCCGCCGGGGCAGGCGATCATGTCGGTGAGGTGGCCGATGTTGGGAGTGGCGAAGCCGCTCTCGCGCGCCGACTGGAAGAGCGCCGGCATCTCGGTGGCGCGCACCCATGGCAGCACCAGGTTCTGGTCGTGCGAGACGCGCAGCTCGCCGGCGCTGAAGCGGTCGGCGAGGTCGGCGGCGAGCGCCATCTGGTTGGCCGACGCGTCGCCCGGCGGCTGGCCGGCGCGCTTGAGCGAGAGCGTCACCGCGCGGTAGCCCGACAGTCGGTGCGGATGCACGTTGCGCTCGAGCCAGCGGAGGTAGGCGGGCGTCTGGTTGGTCGCGTCGATCTGCGTTTCCTCGATCGCCGTCACGCCGTCCGGCAGCTCGAAGCACGCCGACACGCGCGCAAGCTCTGCGTCGGTGATCAGGTGGGCCGAGCCCTCGATGTCGCGCTCCAGGATGTCCTGGAACTCGCCCTCGACGGCGTCGATGAACTTCTGCCCTTCGGCCTTGACGAGGATCTTGATCCGCGCCTTGTAGATGTTGTCGCGCCGGCCGTAGCGGTTGTAGACGCGCACGACCGCCTCGATGAAGACGAGGATCTCGTGCCACGGCAGGAACTCGCGGACGACCGTGCCGATGATCGGCGTGCGGCCCATGCCGCCGCCGACGCGCACCTCGAAGCCGACCTCGCCGGCATCGTTCCTCTTCAGCACGAGACCGATGTCGTGCCAGGCGGTCGCGGCGCGGTCTTCGGTCGCGCCGCTGACGGCGATCTTGAACTTGCGCGGCAGGAAGGCGAACTCCGGATGGAGCGTGCTCCACTGGCGCAGGATCTCGCAGTACGGACGCGGATCGCAGGTCTCGTCCGCGGCGACGCCGGCGAAGCAGTCGCTGGTGATGTTCCTGATGCAGTTGCCGCTCGTCTGGATGCCGTGCATGTCGACGTCGGCGAGCAGGTCCATGACGTCGGCAGCGTCGTCGAGCGCGATCCAGTTGTACTGGCAGTTCTGGCGCGTCGTGAGGTGGCCGAAGCCGCCCTTGCCGGCGTGCGGGCCGCCGCTGCGACCGTCGTAGACGCGGGCGATGCGCGAGAGCGCGCGCAGCTGCTTCGAGCTCAGCTCGCCATAGGGCACGGCGACGCGCAGCATCGGCGCGTGGCGCTGCACGTACCAGCCGTTCTGCAGGCGCAGCGGCCGGAACTCCTCCTCGCCGAGCTCGCCCGCGAGGTGCCGCTCGAGCTGGTCGCGGAACTGCGCCGCGCGCTGATGCACGAAGCTTCGGTCGAAATCGTCGTATCGGTACATGTCGAGGGGATGTGCGTCCTCGGGCTCGCGCCGGGCGAGCCCAGAATGACGAGGCGGGGCGACTCTATCGGCCCGCGTGGCGAAAGTGAACCATTTATTCGTCAGGTCGGTATTCCCAATGGGAGATAAGGAGATCGAGCGACGCGAGCTGCTGCGGCGGTTCGCCATGGCCGGCACGTTCGGCGGTCTGTCGGTGCTCGCCGGGTGTGCCAGCGAGCCCAAGGCCACGCCGATTGTGGCCGCCCCGGCCGCGCCGGCCTCGGCGGCGGCCGCCGTCGTGCCGCCGCCTGCCATCGCTGCCGCGCCGCGGCGCCTGCGTGTCGGCCTCGCTCTCGGCGGCGGCGCGGCACGCGGCTTCGCCCACATCGGCGTGATCCAGGCGCTCGAGGAGAACGGGCTGATGCCCGACCTCGTCGCCGGCACGTCGGTCGGCAGCCTGGTCGCGGCGCTCTGGGCGTCGGGCAAGAGCGGGCGCGACCTCGCCCTGATCGCCGACGGCATGGACGAGACCGCCTTCGCCGACTGGTCGTATCCCGGCCGCGGCCTGATCCGCGGCGAGGCGCTCGCGAAGTTCGTGCGCGAGAAGACCAACAACCGCTCGATCGAGCAGATGCGGATCCCGCTCGGCATCGCCGCCACCGACCTCGACAGCGGCGCGGCCGTCCTGTTCCAGCGTGGCGACACCGGCACCGCGGTGCGTGCGTCGAGCGCGGTGCCGGCGGTGTTCCAGCCGGTCAGGATCGGCATGCGGGAATACGTCGACGGCGGCCTCTCGGCGCCGATCCCGGTCCATCACGCGCTGCAGATGGGCGCCGACTTCGTGATCGCGGTCGACATCTCGGCGATCCCCGAAGGCGCGCCGACTGGCGACGCGGCGCGCATGCTGATGCAGACCTTCGCGATCATGGGCAAGACGCTCAAGAACCACGAGCTGAAGGATGCCGGCCTGGTGCTCCAGCCATCGCTGTCGGGCGTTTCGGGCGCCGACTTCACGACCCGGCGCCAGTCGATCAAGGCAGGCCGCGACGTGACGATCGCCCATCTCGGCGAGCTGCGGGCGCGGCTCGCGGCGAAGAGCCGTCTCTAGCCTTCGATCGGCGCCACCGGCCGTCCGGCGGCGAGCCATCCCTCCATGCCGCCTTGCAGGAAGACGGCGTCGACGCCGAGGACGCGCAGCGTCGTCGTCAACCCTTGCCCGATCTCGTGGCCCTTGGCGCAATAGAGCACGACGGGCTTCTCGTCGGCGATGCTGTCCTTCCAGTCGAGCCAGGCGGCTGGATCGTGCCAGCGCGTGCCGGCGATCTCGGCGCCATGCGATCTCCGCACACCCGCGCGACGCACGTCGAGCAGATCGAAGTCGCGGCCCTCGGCCTGCCATCGGGACAGATCGTCGACGGTGATGCTGTGCATGCTTGTCCTCTCAGCGCGCCACGGTGACGAGCAGCCCGGCGATGGCGCAGATCCCGATCAGGGGGATGACGCCGAGCTTGAAACGGAAGAGGGCGACCGTCGCGGCGACGGCGATCAGTGCCGAGACGACGTCGAAGCGGCCGGCGAAGCCCTGTGGCCAGAGCACGTGGTACGCGAAGAAGAGCGCGAGGTTGACGATCACGCCGACCACGGCCGCCGTGATGGCTGTGAGCGGCGCGGTATAGCCGAGCTTGCCGTGCGTCGCTTCGACCAGCGGCCCGCCGGCGAGGATGAACACGAACGACGGCAGGAAGGTGAAGAACGTGACGACCGAGGCGGCGGCGACGCCAGCGAGGAACGGTGCGTCGGCCCCGAAGATCGGGCGGGCCCAGCCGCCGACGAAGGCGACGAAGGCGACGACCATGATCAGCGGCCCCGGCGTCGTCTCGCCGAGAGCGAGTCCGTCGATCATCTGCGGCGCGCTCAGCCAGTGGTGGTCCGCGACCGCGCCCTGGAAGACGTAGGGCAGCACGGCGTAGGCGCCGCCGAAGGTGAGCAGGGCGGCCTTGGTGAAGAACCAGCCCATCTGCGTCAGGAGGCCGTCGACGCCACCCGAGGCGACGAGGCCGGCCATCGCCACGAGCCAGAGCGCGAAGCCGACACCGAGCACCGACGCCAGACGTGCGCGCGAGTAGCGTGCGTGCGGCGGGGTCGGCGTGTCGTCGTCGATGACCGCAGGCCCGTAGCTCGCGGCGCCGCCCGCATGACCGCGACCGGGCACGAACACCTGCGGCGCGACGCGCCCGCCAAGCCAGCCGATCGCGCCGGCGGCGCCGACGATCGCCGGGAACGGCGCGTCGAAGGCGAAGATCGCGACGAACGCCGCTGCGGCGATCAGCCAGAGCCCGCGGTGCTTCAGCGCCCGCATGCCGATGCGCCACGCGGCATGCAGCACGAGCGCCGTCACGGCGGGCTTGATGCCGTAGAAGAGGCCGGCCACGACCGGCACTTCGCCGAAGCGGACGTAGACCCACGACAGCGCGATCAGGATCGCGAGCGACGGCAACACGAAGAGGGCGCCGGCGAGGATCCCGCCCCAGGTGCGGTGCAAGAGCCAGCCGATGTAGGTCGCGAGCTGCTGCGCTTCGGGCCCGGGCAAGAGCATGCAGTAGTTGAGGGCGTGGAGAAAGCGCTGCTCGGAGATCCAGCGGCGCCGCTCGACGAGCTCGTGGTGCATGAGCGCGATCTGCCCGGCAGGGCCGCCGAAGCTGATGCAGCCGAGCTTCAGCCACCATGCGAGTGCGCTGGCCAGGGTCGGCGTCGCCGGGCGATCGGCGGGCGTCGTCATCGTGACGCGCCGAGCGCGGCGTGGAGGCTGTCGAGGAGCGGCAGGGCGGCAGCCAGCAAGGCATCGTCGTCGTCGTGGCGGGCGTGCAGGCCCCGCACCATCGCCTCGACGCCGGCTGCCTCGTCGACCGGAATGCCGCCGACGTCGAGAGAGTGGACGAGCTGGCCGACGCGCTCGACGCCGGCGTCGTCGCGCAGGCCGAAGGCGTCGGCGACGACCTCGAAGGTGACCTTGTCGTCGGCATGCGTGAAGCGGGCGCCGTCGAAGTCGAAGCCGAGCGCGCCGCGCGGCGGCTTCCTGCCGGGCTCGATCCAGACGAAGCGCGCGCCGGGGTCGACGAAGCGGAGCACCAGCCACGCGGTCGCGAGACGGTCGACCCAGGGACGCTTGCGCGTCGCCCAGACCTTGCCGCGGAAAGCTTCGCGCGCCAGGCGCACGACCGCGCCAGCCACCGGCAACGGCTCGCCCGGCGACTGGCGCCGGTGGATCTCGGCCGCGAGCATCGCCAGGCCACGTTCGGTGGCGTCCTTGCCCTTGCCCGGAAAAAAGTCGATGGCGACGATCGCCTCGAGCTGGCGCTCGAGCGCGCGCAGGGTCTGGCGCTGCTCCGCCGGCGCGGCCCGGCGCGCCGTGGCCCGCGCCGCTTTCAGCTTCTCCCCATAGTCGGTGTAGGCGGCGGCGCGATCGAACAACGCGACGAAGGCTGCTTCCTGCGCTGCGTCGCGCGCCTCGAGGGCGAGGAGATGACTGTCTGCGCCGGCGTCGGCGATCGTCGCTGCGAGCACATGCAGGTCGGGCGCCGTCGGCGCGTCGGCCGGGAGCAGGTAGACACCGTCACGCAGCGGTGCGCAGCCCGTGGCCCGCAGCGAACGCCAGACCCGGACGCGCAGCGCGCTCGGTGTGCTGGGCAGGGTCGCGGCCAGAAGCAGCCAATCGATCATGTATCAAGTATCACTTGATGTGATGATCGATACAAGCAGCGGAAACGCGCGAAAAAAAAGGCCCGGACGGATCCGGGCCTTTCGTGCGCCGCCGAAGCGACGCCGGTCTCACCAGGCTCAGGCCTTCTTCGACTTGGCCGCGCGAACGGCGGTCGACGACATTGCCTGGAAGTTCGCGTCGGCGACTTCGGCGGCTTGCTTGCTGGCCTTCTGCACGGTCTCGATCGCGTTGTTCGCGGCGGCGACGGCGGACTTCACCAGGGCCACGGCGTTCTCGGTGCCGGCCGGCGCGTTCTTGACGGCCGTGTCGACGATCGACATGAACTTGGCTTGCGCGTCGGCACTCGTCGCTTCGGCGACGCGCGTGACTTCGGCGCCCGTCGAGGCAGCGATCTCGTACAGGTAACGGCTGTAGGCAGCGGCCTTCTCGGCGGCGGGCTGCATCAGGCTGGCCTGGAGGGCCATCAGCTCTTGCGCGTCCTTGACCGACAGGGCGGCCTTGCTGGTCGAGGCGGCTTCGGTCATCGCGGTCTTGGCAACCTGGATGTTCAGCTCGATCAGCTTCTCGATGCCTTCGAACGCCTTGCCGGTCAGGCCGAACAGCGTTTCGACATTGGACTTCTGGGCGCTCACGATTTGTTCAACGGTCATCATCTTGGGTCTCCTAAGGGGTGGATTGATCAGACCCTCTGGGTCCGAAGAATGCTGCACTGCAACATGAAACGAAGTATAGAGGTAATCCCGGGGTTTGCAAGCCGAAAACCCCTCTGGCGCGGCGGTCTAGAGGCATCGACCTAGGACCGGCGTTAGCGCGCCTCCGGGACGCTCGGCGAGCAGCCTCCGGCCGGCCTTTGCACAATGGCCGCCATGCGAGCGTTCCACTCCGATCGGTTCGTCCTGCCGCTGCCGCCCGGGCACCGGTTCCCGCGGACGAAGTACCGGTTGCTGCGCGAGCGCGTCGCCGGCCTCGCGGACCTCGACGTGCGCGAAGCCGACGCAGCGAGCGAGGCAGACCTCGCGCTCGTCCACGCGCCGGACTATGTCGCCGCGGTGCTCGACGGCAGCCTCTCCGCGGTCGAGCAGCGCGCGATCGGCTTTCCGTGGAGCCAGGAGATGGTCGACCGCTCGCGCCGCTCCGTCGGTGCGACGCTGTCCGCCGCCCGCGCCGCGCTCGCCGAGGGCGTCGCTGCGAACCTCGCCGGCGGCACGCACCACGCAGCGGCCGCGCGCGGCAGCGGCTACTGCGTCTTCAACGACGTCGCCGTCGCCGCGCGCCGCCTGCAATCGGAAGCATCGCTGCGGATCGCGGTCGTCGACCTCGACGTGCACCAGGGCGACGGCACCGCGGCGATCTTCGCCGGCGACGAGAGCGTCTTCACGCTCTCGCTGCATGGCGCCAGGAACTTCCCGTTCCGCAAGGCGGCCAGCGACCTCGACGTCGCGCTGCCCGACGGCTGCGCCGATGTCGAGTACCTCGCCGCGCTCGATGCTGCGCTCGCAGCGCTCTGGCGCGAGCATGCGGCGCGGCCCTTCGAGCTCGCGTTCTATCTGGCCGGCGCCGACCCGCACGAAGGCGATCGCCTCGGCCGGCTGAAGCTGAGCGCCGCAGGCCTGCTCGAGCGCGACCGGCGCGTGCTCGCCGCGCTCGGGGCGCGCCGCATCCCGGCCGCGCTCGCCATGGCCGGTGGCTACGGCCACGAGCTCGACGTCACCGTCGCGATCCAGGCGGCGACGATCCAGGCCGCGATCGACGCGTGGCGCCGCTGGGGCGACGCGGTGCCGGACGCATCGGTCCGACCGCTCGACGATCGGCGCAGCGACCTCGCCGTCGCCGCCGTCGACAATCTCTGACGATGAGCTCCCGAGACCCGACCGGCGACGCCGGCGATGCCGCAGCCACATCCGCGTCCGCCGCGCCCGCGCGCCCGGTCGCGGCGCAACGATCGCACTACCGCCGCTTCGTCCCGCTGACGACGCGCTGGATGGACAACGACGCCTACGGCCACCTCAACAACGTCGTCTACCTGAGCCTGTTCGACAGCGCCGTGAACTCGGCGCTCGTCGGCGCGGGCCTGCTCGACATCGCCGGCGACGAGGCGATCGGCCTGGTCGTCGAGCCGCATTGCAACTTCTTCGCCTCGCTCGCCTTTGCGCAGCCGGTCGATGCCGGGCTCGCGGCCTCGCACGTCGGCGCGTCGAGCATCTGCTACGAGATCGGCATCTTCGCCGCCGGTGCGCCCGAGACCGCCGCGCGCGGCCACTTCACCCACGTCTACGTCGACCGCGGGACGCGCCGTCCGGTGCCGCTCCCCGCCGGCCTGCTCGCCCTCGCCAAGGAACTCCAGTGACCGTCTCCGCCCAATCGACCTCGGCCGTGGAGGAGGCGATCACGACGCGCCGTTCCGTCCGCGCCTTTCTGCCGACGCCCGTGCCGCGGGCGACGATCGAGCGCATCCTCGAGGTCGCCGCGCGCGCGCCCTCGGGCACCAACACCCAGCCGTGGAAGACCTACGTGCTCACCGGCGCGCCGCTGCAGGCGATGTCGGATCGCCTGATCGCCGCCTACGACGATCCCGACGAGCGCGCTCTCCACACCGAGGAGTACGCCTATTACCCGACCGAGTGGCGCGCGCCCTTCATCGATCGTCGCAGGAAGGTCGGCTGGGACCTCTATGCGCTGCTCGGCATCGCCAAGACCGACAAGGAGCGGATGCACGCGCAGCACCGGCGCAACTACAAGTTCTTCGACGCGCCGGTCGGGCTGATGTTCACGATCGACCGCGTCATGCGCCAGGGCAGCTGGCTCGACTTCGGCATGTTCCTGCAGAGCGTGATGGTCGCGGCGCGCGGCCACGGCCTCGACACCTGCCCGCAGGCGGCGTTCACGCAGTTCCACCGGATCATCATGGCCGAGCTCGGCGCGCCGGACAACGAGCAGCTCGTCTGCGGCATGTCGCTCGGCGTCGCCGACCCGCAGGCGGTCGAGAACCGCCTCGTCACCGAGCGCGAGCCGGTGTCGAGCTTCGCCACCTTCCTCTCCTGACCGCCATCGCCATGAAGCCTTCGATCCTGGTCTGCCGGCGCGTCTTTCCCGAGATCCTCGAACGGCTCGCGGCGCACTTCGAGGTCGAGGCCAACCAGGCCGACGACGAGTGGAGCCGCGACGAGATGATCGAGCGCCTGCAAGGCAAGGACGGCGCCTTCATCACGAGCACCAACCCGATCGACGCGACCGTGATCGAGCGCTGCCCGAGGCTGCGCGCCGTCGCGACGATGTCGGTGGGCTACAACAACGTCGACGTCGCCGCCTGCACCGCCCGCGGCGTCACGTTCTCGAACGCACCCGGCGTCCTCACCGAGACCACCGCCGACTTCGGCTTCGCACTCCTGCTCGCAGCGGCGCGGCGCGTCGCCGAGAGCGAGCATTTCCTGCGTCGCGGCGACTGGACCAAGTGGACCATCGACCTCTTCGCCGGCAGCGACGTCCACGGTTCGACGCTCGGCGTCCTCGGCATGGGTCGCATCGGCCAGGGCGTGGCACGGCGCGGCGCACTCGGCTTCGGGATGAAGGTGATCTATCACAACCGCTCGCGCCTCGACGCCGCGATCGAGGCGGAGCTTGGTGCGCGCTACGTCTCCCGCGAGGACCTCCTGCGCGACTGCGATCACCTCGTGATCGTCGTGCCGTACAGCGCCGCGTCGCACCACCTCGTCGGCGCGCGCGAGCTGGCGCTGATGAAGCCGACCGCGACGCTGGTCAACATCGCGCGCGGCGGCATCGTCGACGACGGCGCCCTGGCCGCCGCCCTGCGCGACGGGCGGATCGCAGCGGCCGGGCTCGACGTCTTCGAGGACGAGCCGAACGTGCATCCCGATCTGCTGGCGCTGAAGAACGTCGTGCTCACGCCGCACATCGCGAGCGCCAGCAGTGCGACGCGCCGGGCGATGGCCGGGCTGGCGGCGCAGAACCTGATCTGCATGCTCGACCCGGCGGCGACCACCGCGCCGCCGACGCTCCTCAATCCCCACGCCCAGGCGCACCGGGTGTAGGAGCGAGCCCACAGTGCCCGCCGGTCCGCACCGATGGAGCGGCGTCGCTCGCTCCCGACAATGGTCACATGACTAATCCGCTCGCGTCCTGGCGCGCAGGCGTCCGCTGGCCGCTGCTCGTGATCGGAACCGCCATGGCGCTGGTCGTGGCGATCGGCGTGTGCGAGGCGCTCGGCTGGCCCTTCCTGGTCGGCCCGGTGCAGCGAGAGCTCGCGAAGACGCTCGACCGCAAGGTCGTCTTCGGCGATGACCCGGCGACGCCGTCGGGCGTCCACATCGGGCTCCTCGGCAGCGTGCGCGTGCGGGCCGACTCGATCGAGATCGGCGCGCCGGCGTGGAGTCCGGCGCCGCACATGCTGCTCGCGCGCAACGTGCGCCTCAGGCTCGGCTACCTGGACCTCTGGCGCGCCTGGCGCGGCGGGCCGCTGCACGTCGCCGTCCTCGAGGCGAGCGAGCTGGACGGCCTGCTCCAACGCGCTGCCGACGGTCGCGCCTCGTGGCAGTTCGGCCCGAAGAAGACCGCCGACGACGGCGACAAGCCGACGGCCTTGCCGACGTTCGGCGTCCTGCGCGTCGGCGACGGGCACCTGCTCTACGTCGACGACATCCTGCCGGCCGGGATCGACGCCCGCTTCGCCCTCAGCGACGGCAGCCGCGACACGCCCGCGGCGATCGGTTCTGCGAGCAGCAGCGAGGCGATCGCCGGAGCATCGTCCGCCGCCGCGAGCGCGCCGGCGATCGCCGGCTCGGGCAACGGCATCTTCGTGCGCGCCGGCGGCGCGGCGGGCGCGTCCGGGCCGGCGCAGAGTGTGCGTCTGGCCGCTGGCGAGAGCGGCCTGCGCCTGAACGCGACCGGGCAGTACCGCAATTTTCCAGTGAAGATCGACCTGCGCACCGCCGGCGTGCTCGGCTTCCTCGCCGAAGGCGCCGAAGCGCGGGCGCAGCCCTTGGGCCTGCGCGCGACGATCGGCCGTGCCGACCTGAGCTTCGACGGCAGCACGACCGACCCGCTGCACTTCGCGGCGCTCAGAGGCAGGTTCACTCTTGCCGGGCAGTCGCTCGCCGCGGCTGGCGATCCGCTCGGCATCACCTTGCCGACGACGCCGCCGTTCAAGACGACAGGTTTTCTCGTCAAGGAGACCGGGCTCTGGAAGGCGGTGTTCGACACTGCCACCATCGGCACGAGTCAGCTCAACGGTGCTTTCACGTACGACACGCGGCGCAAGGTTCCGCTGCTCTCCGGGCGTATCGGCGGCTCCCGACTGGCGCTGGCCGACCTTGGTCCCGCGGTCGGCACGCCCGTCAAGGGCAGCGGCAAAGCCGCGCCGACTGCCGCGGCGGGCCGCGTCATCCCCGACAAGAAGTTCGACCTGCCGTCGCTGCGGGTGATGGACGCCAACGTCCTCGCCGAGGTCGGCACCTTCGATCCGGGCACCGACGTGATCGAGCCGCTCCGGCCGGCGCGCGTCCATCTGCTCCTGGCCGACGGCGTGCTGACGCTCGCCGACATCGAAGGCGTGACGGCGCAAGGTCGCCTCCTCGGCTACCTCCAGCTCGACGGCCGCGCCGACAAGGCGTTCTGGACGGCCGACATGCGCTTCCTCGGTGTCAACCTCGCACAGTGGCTGCGACTGAAGCGCGACGAGAAGCAGCCGCCCTACCTGTCAGGCAAGCTCGACGCGCTCGTCAAGGTCAAAGGGCAGGGACGTTCGACCGCCGAGATCCTCGGCAGTCTGGACGGCGACATCCGCATGCACATGCGCGATGCGGCGATCTCGCACCTCGCGATCGAAGCCGCGGGCCTCGACGTCGCCCAGGCGCTCGGGATAGTGGTCAAGGGCGATCAGGCGCTGCCGATCGCCTGCAACGTCGTGGATCTCGACGTGGTCAAGGGCGTCGCTCGGCCGAAGGTGTTCGTCATCAACACCGACGTGACGACGGTCTGGATCGATGGCAGCCTGTCGCTCCGCGACGAGAGTCTGGACTTGCGCGCCGTCGTCTCGCCGAAGAATTTCAGCCCGCTCACGCTGCGGACGCCCGTGCACGTCAAGGGGACGTTCGGCAAGCCGGCGGTGTCGCTCGAGCTTGGCAAGCTCGCTGGGAAGGTCGGGGCGGCCGCGCTGCTGGCGCTGCTGAATCCGCTCGCCGCGATCATCCCGTTCATCGATCCCGGATCGACGGGCGAAGCGTCGAAGGCCGACGAGAACTGCGCCGCGCTGGCACGCACCAGCGGAGCGATCCCGGCGGCGGTGAAGACTCCGGCCTCGACCCGGGTGCCGCCTCTCGCGGCTGCCGCGGGCGCCTCGACGGCGCGCCGCTGAGGCGCTCGCCCGTAGGCGCCGCCGTCGCGAGCCCGGCCGTCAGGCCTTGCGCTTCGCGCTGACGAGCGGGCCTTCGCCTTTCGAGTGCGACATGCCTTCGGCTTCGGCCCGTTCCAGGTCCTTCGCTTCGCTCTCGGTGGCGGGCGCGGCGTCGTGTGCCGCAGGCTGGACCTTGCCGGATTCGGCGAACTCGCGGCTCGCCTTGTCGTAGCGGCGCGCGGCGTCGTAGTCGCCTTCGCCCTGGACCTGGTCCTTGTCGGTGGGGGTGCTCATGGGAATCTCCTTCGTGCGGACGGTGAAAGGCGCCGCGTCAGGCCGCGGCGGCCAGGGCGGCGGGGTCGACGACCTCGTCGGTGACGACGTCGAAGCGCAGCAGCGTGCTCGGGCCGAAGCACATCGTGATCGGCACGTCGCCGGCATCGCGGCCGATCGCCTGGATGATCCGGCCGATGCGGCGCACGTTGTGACGCGCGTCCGAGGTGTACCAGCGATCGCCGAGGAAGACCTCGAACCAGGCGCTGAAATCCATCTGGCCGGCGTAGGGCACGCCGATGTCGCCCAGGTAGCCGGTCGTGTAGCGCGCGGGGATGTTCATGCAGCGGCAGAGCGTGATCGCCAGGTGCGTGAAGTCGCGGCAGACGCCTTCCTTCTCTCGGAACGCATCGAGCGCGGTGCGCGTCGGGCGGGCGGTCTTGTAATTGAACTGTAGGTGCTGGTGCACGAAATCGCAGATCGCGCGGACGCGCGGCCAGCCCGGCGCCGTGCCGCCGAACTGGTTCCAGGCGAAGCCGAGCAATTCGCTGTCGACCTCGCAGTAGCGGCTCGGCAACAGGAACTGCAGGGTGGAGACGGGCAGCTCGGTCGGGTCGTGCTGGCGCGCGTCGGCGTTGACGACATCGAGCTCGCCCGGGTCGCGGATGAGCGCGTCGTTGGTGATGCGCACCGTCTCCATGCCGCGCGGCACGTTGATGCGCCCGCAGTGATTGCCGAAGGTGTCGATGTACTCCTCGGGCACCAGGCCCCCGCTCACCTGCACGTTCTCTGGGGCGACCAGGTCGTGCGCTCGCGACGGGTGCACGCGAAGGAGGTAGAGCAGAGCCATCGGCGTGGCGACGGCGAGCTCGATGTCGTAACCGATTCGGATCAGCATGTGAAAGCACTCCCAGGTTCCGAGTGAACCGGTGCGAAATGGTCGCACGATGCGTGCCCGCACCGCGTCCGACCAGTGGCGCGAGCCCTGTAGGAAAGCGTCCTGTCGTTTGCGCTGTAGGCAGCGTCCGACGCACGGAGCGGTGCCCGCCCGGCTGTGCCGGCTCCGGGTCGTGGCTAAGGTCGCACCCATGGAACCGGATGCGCCTTCGACCCGTCTGGCCCGCTGGAACGATTTCCTGCGCTGGTTCTTCAACTCCTCGCCGACGGCGATGATCGAGGTGCCAGTCCGGTCGGGGTCGGTCGCCCCCGCTTTCAGATCCAGCAAGCCCCGCCGGGATCAGCCGCGCCACAGGCAGCGGCAGCGATCGCAGCCCATGCCCCGCCTTACTGCCCGCTGGTCAAGGTGAGACCGATGAGCGAACGACAAGGCCTGGTGATCCGCAACGGCTTCCTCGCGACTGGCACCCTGGCGATCCTGGTGCTGCTGCTCCTCTTCTACTCGACGGTCAGCGGCGCGGTCGACCGCGCCTCGCGCCACCGCGCCGACGGCGCCGGCACTGCGAAATCGAGGGCGACGTCTGCGTTGCCGACGCAAGGCCGCAACGTCGCATCCCTCGTCAGATCCGGCTCCTGACCACGGCTCGTCCCGCGACGCGCTGCGTCCCGTGATAATCGCCGCGGGCTCCGGCCCCGAGGGAGTGCAGCCGCGCCCCTTCGCACCTTGCCCTGGATGCGGATGAGTCGGGTCGAAGACTCCCTGGTGGTTTGCGAGGAGTGCGGTCTGGCGCACCGGTGGCTGCCGGTGGCACGGGGCGAGACATCGCACTGCTCGCGCTGCGAGGCAGTCCTCGGCCGGCCGCACCGGCTCTCGATCGACGCCGTCCTCGCCCTCACGGTCGCGGCTGCGGCCGCCTACCTGATGGCCGTCAACACGCCGCTGTTGTCGCTCAGCCTGCGCGGCGGCTCGGAGACCACCACGCTGCCGGCCGCGATCTGGGATGCCTGGCAGAGCGGCACGCCGGTCGTCGCCGTCGTCGCTGCCCTCACGGCGCTGGTCGCTCCCGCGGCATTCATCGCCCTGCGCCTGTACGTGCTGTTCCCGCTCTCGCTGGGCAAGAAGGTCCCCGGCTTCGCCTGGTGCGTGCGCGCGCTGCACCAGGCCGGGCGGTGGAACATGGTCGAGGTCTTCACGGTCGGCGTGCTGCTCTCGCTGGTGCGCCTCGCCGCGCTCGCCGATGCCTCGCCCGGGCCGGGCCTGTTCGCCCTCGGCGCGATGACGGTGCTGTTCGCGGCGATCGAGTCGGCCGGGCTCAAGCACCTCTGGTGGAGCATCCGATGAACCGCGCCGTCGCGATGCGCCAGCCCGCGCTCCTCGGCTGCGAGAGCTGCGGCCTGGTCTCGACCAACGCTCTCGCCGACGGCCGGGGCGAGCTCGTCCAGCGCTGCTCTCGCTGCGGGCACGTGCTGCGCTCGGCCAAGCCCTTCGCGCTGCAGCGCACCTGGGCCTGTGTCGCGGCCGCGGCCGTGCTCTACGTCCCCGCCAACGCCTTGCCCGTGATGTTCACGACGTCGGCCCTGCAGCGCGACGAGCACACCCTGCTCGGCGGCATCCACGAGCTCTGGCTCGACGGCTCGTACGGCCTGGCGATCATCGTCTTCATTGCCAGCATCGCCGTGCCGGTACTCAAGATCAGCGTCCTCGGCCTGCTCGCGTGGACCGTGCGCAGCAAGCCCGACTGGCGCCGGCTCGAGCGGGCACGGCTCTACCGGCTGGTCGAGACCGTCGGCCACTGGTCGATGCTCGACGTCTACGTCGTCGTCCTGCTCGCGGCGACGGTGCGCTTCGGGCCGCTCGCCAACGTCGAGGCCGGACCCGGCCTGCTGGCGTTCGCGGCCGTGGTCGTGCTGACGCTGCTCGCGACCTGGTCGTTCGACCCCAAGATG
Organism: Burkholderiales bacterium; assembly: GCA_038236565.1. Taxonomy (GTDB): domain Bacteria; phylum Pseudomonadota; class Gammaproteobacteria; order Burkholderiales; family Burkholderiaceae_C; genus Schlegelella_A. Next base: position 15,911 of record JBBRZP010000014.1, on the reverse strand, counting down.
ATCTGGCAGGAGCCTCTCGCCGATGGCCGACCCGACCCCGCCTGAGCCGCCGGCGCCCGCGCCGCCGACGGTGCCGCCCGCGTCCGCTGCCGCGGCCGACGGGGCGCCGCCGCTGCCGCGCATCGAGAAGGCCAGGCGCTGGAACGTCTCGCTCGTCTGGCTGGTGCCGTTGGTGGCGATCGCCATCGCCGCATCGCTCCTGGTGCGATCGGTGTTCCTCACCGGCCCGCGGGTCGAGATCGAGTTCAAGTCCGCCGACGGCGTCGAGGCCGGCAAGACCGAGGTCCGCTACAAGGAAGTCATCATCGGCAAGGTCGTGTCGGTGAGCCTGCGCGACGACAGGAAGCGCGTCGTCGTCGTCGTCCAGCTCGACCGCTCCGCGGCCAAGTTCGCCGTCGCGGACACGAGCTTCTGGGTCGTGCGCCCGCGCATCGGTACCGCCGGCATCAGCGGTCTCGGCACGCTCTTCTCGGGCGCGTACATCGGCACCGACGCCGGCATCTCGACCGATTCGCGCAACGAGTTCGTCGGCCTCGAGGCGCCGCCCTTCGTGCTGCGCGGCGAGCCGGGCTCGGTCTACGTCCTCAAGGTCGACGACCTCGGCTCGCTCGACGTCGGCTCGCCGGTCTTCCACAAGCGCACGCCGGTCGGCCGCGTCGTCGGCTACACGCTCGATCCCGACCGCGACGAGCTGTCGATGAAGATCTTCGTCGAGGCGCCCTACCAGAAGCTGGTGTCGCGCGACTCGCGCTTCTGGAACGCCAGCGGCATCGACCTCACGCTCAATTCGAGCGGCCTCAGCGTCAACACCCAGACGCTGGCCTCGATACTCGCCGGCGGCATCGCCTTCGATTCGCCGCCCGACGCGCCACGCGTCGCGATGGCGCCCGAGCTCACCGTCTTTCGCCTGTTCTCCGACCGGCGCTCGGCACTCGCGCCGCCCGACGGCGACGCGGTCACCGTGCGCATGGTCTTCGACCAATCGGCGCGCGGCCTCGCGCCGGGCGCGGCGGTCGACCTGCTCGGCGTCGACATCGGCCGCGTGCGCGGGGTCGCGCTGCAGTACGACGGCATGCGCAAGCGCTTCCCGGTCGAGGTCGTCGCCGACATCTATCCGCTGCGGCTCGGATCGGTGCGCACGGCGCTGATGAAGGACGCCGGCGGCGGCGACAAGGTCGTGCTGCAGCGGCTGGTGTCGAACGGGCTCAGGGCGCAGCTGCGCACCGGCAACCTGCTCACCGGCCAGCTCTTCGTCGCCCTCGACTTCGTTCCCGGCACGACGACGGTCGCGTCGGCCGCGACGGTCGCCGCCGACGGCTCCGTGCGCCTGCCGACGACGCCGGGCACGCTGAGCGAGATCCAGCCGCAGATTGCCGAGATCGTCCACAAGATCAGCAAGATCCCGTTCGAGGAGATCGGCCGTGACCTGCGCACGACGCTCTCGAGCACGAGCAACGCGATCACGCGCCTCACGCCGGAAGCGCAGAAGGCGCTGGCCGAGGTGCAGCGCACGCTCGCGCGGGCGCAGACCTCGCTCGACAGCCTCGACCGCAACGTCATCGACGCCAACGCGCCGGTGCAGCGCGGCCTCGACGACACCCTGCAGGAGCTGCAGCGCACGGCGCGGGCACTGCGCGTGCTCTCCGACTACCTGCAGCAGCATCCCGAGTCGCTGCTGCGCGGCAAGCCCGCCGACCCGCCCGTACCGCCACGCTGAGGCCCCGCATGCGCCGACGTTCTTTCGATTCGCGAAGCGCCCGCCACGGGCTGCGGCTGGCGCTGTCGGCCTCGTTGCTGGCGGCGGTGGCCGGCTGCAGCACGACGACGCCGGTCGTGCACCTGCACTCGCTGATGCCCGGCGACGTCGCGCCGGTCGACGCCGCCCGTGCCCGTCCGCCGTCCGGCGCGCCGCTCGCCGTCGTGCTCGACCCGGTGCGCATGCCGTCACAGGTGGATCAGCCGCAGTGGCTGGTGCAGCTGCCCGATGGCTCCCTGACCTCGCTCGAGCAGGAGCGCTGGGCGAGCCCGCTGCGCGACGAGTTGCGCCAGGCCGTGCTCGAAACCCTGATCGTTCGCTATGGCGTCGTGGAGCTGCGCCACGTCGCCGGGGCTGCGGCCAGCGCGCTGCGCGTCGACATCGATGTGCGTCGCTTCGACTCGCTGCCCGGTCGCGAAGCGCGGATGGAAGGCTCGTGGACGATCGCACCGGTGTCGCCTTCGGCGATGCCGTCGATCACGACAGCGCATTGCGAATGGTTCATCCGGGAGCCGTCTGCCGGATCGCTCGCCGCGCTGGCCGAAGCGCATCGACGCGCGGTGTCGCGCCTGTCGGACGGCGTCGGCGCCGCGATGGCGGCGATGAGACGCGGCGAGCCGCCGAAGTGTCCGGCCGCCGACGGCCCGGCCTGAGCGCCGATCGGGCGCTGGTCGTCAGGGCTTGACGACGATGTTGTTCTCAAGCGATTTCACGCCGCGCACCTTGATCGCGATGCTTTCCGCGGTGCTCTTCTCGATGGTCGTCCGGGCGACGCCCGAGAGCATCACGTTGCCGTTCGTGGTCTCCACCGCGATCGCCCGTGAATCGACGGTCGTGTCCTCGACCATGCGCGACTTGACCGTGCTCGTGATCGACGAGTCGTCGACGTAGCCGCCGATCGAGTCGATGCCGCGCGGCGCGGCACAGCTCGACACCGACGCGATCACCATCGCGGCGAACGCCGCACCGACGGCGCGATCGGCACGCATGTTCAGTCCGTGAGCCAGTCGCTCAGCTCGTCCGCGTGCTCCTGCTCCTGGCTGAGGATGGATTCGAGGATGCGGCGTGTCGACGAGTCCTTGTCGCCGATCAGCGTGATCATCTGCGAGTAGGCCTCGATGGCGACGCGCTCGGCGATGAGGTTGGCGCGGATCATGGCCTGAAGATCTGCCGAGCCGTCGTAGTCCGCATGGCTGCGCTCCATAAGCGTCGTCGGCGAGAAATCAGGCTCGCCGCCCAACTGGACGATGCGCTCGGCAAGCATGTCGGCGTGCGCCGTCTCCTCGTTGGCATGGACCAGGAACTCTTCCGCGATCTTCGGCGATGCGACGCCCTTGGCGGTGAAGTAGTGGCGCTTGTAGCGCAGCGTGCACACGATCTCCGTGGCGAGCGCGTCGTTCAGCAGCCTGATGATGTCCTCGCGCCATGGGCCGTAGCTTGGCGTGACGGCACCCTTCTCGAGACTGCGCTTGGCTGCTTCGAGGGCGTCCTCGTCGAGCTGGAGACGCTCGCCTTGAGGCTGGAGGTTCTGAAGGTCGGTGATGTCGTTCATGACGGTGCTCCGTGACTATCGATCGGCGATGGCTTTGGCCCCGAGGAGGGCGAAGAGAAGCACGGCGACGAAGAGGACGAGGAAGACGACGAACAGGATCTTGGCGATCCCGGCAGCGCCGGCGGCGATCCCGGTGAAGCCGAACAAGCCTGCGACAAGCGCGACGACGGCGAAGATGAGGGCCCACTTCAGCATGTGCTTCTCCTTTGACGGGCCCGGTCCCGGACGGGCCGCGGTCTCGTTCACACTGGAGAAAAAATGTATCGCTCGTGCTCCGGACAGGGCATCGGAGCGCCGCGTGCAGAGGTGTAGGACAGCTGCGTGACCGCCCGTCACTTCCCGCCGGCGAGCGTGGCGGTCTCGTCGGCGAGATGGGCGTCCGCGCTCTCGACGCCGATGACCACGAGCCACGTGGAGCTCGCGTCGAGCATCGACCAGCGCAGCGGCTCGCCCGGACGCAGCAGCCGTGCGGACAGTGCGGCTGCATGCTCCTCGGGCGCGGTCTGGCCGACGCGCGCGAACAGCAGCCGCGCGACCTTGCCCTCGTGCGCGAGGCGCAGCTCGGCCTGGCCCCACGCCGACGGCAGGCACGGCTTGACGTCGAACACGTCGCCGCGCCGGGACAGGCCGAACATCGATTCGATCGCGGCGCGCTGCATCCACGCTGCCGAGCCGGTGTACCAGCTCCAGCCACCGCGGCCGACATACGGCGGCGCGGTGTAGACGTCGCCAGCCATCACGTAGGGCTCGATCTCGTAGCGCCCGCCGTGGCTCGGATGGAGCGCGCGGTGCGCCGGGCTGAGGCACGTGAAGTAGCGGTAGGCCGCGTCGCCGTCACCGAGGGCGGCCTGCGCCATCAGTGCCCAGACGCCGGCGTGCGAATACTGGCCGCCGTTCTCGCGCACGCCCTTCGGGTAGGCCTGGAGGTAGCCCGCGCTCGGCTCGGCGTCGGCGAGCGGCGGATCGAGGAGCCGGATCAGCCCGGCTTCGCGATCGACGAGGTCGCGGTCGAGCGCGACCATCGCCTCGCGCGCCCGGTCCGCGGGCGCCGCGCCCGAGAGCACGGCCCACGACTGCGCGATCAGGTCGATCCTGCACTCGGCATTGCTGGCCGAGCCGAGCGGCGAGCCGTCGTCGAAGAAGGCGCGGCGGTACCAGTCGCCGTCCCAGCCTGAGGATTCGAGCGCGTCGCGCCAGCCGCGCGACGCATCGCGCCAGCGCGCTGCGCGCTCGGCCTCGCCGCGTCCCTCGGCGACCGGCGCGAAACGCTCGACGACGTCGCACAGGAACCAGGCGAGCCACACCGACTCGCCCTTGCCCTGATGGCCGACCCGGTTCATGCCGTCGTTCCAGTCGCCGGTGCCCATCAGCGGCAGGCCGTGCGCGCCCACCGGCAGGCTGCGGTCGATGGTGCGCGCGCAGTGCTCGAACACGCTCGCGGTGTCGTCGCTCGCCGTCGGCACGTAGTACGCGTCCTCGGCGCCCTCGGGGATGCCGGCGCCTTCGAGGAAGGTCACCTGCTCGTCGAGGATCGTCGCGTCTCCGGTCGCCTGCAGGTAGTGGGAGCAGGCGTACGGCAGCCAGAGCAGGTCGTCGGAGAAATGGGTTCGCACGCCGGCGCCGGTGGGCGCGTGCCACCAGTGCTGCACGTCCCCGGCCGCGAACTGGCGCGATGCTGCCAGCACGATCTGGGCGCGCAGCAACGCGGGCGCCGGGCCGGCGAGGGCGAGCGAGTCCTGGAGCTGGTCGCGAAAGCCGTAGGCGCCGCCCGCCTGGTAGAAGCCCGCACGTGCGTAGAGCCGGCAGGCGATCGTCTGGTACAGCAGCCAGCGGTTGACCATCGCGTCGAACAGCGGATCGGGCGTGCGCACGACGGCCGTGCCGAGCAGCTCGTCCCAGCGAGCGCGCACGCGGTGCAGGCGACGCAGCGCCGGCACGGCCGCGGCGCGCGCCGCGAGGGCGCGCGCACCGTCGGCCGTCGGCGCGTAGCCGAGCAGGAAGGTGCGGTCGATCGTCTCTCCGGCGCGCAGCACGATGCGCGTCGACAGCGCGGCGCACGGATCGAGCGCGCAGCCGCTGGCATTGCCGAAGTGGTCCGGGACGATGGCCCGGCCGCGCGCGTCGAACATCTCGCGCCGGTCGCAGGTCCAGTCGGTGAGATCCTCGCGGTCGCCGGCGAGCGCGAAGAAGGCGGTGCCGCCGCCGAAGCCCGCGGAGCGGTCGCGCTGGGTGCAGAACAGGACGGTGGCGCGCCCGCCTTCGTCGGCGCTCTGCGCGCTGGATGACGCGGCGTCGCCGCCCGGCGCGGCGTCGACACTTGCCATCGCCGTGAAGGTGCTCGCGCGGTCGCTGCGCTGCGCACCGAGGATCCATTCGGCGATGCCGACCAGGCGCAGCTGCATCGTGCGGTGACCGCGGTTGACGAGCCGGATGCGCACCTGCTTGACGGCGCTCTCGTCGTCGACGCACCAGGTGGCGTTGACCTCGAGCGCGCCGTGGTGGTGGCTGATGACGCTGTAGCCCTGGCCGTGCGCGACGCGGTATTGCGCTTCGGCGTCGCCGGCCGCGGACGCCGTCACGCTCCAGGCCTGCTGCGTGCGCAGGTCCTGGAGCAGGAACCATTCGCCGCAGCCGTCGCCGATCGCGTCGTTCGACCACGGCGTGAGCTGATTCAGGCGGCTGTTCTGGCCCCAGGTGTAGCCGCCGCCCGCTTCGCTGATCTGCGCTCCGAAGCCCGGGTTGGCGAGGACGTTGACCCACGGCCGCGCCGGCCTGAGGAGCGCGCCGACGTCGAAGCGGAACTCGCCACCGGCCGCGGCGAAGTCGCCGCTCGGATGGCGCGGCACGATCTCGGCGCCCATCTCGCCCGTCAGCGTCGCGCAGGAGATCGCCTGGCGGTCCTCGAAGGCGCGCTCGTGCAGGTCGGCCAGCTCCTGCACGTGGTGTGCGAGCGGCCGGCCGTCGGCGCTGAAGCGCGCCCGTGCCAGCGCGCGCAGGGTCGAGACCTCGTCGCCGTGCAGGTCGCTCGACTGGAGCAGGAAGAAGCCCGTGTCGGCACAGCCCGGCTGCGCCGTGATCGCCGAGACATGCGCTTCCTTCAGGGTCGTGATCGCGCGATGGACTTCCATCAGATACGACGCGGGCTCGAAGTTGATGACGACCAGATCGCAGGCGACCCCGCCCCACGACCAGAGCCGCAGAGCCTGCGCCAGCGAGCGCAGCAGGCCGAGGCCTTGCGCGACCCCGGCGGAGACGAGCACGATCGGCCGGTCGCCCGAGATGCCGTAGCGCCAGAGCAGGCGCCTGTCGCAGACGTCGCTGCCTTCGGAGAGCTTCAGGTGCGTTCGGCTCAGCGACAGCGCGAGCGTGGTCGAGAGCGTCTGGATCGCCGCGAAGTTCTCCGCGTTGATGCGCATCTCGCGCATCCGGATGCCGGTGAGGGTCGCCGACATCAGCGATGCGCGCTCGATGTTGCCGAGCTGGCGGTACTTGTCGATCACCGCGCGCAGCGTCGTCGCGTTGTCGGCGACCGCGGTGCAAAAGGTGAGCCGGACCTTGCCGTTGGCCGGGATCTGCGCCCGCACCGAGAACGCCGAGACCGGATCGAGGCCGGTGTCGAGTGTCGACGCCGAGCCGTCGTTGGTCGGCGTCGGCAGCTCGTCGAAGGAGGCGAGCGGATGGCTCGACTCGCGGTTTCGGCCAAGCCAGCGCCGGCGGTCGACCTGAACCCGGACCGCGACGCCGGCCGGCTCGACCTCGGCCAGGAAGTTGGCCGCGAGCACTTGCTTGTCGGTGGGCAGGCGGGGCTTGCGCACGAAGACCAGCGTCTGGTGCTGCGCCTGCCATTCGGCGCTGATGAAGAGGTTCGAGAAGGCCGGATGCGACTCGTCGGCGCGCTGTTCGGCGAGCGTCACCTCGAACGACGACATCAGCTCGAGGTCGAGCGTGCGGTCGCCGCAGTTGTGCAGGACGACGCGGCGGAACTCGATGTCGTCCTCCGGGCTCACCCACACCGTCGTCGTCGCCTCGATCTCGGGCCAGGTCGCGGCGAAGGCGACGCGGTCGGCGTGGAAGCTGCTGTGGTAATGCGCGGCCGGATCCGGCGCCGGATGCTGGGTCAGTGAGATCGGACGCGGCTGCCGGTCCCAGCGCAGGTGGAAGAACCAGCCGAACGCGTCGCGCAGCGCGTCATCGCGTGCGCGCGAGACGGTGACGTCGCCCCAGCGGCTCTGGCCCGCGCCGTTGGCACGCAGCGCGACTGCGTAGCGGCCGTTCGACATCAGGTGCGTCGGCTCGATCGCGTTCATGCCCGGCGTGACTTCGCGGAACATGCCGGGCGCGCGCCGCTGCAGCAGCCCCGACGTCACGCTCGCCGGCGGCTCGCGCAGCGGAGGCACCTCGCGCGGCGCGCGCTCGTGCAGAAGCGACGCGACGGCCTCGATGCGCGGGTCGCCCATGCCCCAGCAGCGCGGCTCGCCGGCGAGCAGCACGTTCGCCAGCGCGACGATGCTCATGCCCTGGTGGTGGGCCATGAAGGTGCTGACGCGGACGACGCCCTCGGCACCGGACTGGCGCGAAGGCGTGAAGTCGAGCGCCTCGATGAAGCCGTAGCGGCCGCGCGCACGCGCCACCTCGAGCCCGCGCAGGTTGGCGGCGGCGCGGTGCGGCGCGACCTGCGCCGCAAGCGCCGTCGCGTAGGGCGCGATCACCAGTTCGTCGGCGGGCGTGCGGCGCAGCGCGAGTCGCGGCACGCCTTGCGGCGCGTACTGGTAAGCGAGGGTGTGGTCGCTGGCCGCATACGCCGACTCCGAGATGCCCCACGGCACGTGGCGCTCGCGCGCGAAGGCGATGTGCTCGTGCACGGCCGCCTGCGCTGCACTGTGCAGGACGCTGCCCCACGGCTCCTCGAGGATCAGCGTCGGCATCAGGTACTCGAACATCGAGCCCGACCACGAGCGCAGTCCGGCGAGCTCGCCGACGGCATAGAACGGGCGGCCGAGCGCCGACCAGTGCGCCGCCGGCACGTCGCCCTTGGCGATCGACCACAGGCCCGTGGCCCGCGCCTCGGAGGCGAGCAGGTCGTAGAAGCCGCTGTCGAGCTGGTACTCGGCAATCCGAAAGCCGATGTGGAAGAGGCGCCGCTTCCGGTCGAACAGGAAGCTGAAGTCGGGCTCTTCCGCGAGCGTGCGGCAGGTCGCGGCGATGCGGTGCAGCCGTGCCGACAGCGCGCCGGCGAATCCGGCGGCGGCCGCGTCGCGCAGCGCCGAACGCATCGTTGCGAGGTGGTCCGCGAACGCCCAGCCGAGCTGCTGCAACGGCGTGGGCGCGACGTCGTCGGTGCCGGTCTGCGCCGATGCCGCGGTCTCGGCGATCGCGGCCTCGACCAGCGTCGCGACGCGGCCGGCGTCGTTCGCGATCTCGGCCAGCGGCAAGCGCATCGCCAGGATGCCGCCGGTCGCGCTGCCGCCGATCGTCGCGCCGGCGGCGACGCGCAATGCCGCGATCCGCGCTCCGGATGCACGCAGTGCGCGGCCCTGCGCGGCGGCGTCGAGCGGCGCCGCGGAGATCGCGATGCAGGCCTCGGCGACGGCGAGCAGGTGCGTGCACAGGTTGCCGCTGTCGACGGTCGAGACGTATTGCGGGTTGAGCGGCTCGGCGGTGCAGGTGTCGTACCAGTTCAGGAAGTGGCCGCGATGGCGCTGCATCGTCGCGAGCGTCGCCAGCGTCGCTTCCATGCGCTCGATCGTCTCGACGCCGCCGATCCAGCCGAAGCGGTTCGCGCACGCCGTGCCGAGCAGGTAGAGGCCGATGTTGGTCGGCGACGTGCGGTGGGCGACGATGTCGTTGGGCGTGACCTGCAGGTTGTCGGGCGGCAGATGGCGGTCTTCCTCGCCGACGCAGCGCTCGAAGAGGCGCCAGGTGTCGCGGGCGACGTCGTGCAGGAAGCCGCGGTCGGCGAGCGAGAGCGCGTCGATGCGGCGCCGCGGCCGCGCCCGGCTCACCCACCACGTCCACACCGGCGCCAGTGCCCAGGTGAGGCAGAGCAGCGACGCGAGCGCGGGAAACGCCGTGCCGCCCGCCAAGAGGCCGATCCAGAGCAGCGCGGCCACGAGCGGCGGGCCCCAGTGCTTGCGGATCAGGGCGACGAGATCGGTCGTGGCGGCGGCCTGGGCGGCGGCGGCGGTGGTCCATTCGAGCAGGCCGCGCCGGCTGACGACAAGGCGATAGAGCGCGCGCACGATCGCGTCGATCGCCATCAGCGCCAGCTGCAGCAGCTGCGCCAGCAGCCACGCGCCGCTCGCCAGCGCACGGCCGAGATCGGCGAAGGCCTGGCGGTAGAAGTGGATCTTGGCGATGTCGTCGCGGCTCGGCGCGAGCCCGGCGAGGGCGCCCATCAGCGGTCCGCCGGCAAAGGCGAACGCGACCAGCGCCAGCGCCGCCCACGGCGACACGGTGCCGCTCGCCAGCGCGAACACGAGCAGCGCGAGCGACATCGGCGCGACCAGCGAGCGACGCAGGTTGTCGAGCATCTTCCAGCGGTTGATCGCGCGCAGCCGCCACCGCCCTGCGTGAAGCAGGAACGGCAGGAGCTGCCAGTCGCCGCGGGTCCAGCGGTGCACACGCGAGGCAGCGACGTCGGCGTGAAAGGGAGCATCCTCGATCACCGTGACGTCGGTGACCGCGGCGCAACGCGCCACCGATCCCTCGAGCAAGTCGTGGCTCAGCACCGCGCCCTGCGGCAGCCGGCCGCCGAGGACGGCGTGCATCGCCTTGACGTGGATCAGTCCCTTGCCGGCGAACGTGCCTTCGCCGAAGACGTCCTGGTAGACCTCCGAGCTGGCTGTGCTGTAGGGATCGATGCCCGGCTGGCCGGCGAAGAGCCAGTGGTAGAGAGTCACTTGCTCGGGGTCGGGCAACGGCGTCGCGACGTGCGGCTGCAGGATGCCGTAGCCGTGCTCGACCCGCCTGCCGTCGGCCGACAGGCGCGGCTGGTTGTGGGGATGCGCGGCCACGCCGACGAGATCGCGCAGGCGCCCCGGCGGCAGGCGCGTGTCGCTGTCGAGCGTGACGACGTAGCGCGTCCCTGCGGCGACCGTCGACGTGCGGCCGAGATCGAAGAACGGACTCGCGCCGTCTTCGGCGAGCAAGCCGACAAGCTGCTCGAGCTTGCCGCGCTTCCTCTCCCAGCCGATCCAGCGCTTCTCCGACGCCGAGAAGCGCCGCTCGCGGTGCAGCACGATGAAACGAGGCGGGTCGTCGGCGGGAGTCGGATAAAGCACGTTGAGCCGCTCGATCGCGGCGACGGCGCTCGCCAGCAATGCCGCGTCCGCAGCCGTGCTGGAAGACTCGGCGTCGACCCAGTCGGTGAGGAGGGCGAACTGGGCGTAAACCTCGGGATTGGCGAGGTAGTGCAGTTGCAGGTCGTGGGCGAGCTCGTGACCGGAGTTCGGCGACGTGAGCATCGCCGGGATCGCCACCATCGGCCGATGCTCGCGCGTGATGCCGGACGCGAAGGCCAGGCGCGGCAGGCGCTCCGGTCGCGACGACTCGCTGATCAGCCGGTTGACGATCGCGACGACCGCCTCCGATGCCGGGAAGACCAGCAAGGCCGCGGCCAGCGCGGCGAGCCAGGGCGTGATCGCTGCGGGCGCCAGCGCGTCGCTGTGGCGGACGAGCATCCAGGCGACGACGGCGAGCGTCGCGGCGACGATGGCGCTCAGGTAGGCGGGCAGCGCCGCGCGCTGCAACGCGTGCTGCCAGCGCAGGACGCCGTCGTCGGCCAGGCCGAGCGCGCGTCGCAGTTCGCCGCGACCGGAGCCGCGCAGCCAATGGTTCGCGACCGTCAGCGGGTCGTCGTCGTCGGCGATGGATTCGGCCTCTTCGTCGCGCGTCGGCGCCGCGTCGGCGCCGTGCATCAGGCCGACGAGCGTCGAAGCGACTTCGCGCTCGCTCCGGCCGCTCTTGCGCGCCAGGAGCTCGATCGCATGCAGGGTCTCGCTGCGCGTGTCGTCGCGCTCGGCGGCGAACGCGGGCGAGGTCAGCATCAGCCGGGTCAGGACGCTGGTGGCGGCGACGATCTCGGGCCAGTCGGCGTCGCCGATCGAGCGCAGCGACCGGATCGCGTTGCTCACGCTCAGGTTGTCCGCCGCCTGTGCGGCGGGCAGGCCGGTCTGGATCTCTGCCAGGTGGGGCGCGACGCGCTGCAGCCAGTCGAAGAAGCGCGCGTTGGCCGGCGAGCGATGATCCTGGAGCTGGTGCGCCATCTGCGCCAGGAACGCGTCGCCGACGCTGCGTCGGTTGAGCAGCGCGAGAACGCTGTCGAGCTGCTCCGGACTGCAGCTGTCGATGCGGTCGCAGCACAGGTTGGCGACTTCGCGCGCCGCCTTGTTCGCACCGGCGCGCTCGGCGAGTCTGCGCAGGTTCTCGATCAGCACGACGCGCAGCGTCGTCGGCAGCGCCCACAGCTCGCCGAGCGTCAGCTCGCGCGCTTCCTCGTACGCGAGCAGGAAGTGGACGAGGAGATCCTCGTTGAAGGCACTGTCGGTGTGGGCGACGAACGCCCAGGCGACGCCGTAGATGCGCGGCAGGCCGACCAGCGGCTCGTCGAGCAGCACCGGCAGGTCGCGGAAATACTGGCGTGGCAAGCCGTCCTTGATCTCGCGCAATTGCGCTTCGATCAGGTGGAAGTTGTCGAGCAGCCATTCGGCCGCGGGACTGACCTCGTGGCCGGCGGTCGTCTGGCGACCGATGTAGTGCTGCGCTTCGCGCAGGATGCCGATGTTCTCGCGCAGGCGCGGGAAAAAGGCACTGGACCGCGAGCTCGCATATGCGGCGGAGTGGGTCTCGCCCAGGCTCTTGCCGTGCTGGGCGAAGCGCTCGGGGCCGAAGATCTCCGAGCGGTTGGGGCGCTCGAGAGGCCCGCGTGCAGGATCGAGGATCTCGCCCAGCTCGGGCGGTGCGGTGGGCACCAGCCGGAGCAGCTCCGGCTGCGACATCGTCAGGTGATGAGCGAAGCCACCCCGAAGACGAAGGCGACGATGACCGCCGTGGTCACGAAGCGCGGCGCGATGAAGGCGATGAAGGAATCAGCCGCGCACTTCAGACCGAACATCCTGCCGCGTGAGCCGTTGCAGCGATCGACGTGCTGGCCGAGGGCCGACAGCTCCATCGGCGAGGTATCGGCGGCTTCCGCGTACGACGACGTCGCCCACGGCCGAAAAGGGGTTCGGCTGGCAACGGTGGCGGCGGGTTGACGGTTCATGCGATGGGGAGATCTGGGTGTGATGCGACTGTAGAACCTGCCGACGCTCCGATCTGTCGGCTCCTCACGGCGGCCCTTGTAGGATACGTCTGATCTAGCAAGACCCGGGCCGAACCGAAGGCAACAAAGGGGTCAAACAAAAAAAACGCGCCGAAGCGCGTTTGAGAAAGGCCCCACGGAGGGAGACCGGCCGAATCCGCGCGAGGCGGGTCGGCAAGGGGCCGTTGGGAGGTAATCGTTGGCAACCTCAGGGCAAATCGGATGCCCGCGGGTCGACTGGGGGCTTGGTGCTCGCGCGCGCCGGGGTGGACGACGCAGGCTTGCGCAGAAGGCCGGAGGCCATCTGCAGCCAGGAGTCGATCGGCATGCGACGCATCACGTGCGTCACGAGCTGCGGCAGGAGACCGACGAAGATCGCCGGGCGGAGTGCCCAGCGCCACGGCTTCGCCAGGACGAGCAAGGCGCCGACGCCGAGCGCGCCGACCAGGAGGCCGAGCGGGTTGCGCTGGGCAATGGGCTGCACCAGCCTGCGCGACGCCTCTTCGGCGACGAGGCCGGCGGTGCGCAGCGGATGCTCGTGCCACCAGCTTTCGACGGTCTCGATGAAGATCTCGGCGCCGGGAATCCGACGGGCCCGATCGAGCAGCTTGCCGCCGATGTCGCCGAGGCCGTGGGTCAGCGGCGACGCCTTCCGGGGCGGATGGGCGATGTCCATCATCGCCCCGCGCAGGCTGGCCCGCGATGCGGCAAGTCGATCCGCGGCTGAGAGTTCCGGCAGGGGCGCCGAGCTCGTCGTCGCTGCCTCGGGCACTGACGCCATGCTCGGTCTAGGCTCGGCGCCCAGCGGTCCGGCGGCGGCTGCAGGCATCACGGTGCTCATGACGCGCTCACTTCGCGCAGCATCGCCATGTCGGCGTTGAGCTGCGTGCGGACGGCATCAAACGCCTTGTCGATCTTGGTCGAGCGCGCCGCCAGGATGCAGCCTGCCGCGATCAAGAAAGGCGTCGCCGGCACCACGATCATCGCCCAGGCTGCAGGGAAGTCGGACGACGGCAGGGCCGCGCAGAGCAGCAGCGACACGCCGACGAGCACGAGGCCGACGCCGACCATGCACAAGGCGATCATGTACAGGCCGATCCTGGTCATCCAGGACGTGGAGACCTTCGACACTTCCTCGCCGACCAGCGACGCATACGCCTCGACATGGTTGCCGAGCAGGTGCGGCTCGGTGGCGGCCAGGCGCAGCAGGGGATGGATCATGAGCGGTCGACGCGGACGCCGGTTCGGTGGATGACACGCGAGGCGGGGCGGCAGCGCTGGCGACCGCCCGGCTTTTCAATCGCTCGCCGTCTCAATCGCGCGAGCGGCTCAGCAGCGTGATGATGCCCATGAGCAGCGCGCCGGTCGCGGCGGCGATCAGCATCGCCTTGATCGGCTCGTCCTTGACGTAGGCGACGGTCATGTCCGACGCCTGGGTCGCCTTGTCGCGCAGTTGCTGCGACGTGTCGCGCACAGCGTCCATGCCGCGACGGGCGGCGGCCTCGGCCTGCGACGTCACCTTGTTCAGGATCGGGGCGGCCTGGCTGCGGACCTCGTCGACCTTGTCGGACATCCGGTCGAGGGCCGAGTCGGCGGCGCGCTGGGTCGAGCGGATCGCGCCCTGAGCGGTGGCGGCTGCGCCGTCGGCGACGTCCTGGGTCTGCTGGGCGAGGGGCTTGGTGGTGGTGGTGCTGCCGATGGTGTTCATGCGAGTTCCTTTGCGGGTGGGAAGGTCCGTCGCGCGGCCGCGCCGAAGGGGCCACGAGACGACAGTATGAGTGTGATTTCGAACCCTGCACATCACGATAGGTCCTGCGCGCGGCGGCCTGTCGGGGGAGCGACCCGGGCGCCGTAGGACGCTGCCGACACGCCGCGGTCGCGCCGCCGGCTCAAGCCGCCTGGGGCAGGGAATCGATCACCCCGCCGAAGGCGGAGCCTGGCTCGCCGCGCGCAGGCGCCGGCGGCAGCCGGGCTTCGATCAAGGTGCCCTCGCCGGGCGAAGACGTCAGCGTCATCGTCCCGCCTTCGGCCTCGACCCGGTAGCGCATGCCGATCAGTCCGTGCCGCGCCAATTGCGGCACCGAGGGGTCGAAGCCGACGCCGTCGTCCTTCACGCTCACGTGTGCGCCGCCGCCTTCCACCGCGTGCAACGAGACCGAGACCATGCCCGCCTTGGCGTACTTGACGACGTTGGTGAGCGCCTCCTGGACGAGGCGATAGACGGTGAGCTGGGCCGCGGCCTCGAGCTCGACATGTTCGAGGTCCTTTTCGACGTCGATGTCGCTGCGCGCTCCGAACTCGCGCAGCAAAATCTCGAGCGCAGCGACGAGGCCGAGGTTGCTGAGCGACGACGGTCGCAGATCCTCGATGATCCTGCGCTTCAGCGCGATGCCGCCGTTGAGCGTTTCGTTCAGGTGCTTGATCCGCTCCGTGGCGTCGGCCGTGATGGCGCTGCCCAGGCGCGACTTGAGACGCGCGACGTCGAGCTTGGCGGCCGTGAGCAGCGCGCCGAGCTCGTCGTGCAGCTCGCGCGCGAGGTGGCTGCGCTCGTCTTCGCGGATCGTCTGCAGATGCTGCGCGAGCTCCTTCAGCTGCGCCGTGCGCGCCGCGACTTCGGACTCGAGCCGCTCGCGCTCGCCTTCCGTCCGCTTCGCCTCGTCTGCAAGCGTGCGGTCGAGCGTGGCCGTCTGGCGCAGGTACATGAACAGTGCGAGCAGGCTCACGGCCGCCATCGCCGAGACGCCGATCCGGTTCAGCCAGAGCGTCTCGTAGACGCTGCGACGGCCGATCTCGACCTGCGCTGTCTCGTAGGAGATGAGCTGCTCGCCCAGGGTGCGGACGTGCTCCATCTTCTCGCGCCCGATGTCGGAGAGCAGCAGCTCGCGCCAGCCGTTCTCGACGCCGTGGTCGTGCAGGTCGATCGTCGTCGCGAGCTCGCTCAGCTTCGACTCGGTCTCCTTCACCACGTCGCTCATCACCGCGGAGGTCTGCGGGTCCTTGCCGTAGTACTCGTTCAGCCAGGCAAGCAGCTTGCGCGACTCGACCTGCGACTGCGCGTACGGTTTCAGGTATTCGCGCCGATCGGTGAGCAGGTAGCCGCGCTGCCCGGTCTCGGCGTCGAGCAGCGATTTCACGAGATCGTTGAGCTTGGTGCGGGCGGTGCCGCGGTCGCCGAGCTTGTCGAGGGACGAGGTGGCGTCCTGGTACGACGCTTCGCTGATGGCGAGCATGGCGAGCGCCGCCAGAGCCGCCAGTGGAAAGGCGATGGCGTTGCGACGGAACCGGGAAAGAAAGCTCATCTC
>JBBRZP010000013.1:0-39212 GCA_038236565.1 Burkholderiales bacterium | reverse complement strand
CTCGGCACGGTATCGAAGGGATCGCCGCGGCGCGCGGCGGGGGCCGACCCTGGGGCGGCGACTGCGCGGGACATGGCGGCGGGCTGCCTGCTTTCAAGTCCCCGCCTCCTAGAATCGAGCCCACGAGGGCGGGGGAGAAATGAAACGGAGACAGGCGGGACAGCGGACCAGGCGGCCATGAGGACGATCCGCGCCACCCGCTATGTCACGCCGCTGCGCGAGGGCGGATCGCTGCCGGCGATCGTCGAGGCCGACGACGACGGCCTCTACGTGCTCAAGTTCCGCGGCGCCGGCCAGGGCCCGCGGGCCCTGATCGCCGAGCTCGTCGCCGGCGAGCTCGCGCGTGCCTGCGGCCTGCCGGTGCCGGAGATCGTCTTCGCCCGCATCGACGCCGATCTCGCCCGCACCGAGCCCGACCCGGAGATCCAGGACCTGATCCGCGCCAGCGCCGATCTCGTCGATGGCAGCGTCGGCCTCAACCTCGCGCTCGACTACCTGCCAGGCTCGATGACCTTCGACCCGCTCGCGTTCACGCCTGACGCCGGGCTCGCGTCGCGCATCGTCTGGTTCGACGCGTTCGCGAGCAACCTCGACCGCACGGCGCGCAACACCAACATGCTCGTCTGGCACGGCAAGCTCTGGCTCATCGACCACGGCGCGGCGCTCTATTTCCACCACTCACCGCGCGATTTCGTCGAGCGCGCGCACGAGCCGTTCGCGGCGATCAAGGACCACGTGCTGCTGGCGTTCGCCACTCGGCTCGATGAGGCCGACGACACGATGTCGCGCCGGCTCACGACCGCGGTCGTCGCCGATGTCGTCGCGCTGATCCCCGACACATGGCTCGACGACGATCCGCTTGTGCCGAGCAAGCCTTCGCAGCGCGAGGCCTACGCGACCTACTTCGCACGCCGCCTCGAGGCGCCGCGTGCCTTCGCCCAGGAGGCGGCCCGTGCCCGATCCCTGCACGTATGACTACGCGATCGTTCGCGTCGTGCCGCGCGTCGAGCGCGGCGAGTTCGTCAACGTCGGCGCCATCGTCTCGTCCGACGCCGTCGGCTACCTCGCGGCGCGCTTCTCGGTCGACGAGACGAAGCTGCGCGCGCTCGACCCCGCGATCGACCTGCCTGCGGTACGCGCCGCGCTCGCCGCCATCACGACGATCTGCGCCGGCGGAGCGGCGGCCGGCACGATCGGCAATCTGCCGCTGCGCGAGCGCTTCCACTGGCTGGTCGCGCCGCGCAGCACGATGATCCAGACCTCGGCCGTGCACACCGGCCGATGCGACGACCTCGCCGACACGCTCGACAAGCTGCTCGATCGCATGGTGCGCACGGCGGGTTCGCGCGCGCCTTGAGCCGAAAGCACCCGCCGTGTCCATGCCCGATGCAGCGCCGGCGCCGACCGGCGACCTTCCCTTCTCGACCATCGCCGAGCTGATCCGCGCGCATGCCGCGACGCATCCCCGGCAGCCGGCCGTCGTCGACGCGACCTCCGTGCTCGACTACGCCGGGCTCGACGCGCTCGTCGATCGCGTCGCCGCCTCGCTGCAGCGCGACGGCATCGCGCCGGGCGACTCGATCGCGATCTGCGCCGCCAATTCCGCCCGCTACGCCGCGGTCTTCGTCGGCGCGCTGCGCGCCGGCGTCGTCGTCGCGCCGCTGGCCGCGTCGGTGACGGCTGCAAGCTTTCGCGCGATGCTGCGCGACGCCGGTGCGCGCCTCCTCTTCGTGGATGCGAGCGCGTTGCCGGTGCTCGCCGACGCCGACGGCCTGCCGCGGCTCGTTGCATTGCGCGACGGCGCGCCGGGAGGTGACTTCGACCGCTGGCTCGCGGCCCCGGGCAGCGTGCCGCGGCCGGTCGACATCGATCCGGCGATGCCGTTCAACATCATCTATTCCTCAGGAACGACCGGCGAGCCCAAGGGCATCGTCCAGCCGCACGGCATGCGCTGGACCCATGTGATGCGTGGTGCCCGCTTCGGCTATTCGCCCGACACGGTCTCGCTGCTGTCGACGCCTCTCTACTCGAACACCACGCTCGTCGTCTTCTTCCCGACGCTCGCGTTCGGCGGCACCGTCGTGCTGATGGAGAAGTTCGACGTCGACGGCTACCTGGCGCTGGCCGAGCGCCATCGCGTCACGCACACGATGCTCGTACCGGTGCAGTACGCGCGCCTGATGGCGAGCCCGCACTTCGGCGCGCACGACCTGTCGTCGTTCCACATGAAGTTCTGCACCAGTGCGCCGTTCGCCGCCGCGCTGAAGGCCGACATCGTCGCGCGCTGGCCCGGCGGCCTCGTCGAGTTCTACGGCATGACCGAAGGCGGTGGCACCTGCATCCTGGCGGCGCACGAGCACCCGGCGAAGCTGCACAGCGTCGGCCAGCCGGCCGAGGGCCACGACATCCGCGTCATCGACGAGGGCGGCGCCGAGCTTCCGCGCGGCGCGATCGGCGAGGTCGTCGGCCACTCGGCCGGCATGATGACCGGCTACCACCGCCAGCCGGCGAAGACCGCCGAGGCCGAATGGTTCGACGCGACCGGCAAGCGCTTCATCCGCACCGGCGACGTCGGCCGGTTCGACGACGAGGGCTTCCTCACGCTCCTCGACCGGCGCAAGGACATGGTCATCAGCGGCGGCTTCAATCTCTATCCGAGCGACCTCGAAGCAGTGCTGCGCCAGCACCCCGCGGTCGCCGACGCAGCGGTGGCGGGCGTGCCGTCGGAGCGCTGGGGCGAGACGCCGGCGGCGTGGGTCGTATTGCGCGACGGCGCCGCGATCGACGCCGAGACCTTGCGCGCCTGGGGCAACGCGCGCCTCGGCAAGACACAGCGCATCGCCTTCCTGCGCTTCGTCGACGAGCTGCCGCGCAGCGCGATCGGCAAGGTCCTCAAGCGCGAGCTGCGCGACAGCTTCGTCGCAGCATCCGACAGCCTTCCAGGAGACCCATCGCATGGCACATGACAAGCACCCGGCGACCTCGCTCGGCGCGAGCGGATTGAAGGTGAGCAAGCTCTGGCTCGGCACGATGATGTTCGGCGACCAGACCGTCGAGGCCGAAGCTGGCCGCATCGTCGCGGCGGCGCGCGACGCCGGCGTCAACGGCATCGACACCGCCGACGCCTACGCCAACGGCGACTCCGAGCGCATCACAGGCCGGCTGATCGCCGCCGACCGCGACCGATGGGTGCTCGCGACCAAGCTCTCCAACCCGACCGGTCCCGGGCCGAACGAGCGCGGCCTGTCGCGGCTGCACATGGTGCGCGCGCTCGACGCGAGCCTGTCGCGTCTGGGCACGGACTGGATCGACATCCTCTACCTGCACCGCGAGGACGACACGACGCCGCTCGAGGAGACGGTCGCCGCGATGGCGCACCTGCTCTCGACCGGCAAGGTCCTGTACTTCGGGCTCTCCAACTTTCGCGCCTGGCGCGTCGCGCGGATCGTCGAGATGTGCCGCGCCGCCGGCATCCAGCCGCCGATCGTCTGCCAGCCGCCGTACAACGCGATGACACGGGCGATCGAGACCGAGCTCTTGCCGTGCTGCGCGCACTACGGCCTCGGCGTCGTCGCCTACAGCCCGCTCGCGCGCGGCGTGCTATCGGGAAAGTACGCACCCAACGCGGCGCCGCCCGAGGGCTCGCGCGCCGCGCGCAGCGACACGCGCCTGATGCAGACCGAGTTCCGCGCCGAGTCGCTCGTGCTCGCGCAGAAGGTGGTCGAGCACGCCAAGTCGCGTGGCCTCACGCCGCTGCAGTTCGCGCTCGGCTGGGTCTGGAACAACGCCCTCGTCCACGGCGTGATCGGCGGGCCGAAGACGCTGGCGCAATGGCAGGACTACATCGCGGCGATGGACGCTCCGTTCGAAGCCGTCGACGAGGCCCTCGTCGATGCGCTCGTCGCGCCGGGCCATGCCTCGACGCCGGGCTACACCGATCCGGCGTATCCGGTCAGCGGCCGGAAGCCGCGGCGTCGCGGCGCTCCGACCTAGCGCTGCGCCGGCCCACGAGACGCAGCACCGGACGCGGCGACGGCGTCTCGGCCGCTTCGTCGGCGTCGGCGTCGGCGCCGCGTGCCGGCACGAAGCGCGCCGGATCGCCGCCGAGATTGCCGAGCGACGCGAGGAATCGGCGCACGATGTCGGCGAGCGGCTTGGCGCGATCGTCGACGGCGCGGCCCGCGAGCCGCAGGATGGCGACCACGCCGAGCAGCACGACCGCGAAGAGGCCCGCCGCGATCTCGAGGATGTCGCCGAGCGGCATCGCATCGTTCCAGGGCCGCGCGATGCCGAGAAACGCCGTGAACATCCAGAGAAAGTTCGACATCGCGACCGGCACCGCGATCACGATCCACTCCGACGCGCGCCAGCGTGCGACGCTGCGGCCGCGCGCGAGGCGCAGGAACGTGAAGCGGTGCAACGCGACGGCGTTGAGCGTGAGCAGCGCGACGAGCAGGATCTTGGCCTGCAGCTTCGGATTGCCCAGATAGTCGGGACGCTCGACCATGCCGTGGGCGACGATCGCTGCGCCGGTGACCCAGAGCACCAGCAGCGCGACCATCACCATGCGGGCGACGAACGCGTTCGGCGGCGCGATCCGGACGCGATCCTGCGCCAGCTTGGAGAGCAGCCGCAGGTCGGTGGCGACGATCGCGCCGAGCGCCATCGAGGCGGCGAGCAGGTGTGCGAAGACGAGGATCAGATACAGCATCGAGGGAGGCGCGCACCGCTGTTCGGCGCACGGGGCAGTTTACGCAGCGCGTCCGTCGGGACACGTGACGATTCGTGACGTCGTGCGCGGCACGGCGCCGCGCGGCGGCACGGATTCAGTCGTCGAACGCGTGCGGCTGGCGCTTTTCGTACCAGTGCGTGATGCGCGCGCCGTCCCAGTGGAGCGCCAGATGCGCGGCGGCCTTGGCGTGGCGCAAGGCGCGCGGCCGCAGGATGCCGACGCACTCGCCGCCGGCATGGCGCACGCTCGGATAGCGGATGCCCCAGCTGTCGGCGGCGCGCAGGCGCCGGCCGAGGCCTTGCGACGGACCGTAGTCGTCGGCATCGAGCGCGGAGGCGAAGCGCGTCGACTCGTTGGCGGCGGTGCCGGGCTCGAGCAGGTCGTGCAGTTCTGCCTCGACGTTGGCGGTGATGAGGCGCAGGTCGATGTCGATCGCCGGCTCCTCGGTGCGGCGCAGGAAGATCGCGCGGTGGTGGCTGACCTCGGCGATCGCGGTCTCGAGCGAATGGGCCGCGTAGTAGACGCCGTAGCTGCCGTCGGAAAAGCGCGAGCCCTCGGGATTGAGATGGGTGAAGGCGGCCATCACCGGCGTCGCGCCGGGGCCGCTGACGCGCTCTTCGGGCCGCACCAGCGCGAGCTCGCCGATCTCGTCCCGGATGCGCGGGTTGGCGAGCTGCTCGATCGCGAACACGACGTCGAGATCGGCCGGGTCGGCGATGGCGTCGTAGAGGCCGACCGTCGGATAGCGCGAGGCGATGAGCCGGTAGGACGGGCGCCACGCGACGCGGCGCACCGGCACCGTCGCCGGATCGATCGCGCTCACGCCTTGCCGCCGCGCTGCGCGTCGAGATACTGTCGCACAACGTAGAGGTCGGAGACCTGGCCGCCGAGCATCCGCTCGAGCGCAGAGCCTGCGCCGAGCATGGGCGCGCTGTTGGGCTTCCTCGGCCATTCGTCGGCGCGGCCAGAGGCGGGAAAGAGGATCTGCAGCGACGAGTAGATGCCGAAGAGATGCGACAAACGCTCGAGCAGATGGCGGTCGAGCGGCCCGACCTTGCCCTGCTTCCACTGGTAGAGCGTCGTGCGGGCGACGCCGAGCAGCGTGGTCTGCTCGACGATCGACAGGCTCCACGCGTCGGCCAGGCGAAAGAAGGTGCGCAGCGCCGCGGCGGCAGCCTTGGCAGTGCCGAGGTCGACCGCGGGCGTGGCTGGCTTGAGGAGTGCGCTCATGTCGTGACCGCTCGCTTCGCAGATGGTCCGCGAGCGCGCCGAGAATAGTCCATTCACGGACGAAAGTCAACGATTTGTCCATGCGCGGATGATGTCCGCCGCTGGGTCCGGCGGTCAGCCGCGCGCGTGCGTCACTCCGCCGTCGACGATGAGGGTCGAGCCGACGACGTAGTCGCCGGCCCGCGACGCGAGATAGATCGCGGCCCCCGCCATGTCCTCGTCGCGACCGACGCGGCGCGCCGGGATGCGCTGCGCCACCTCGTCGCCATGGTCGCGTGCGGCGCGGTTCATCTCCGAGGCGAATGCGCCCGGGGCGATGGCCGTGACGACGATCCTGTCCTCGATCAGGCGCAGCGCCATCCGCCGCGTGAGCTGGATCAGCCCGGCCTTGCTCGCGGCGTACGAATACGTCTCCTGCGGATTGATCGAGACGCCGTCGATCGAGGCGATGTTGATCACCTTGGCCGGCTGCTCCTCGCTCGCCGCCGCCTTCAGCGCGCCGTGCAGCGCCTGGGTGAGGAAGAACGGCGTCTTCAGGTTGAGGTCGACGACCTTGTCCCAGCCCTTCTCCGGAAAGGTGTCGAAGCTCTCGCCCCAGGCGGCGCCGGCGTTGTTGACGAGGATGTCGAGGCGCGTCTCGCGCGCCCCTAACGCGGTGACGAGCGCGGCGATGCCGTCCATCGTCGAGACGTCGGCCGGCAGCGCGACGCACTCGCCGTGCGCCGAGAGCTCGGCGGCCGTGGCAGCGCACGCCTCGGCCTTGCGCGAGGACACGTAGACTCGCGCGCCCTGGGCCAGGAATCCGGCGGCGATCATCCGGCCGATGCCGCGCGAGCCGCCCGTGACGAGGGCGACCCGGCCCCGCAAGGAAAAGAGATCATTCATGCGTGTGTGCTCCCTCAGACCGGACCGATCCATGACCCGGTTTCAAGCCTACACCCCGGCACGCGGCCCGCGCCGCCGGGCACAACCGTTGCCCGGCTGAACGCCGTGCCCCATCGACCCGACACCGACCTCCCGATGGCCACTGCACCTTCCACGATCGAGATCGACTCCCGCCTGCTGCGCGAGTGGACGTTGCCCGAGCCCGGCACCCTCGCCGACCGGGAGGAGCGCGGCTCGCTCCTCGTCGTTGCCGGCAGCCGCGAGTCGCCGGGCGCGGCGTCGCTCGCCGGCATCGCCGCGCTGCGCGCCGGCGCCGGCAAGCTCGTCGTCGCCACCGCCGCGTCGATGGCCAGCGGCTTCGCCCTCGCGCATCCCGAGGCGCGCATCGTCGGCCTGCCCGAGACCGACGCCGGCGGCCTCGCGCCCGAAGGCCTGGCCCGACTCGAGACGCTGCTGAACCAGGCCGACGCGGTGCTGATCGGCCCCGGGCTCATGGACGCCGCGGCGACGCGCGCGTTCGCCCGGCGCACGGTCAAGCGTGCGACGCGCGCCGCCTTCGTCCTCGACGGGCTCGCGATGGAGCTGATCATTGACGTACGCCGGTTCGAGCGGCCGCTGCTGCTGATGCCGCACCTCGCCGAGATGGCACGGCTCCTCGGACTGCCCGCCGATCAGGTCGCCGCCGAGCCCGAGCGCCATGCGCGCGAGGCAGCGCTGCGCTGGAACGCCGTGGTCGTGCTGAAAGGGCCCAGCACCTTCGTCGCCACGCCCGACGGCGGCTGCTGGTGCCACGTCAGCACCCACGTCGGCCTGGCGACCTCGGGCTCGGGCGATGCGCTGGCCGGGATCGTCGCCGGCCTCGTGACGCGCGGCGCGCCGCTGGCGCAGGCCGCCGCATGGGGCGTGGCCCTGCATTCGCGCGCCGGCCGGGCGCTGGCAGAGCGCATCGGTCCGATCGGCTACCTCGCCAGCGAGCTCGCCGTCGAGGTGCCGCGGCTGATGCAGCGGCTCGCCCACTAGTCCGTCGGCCACTGCGAAGGAGCAGTGATGAAGTCCGCGTTGACGCCCTACTTCGGCAAGCGCGACTTTCGCGTCACGAGCGAGCCCCAGGGTGGCACCGCGTCGACGGGCGCGCTCTCGTTCGTGATCCAGAAGCACGCCGCGAGCCGTCTGCACTACGACTTCCGCCTCGAGCTCGACGGCACCCTGAAGAGCTGGGCCGTGCCCAAGGGCCCGAGCCTCGATCCGGCCGACAAGCGCATGGCGGTCCACGTCGAGGACCATCCGATCGACTACGGCGGCTTCGAGGGCGTGATCCCGAAGGGCCAGTACGGCGCCGGCACCGTGATCGTCTGGGACAACGGCACCTGGGAGCCGGTCGGCGATCCGCAGGCCGGCTACCGCGACGGCAAGCTCAAGTTCGTCCTGCACGGCCGGAAGCTGTCGGGCGGATGGACGCTCGTGCGCATGCACGGCCGTGGCGACGAACGACAGGAGCCGTGGCTGCTGATCAAGGAGCGCGACGACGCGGCGCGGCCGGCAGCCGAGTACAGCGTTGTCGTCGCCGAGCCGGGCAGCGTGCTGTCGGACCTGACGATTCCCGATGCGGTCGCGCCGGCGAAGAAGGTTGCGAGCGCGAAGGCCAGGGCGACGCCGGCTGCGGTGAAGGCGGCAGCGAAGAAGGTCAACGCCAAGGCCGTCAATGCCGTCAAGCCGATCAAGTCGTCGGGCGACGACGCGACCGTCGAAGGCATCCGCATCAGTCACCCCGACCGTGTCATCGATGCCAGCACCGGCATCACCAAGCTCGAGGTCGTCCGGTACTACCTCGACGCGGCCAGGCTGATCCTGCCGCATCTCGTCGAGCGCCCGGTGTCGCTGGTGCGCGCGCCGACGGGCATCGCCGGCCACGTCATCTTCCAGCGCCACGCCGGCACGCTGCGCATCCCCGGCCTGCGCGAGCTCGACCCGACGATCGCGCCCGAGCTCGAGCCGATGATCGAGATCGACGCGCTGCCGGCGCTGATCGGCGCGGCGCAGGCCAACGTGATCGAGCTCCACACCTGGAACGCCACGACGCGCGACACGACCCGGCCCGACCGCATCGTCTTCGACCTCGACCCCGGCGAAGGCCTGGCGTGGAAGACGATGCAGGAAGGCGCTGCGCTGACGCGATCGCTGCTCGACCAGCTCGGCCTCGCGAGCTTCCTGAAGACGAGCGGCGGCAAGGGCCTGCACGTCATCGTGCCGATCACGCCGAAGGACGGCTGGGACGCGGTCAAGGCACTCTCGAAGCGCATCGTCGAGCACATGGCCGCGACGATTCCCGAGCGCTTCGTCGCCATGAGCGGGCCGAAGAACCGCGTCGGCAAAGTCTTCGTCGACTACCTGCGCAACGGCTTCGGCGCGACGACGGCGTGCGCATGGTCGGCGCGCGCGCGACCCGGCCTCGGCGTGTCGGTGACCTGCGACTGGGACGAGCTCGGCGCGATCACCGGCGGCGCGCAGTGGACGATCCGCAACGTCCACGAGCGCATCGTCGAGCGCGGCGACGCATGGCGCGCCTACGCGACCACGAAGCAGACGACGGTCAAGGCGCTGAAGCTGCTCGGCCCGGCGAAGGCCAAGACGAAGGCCAAGGCCTGAGCCGCCGGGTGCTCAGATCGCGCCGACGCTGCCCGTCATCGGCAGCACGATGCCGGTGATGTAGCCGGAGCATGCCGGCGAGGCCAGGAACACGTAGGCGGGCGACAGCTCCTCGGGCTGCGCCGCGCGCTTCATCTGCGTGCCGGCGCCGAACTCGGCGACCTTCTCCGCGGGCGCGTCGGCCGGATTGAGCGGCGTCCACACCGGGCCGGGCGCGACGCAGTTGACGCGGATGCCCTGGTCGATGACGTTTCGCGCCAGCGACTTGGTGAACGCGTGGATCGCGCCCTTGGTCGACGAGTAGTCGAGCAGATTCGGCGCGCCCTCGAGGCCCGTGACCGAGCCGGTGTTGATGATCGACGCGCCCCGCCTCATGTGCGGCAGCGCGGCGCGTGCCATGCGGAAGTAGCCGAAGATGTTGGTTCGGAAAGTCTCGTCGAGGCGCTCGTCGGTGACATCCTCGATCGACTCGGCGTGCTCCTGGAACGCGGCGTTGTTGACCAGCACGTCGAGGCGGCCGAACCTCTTCATCGCCTTGGCCACGAGCTGGGCCGCGAAGCGCGGCTGCTTGACGTCGCCGGAGACGAGCAGGCAGCGCCGGCCCTCGGCCTCGATGCAGCGCTGCGTCTCCCGCGCGTCCTCGTGCTCGTTCAGGTAGGCGACGGTGACGTCGGCGCCCTCGCGCGCGAACAGCACCGCGACCGCGCGGCCGATGCCGGAATCCGCGCCGGTGACGATCGCGGCGAAGCCTTCAAGCTTGCCGCTGCCGCGGTAGTCGGGCGCCATGAATTGCGGCGCGAGGCGCAGCGCTGCTTCGCTGCCGGGCTTGGTCTGATGCTGCGCGGGCAGGCGATCGGGCTCGCGCCGAGCGCCGGCCTGCACGCCCGGCTTCTTCCTCGCCGACGACGCATCGTCCTTGCTGCCGTCCGATGCGTCGTGGCGGTCCTGCGCGCGCTGGATGCGGCGCTGCTTGGCCGCCGTCGCGGCGACGCCGGCCGCAGTCTTGCCGGCGATCGACTTGCCGGCGGACTGGCCTGCCTTCGCGGCGGGCCTGGACTTGCGCGGGGCGCTGCTCACTGCCTGGTCCCCGGCGACACGCTCGGAGGCTGCGCGTCGGCTGCCCGCGACGCCGACCCGATCGACGTCGCCGTCGGCAGGCTCGCCGAAGGATCGGGCCGCGGCACGCCCGCGGTCATCGGCGCGCTCGGCGACGACGCAGCGGCGTCGGGCGGCAAGGTCAGCGTTCCGACGGGGCCCGATGCGATGGCGTCACCCGGCGGCAACGAGGTTGCGTCGACGCTGCTCACGGAGCTCGCCGACGCACTCGACGGCAGGAGGACGATCGGCGGGGCGACGGCCGGATCGGGCGTCCTCCCGCACGCGACGAGCAGCACCAGCATCGCGCTCGTCGTGACGCAGACGCAGGCGCGGCGCACAGGCGCGGTCGAGGGACGTTCGTCGTTCATGGCGGCTCGTATTCGTTGCACGCGACCGGAATGGCAAGGCACATGCCCGTGCGCAGCACGGGTGAGGCATCGTGCCGCGCGGTGCTTGGGCACAATCGGCGCGCGCCGGAGCTGTCCCGGCCGAGGCCCGAGCACGATGAGCGACCCGCTCCACCTCGTCGACACGACGATGTTCTGGAGTCCGACCGGCGGTGGCGTGCGCCGCTACCTGCTGACCAAGCACGCGTGGCTCGCGCGCCAGCCGCGCTGGCGCCACACCATCGCCGTGCCGCGCGTCGCGGGCAGCGAGGCCGGCCCGGCCACGCTGCCGTCGCTGCCGCTGCCGGCGAGCGGCGGCTATCGGCTGCCGGTCCGGCGCGGCGCGATCGCGCGCACGCTGGTCGCGCTCGCGCCCGACGTCATCGAGGCCGGCGATCCGTACCGCGTCGCCTGGGGCGCGCTCGACGCGGCGCAGGCGCTCGGCATTCCCGCGGTCGCCTACTGCCACTCGAACATCGTCGCGATGGCCCGGCTCGCCGCTGGACCTCGCCTGGGCGGCACCGCCGCGCGCCTTGCCGAGCACTATGCGCGTCGCGTCTACCGTGGGTTCGACCTCGTCCTCGCGCCGAGCCTGAGCATGGCCGCGCATCTTCGCGACTGGGGCATCTCGCGCGTGCATTGCCAGCCGCTCGGCGTCGACGCCGAGGTCTTCCATCCGTCGCAGCGCGATCCGGCCTGGCGCGCGCGACATGGCATCGCCGCGGATGCCAGGCTCCTCGTCTACGCCGGCCGATTCGCGGCCGAGAAGCATCTCGACGTCGTCGCGGAGGCGGTGAACCGGCTCGGCGCGCCGTACACGCTGCTCGTCATCGGTGCCGGCCCGATGCCGCCGCCGGTCGGGCCTCGCATCGTCGTCCTTCCCTTCGTCGCATCGACGACGGCTCTCGCAAGCGCGTACGCGAGCGCCGACGCCTTCGTCCACGCCGGTGACCAGGAGACTTTCGGCCTCTCGGCGCTCGAGGCGATGGCCTGCGGCCTGCCGATCGTCGTGCGCGACGCCGAGGGCCTCGGCGAGCTCGTCGACCGCGACAACGGCATCGCCGTCGCCGACGCATCGCCGGCATCGTTCGCGGCCGGCATCGCCGCGCTGTTCGATGGCGACTGGCACGAGCGCTCGCGCGCCGCGCGCCTGCGCGCCGAGGCCAGCGACTGGCAGCGCGTGCTGCCGAGCCTGGTCGCGCACTATCTGCGGCTGATCGCGGGTGAGAGCGCCCCCGCCTCGCCGACCGCGGCGCCTGCCGGCGCCTTGCAGCGATGAGCGACGACGCCGACAAGGCCGCGGGACGGACGATCTGCATCGTCCTGCACGACGCCGCGCCCGCGACGCGTTCGGCCTGCCTGCGCACGCTCGCGGCGGTACGCGACGTGGCCGGCGACGCGCCGGTGACCTTGCTCGCGGTGCCGCGCTACCACGACGACCCGTCGACGCCGCAGTTCGAGGCCTGGCTCGGCGAGCGCTCGGGGCGCGGCGACGAGCTCGCCCTGCACGGCCTGACGCATCTCGATCCCGGCAGCGCCGTCAACTGGCGCGACTCGATCCGGCGTTCGCACTACACGCGTGGCGAAGGCGAGTTCTGGGCGCTGTCGCGCGGCGAGGCGCTGCAGCGGATCGACGTCGGCATCGAGTGGTTCGCGAAGAACCGATGGCCGCTCTCCGGCTTCGTCGCGCCGGCCTGGCTGATCGGCCGGGGCGCGTGGTCGGCGATCGTCGAGCGGCCGTTCGAGTACACGTCGACGTTGCGCCAGATGATCCACCTGCCCAGCCGCATTCCCGTGGCGAGCCAGAGCGTCGTCTACAGCACCTCGCGCGGCTGGCGCCGGAGCATGTCGGTGGCCTGGAACACGGCGGTCGCGATCGCGGAGCGCAACAACCCGCTGCTGCGCCTCGAGCTGCATCCGCGCGACGCCGACTTCACGGCCGTGCGCAAGTCGTGGCAGGTCATCCTCGAGCGGGCGCTGCGGACGCGAAAGCCGTCGACGGTCGCGGAGCACATGCGCCGCACTCGCCCCACCGACACCGGCCACAGCACGGTGTGGCAGCCGACTACAGCAGATTGAAGCTGAGCGCGGCGGTGATCGCGCCGATCAGCGCGCCGACGATCACGTCGCTCGGATAGTGCAGGCCGAGGACGATGCGCGAGACCGCGATCAGGATCGTGAACGGCCAGACGAAGAGCGCGAACATCGGGTAGTACACGGTGAGGATCAGGCTGAAGGCGACCGAGTGCAGCGTGTGCCCGCTCGGGAAGCTGAACTCGTCGAGCGTCCGGGTGCACGCGCGGATGCCGGGGCAGGTGCGGTACGGCCGGGGCCGCGCGATCCAGCGCTTGATGATCCGGTAGACCACGAGGTCGATCGCGCCGACGCAGATCATGCGTACTGACGCCGATGCGCCGGAGGCGCCGCCGGCCCACGGCAGGCACGCGATGATGGCGTACCAGAGCCAGCCGTCGCCGACGCGGCTGACGGTGCCGCAGACGCGCACGACCCAGCCGCGCGTCGACGCGCCGTGCATCCAGAGCGCGAACGTCCGCTCGCGCTCGGCCCAGAGCAGCTGCTGCTCAGGCCACGAGGGCGACGTGTGCGGGCGGCGTTTGGGGCGCATGAAGGGTATCGAGAAGACGCGATTCGAACCGCGCAAGGATGTCGGGCCAGCTCGCGCGGCGCGCCGCAAGGACGGCCGCGGCGCGCATCGGCGTGAGGTCGATTCCGTCCGCGACCGTCTCGGCGACGGCGGCGATGTAGGCATCTTGGTCGCCGGGCGCGACGAGCCGGCCGCTGACCGCGTCGACGACGTGCTCGGCAGGCGCAGCGGTGTCGAACGCGACCACCGGCAGACCCGACGCAAGCGCTTCCATCACGACGTTGCCGAAGGTGTCGGACAGCGACGGAAAGAGGAACACGTCGGCCGAGGCGTAGTGCGCCGCGAGCTCGGCGCCGCGCTTGACGCCGACGAACTGCGCCTCGGGGTGGGCCTTCTCGAGTGACGCCCGTGCCGGACCGTCGCCGACGACGATCATCTGCGTGCCCGGACGCACGGCGCGCGCGCGCTCGAAGGCGCGCAGGCCGAGCTCGACGTTCTTCTCCGCCGCCACCCGGCCGACCATCAGCAGCACCGGCGCCGCGCCGGCGTGCCAGCGCGCGCGCAGGGCGTCGCTGCGCAAGGACGGCGAAAAGCCCTCGCCGTCGACGCCGCGGCCGACGATGGCGAGGTTGTGGAAGCCGGCGGCGCGCAACTCGGCGGCGCCGCCGCGCGTCGGCACGAAGGTGCGCTGCGTGAGGTTGTGGAAGCGGCGCAGGAGTCCGAGCACCGGCCGGCCGAGAAAGGCGATGCGGTAGTAGCGGCTGTACTGATGGAAATTGGTGCGGAAGTCGGAGGTCGTCGCGATCCCCAGCGAGCGCGCCGCCGCAAGCGCCGCCCAGGCGAGCGGGCCGGGCGTCGCGAGATGGACGATGTCCGGCCTGGTCCGCTCGAAGCGCCGCGCCAGCGTGGCTGCGCGTGCCAGGCCGAAGCGCAGTTCGCGGTAGACCGGGATGGCGCAGCCGGCGGTGCGCAGTTCGTCGTCGGCGTCGAGGCGCGCCTCGCCCGGCTGGCGCGGCCGGATCAGCTCGACCAGATGGCCCTGCGCGCGCAGGAAGCGCACGGTGCGCTCGACGGTGAGCGAGACGCCGTTCAGCTCGGGCGGATAGGTTTCGGTGATGTAGGCGATGCGCATGTGGCGACGGGAGACGTCCGTCTTGCATTTTGGCGATCGGGGTGCCAAAACACCGTAGGACGCCGCCGCTTGTCGGTGCGATGCTGGCCTACGCCTGTGACGGGGTGATGTCGGGATTGTCAAGACCGGGCGTCGACCGGCGCGGCACCGCCCGCCGCTAGTCGCCTTGCAGGAAGGCGCACACCAGGCGCAGCGAGCGCACGCGCTTGCAGATCGCGCGCAGTCCGAGCAGCACCGGCACGGCGAGGAACGCGCCGGCGATGCCCCAGAGCCAGCCCAGGGTCATGACCGAGAGGAACACGAACACCGGCTGCAGGCGCAGGCGGCGGCCCATGATCAGCGGGCTCAGGAAGTTGGCCTCGATGCCGTGCAGGACGAGAAAGGCCGCTGGCGGAGCGAGCATCGCGAAGCCGGTGCCGAAGGTGACGCTGCCGGCGAGCAGGAGCAGCGCCGTGATCAGGAGCGGGCCGAGGTACGGAATGAAGGCGAGCACCGCCGTCGTCGTCGCCCACAGCACCGGGTTCGGCAGGCCGATCGCCCAGAGCGCCAGGCCGGTGACGACGCCGAGGGCGACGTTGACCAGGCTCATCGTGCTGATGAAGAGGCCGATGTCGCGCTCGGCCTGGCGGATACCGGAGAGGACGAGGGCGCGCGTGCGCGTGCGCGGGATTGCCGCCGCCGCGCGCATCACGAGCCAGCGCTCGGAGGCGAGCAGGAAGTAGAGCAGGATCACCGTCGCCGACGCCGAGAGCGCGAACGAGATCGTCTCGCCGATGGCGATCCGGGTGAATGTCCAGCCCTCGCTCGCCAGCCGCTCGTTGAGCGGATCGACGCCCGCCGCGGCGACCTGTGCCGGCCGCACCAGCGAGGCCGGCGGCGCATAGGGAAAGAGCGCGTCGCGCCAGCGCTGCACGGCCTCGATCAGCTCGTGGACGACGATCGGGGCGCGCGCCCACCACGCCGCCGCCGGCGCAGCGACGAGCATGCCGAGCACGACGACCACCGCCAGCACGGCGACGATCACGAGCAGCGCGCCCGCGTACTCGTGGACGCCGATCCGCCGCAGCGCACGTACCGGCGCCGAGAGCACGAAGGTGAAGACGGTCGCGATCGCGACCGGCAGCAGCAACGGCCGCGCCTGCTCGAGCAGGAGAACGACGCCGATGAAGAGCAGGCCGCGCAGCAGCCACGTCGACGGGCTGGCGCGCGCGGACGTTGATGGCTCGGTCGGCTGCATGGATGCCGATGATTGCATGCGCGACCCGGGGCCTCGCGGTCCGCACAGGGCGGCGTCCGGTGGGCCCGAATGGCGCCCACCGGCACCCCGTGCGCCGATCGAGACAACATTTGATGACGACGTTGCGAATTCGCCGATTCCGGCGGAACAACTGCTCGACATCTGTCCTTCCGTCATTTCAGGCCCCGACTTTCCTGTCGATACTGCCCGCATAGAGCGGACGCGGCAGCACCGACGTCAGCACATTGCAGGGAGGACGGCCCGCCGCGCGGCGGAGCGTCCCCCGGGGGACTTGGGAGACTCCGCTTTGCAGCATCGCGTTGCCGGCCACGGCCGTGACGACTCGCGTGGACCCTTCGCGGGCCTCGTCCGACGAATGGCCCGCCATTGCCGGCCGATGCTGGCAGCGGCCGCGCTGGTGCTGAGCACGGCGACGTGGGCGGCCGATCCGCAGATCGCCAGCTTCGGCGACAGCCCCGACCCCGTCCCGGCGGGCGGGCTCGTCACCTACACGGCGCGCGTCACGAACAGCGCGCTCGACGACGCACTCAACGTCGTGCTCTCGGTGCCCGTTCCCGCCGGCACGACCTTCGTCTCGACGACCGCGCCCTGCGCCCAGGCTGCCGGCACGGTGACCTGCCCGCTCGGCACCATCGCCGGCAGCGACGCCGACGTGCGCCTGCTCGACTTCGTGTTCCGCGCCACTGGCCCAGGCCCGACGGCGGTCACGGCGACGGCAACGCTCGCCAGCAGCAACGACACCAACGCCGCCAACAACACGCAATCGCAGACGACCACCGTGGTCCAGGGCGGCGACCTGTCGCTCACCAAGAGCGGCGCGCCCGACCCGGTCGTGGGCGGCGCGAACATCACCTACACGCTGACCGCCAGCAATGCCGGGCCGAACGACTCCGGCGCGATCGTCGTCACCGACAACCTGCCGCCGTCGGTCGCCTTCGTCTCGTCGTCGGGCAGCGGCTGGAGCTGCTCGGCAGCGGCCGGCGTCGTCACCTGCAACCACCCCGGCCCGCACGTCGCAGGCGCGGCAATCCCGGCGTTGACGATCGTCGGCACCGTCAATGCGGCCGGCGGCACGATCACCAACAGCGCGACCGTCTCGCCCGCCGCCGGCGGCACGGCCGATCCCGACAACGGCAACAACACGGCGACGGTCAACACCAACGTGCTGCCCGGCGCCGACGTGCGGATCGCGCAGAAGACCGTCACCTCGGCCGTGCCGGCCATCGCCGGCCAGCCGGTGACCTTCCAGATCCAGCCGCGCAACGGCGGCCCCGCGGTCGCCGCCAGCGCCGTCGTCACCGACGTGCTTCCGGCCGGCTGGACCTTCGTCTCCGCGAGCGGCCCGAACTGGGTCTGCTCGGCAGCGGGCCAGACCGTGACCTGCACGCGAGCATCGTTCCCGGTGGGCGCGCTCGACAACATCACCGTCGTCGCCACGGCGCCGAACAACGCCGCGGTCGGACCGACGGGGAGCGCCTACACGAACACCGCGTCGGTCGCGAGCGCGACCACCGACCCCAACGCCGGCAACAACAGCGGCTCGGTCGGCATCACCGTGCTGCCCGACGGCTCCGACCTCAGGATCAGCAAGTCGAAGGGTCCGAACCCGGTCGCCCAGGGCAGCGCCCTGACCTCGACGATCCGCGTCACCAACAACGGCCCGCGCGTCGCGACAGGGGCGCTGCGCGTGGTGGAGCTGCTCGCCGGCGAGACCTACGTGAGCGCAAGCGGCTCCGGCTGGAGCTGCAGCGCGGCGACCGCCCCGACGATCGTCTGCGACCACGGCAACGCCGGCGGCCTCGCGGTCAACGCTTCGCTGCCCGACCTCGTCATCGTCTCGACGGCGACGGCCGCCGGCCCGCTGACCAACAACGCGTGCACCGGCGGCAGCCTGCCGGCCGGATCGGCGGGCGGCGTGATCGCCTCGCCGCCGGTCGAGGGCGACGCGAACAACACCAACGATTGCCAGAGCGCCACGGCGACGTCGACGACGACGCAGCCCGACCTCGCGATCACCAAGCTCACGTCGACGCCGTCCGGCGGCGACAAGACCGTGTCGACGGGCGAGAGCTCGGTCACCTACACGCTTGTCGTCACGAACGCGACGGCGCCGGGCTCCGACACCGCGACCGGGATCGTCATCAGCGACACGGTGCCGGCTTACATCGGCGGCGCGACGACGATCAATCCGGTGACGGCCGCGGTCTCGGCCGGTACCGCGACCTTCTCGTGCGTCGTCGCATCGGCGCAGGTCACCTGCACGCAGACCGGCGGCGCGCTCGCGCCGGGCCAGACCGTGACCGTGCCGATCACCGTGAACCGGCCGATGAGCGACGGCACGTTCACCAACACGGCCACGGTGTCGAACGGCGCAGAGGGCGACCCGAACGCCAACAACAACAGCGCCTCCGACACGGTGACGATCGCGCCGATCGCCGACATCGAGCTCACCGGCAAGACGGCGACGCCGGCCGCGATCCGCGCCGGCGAGCAGAGCACCTACGTCGTCTCGTACCGCAACAACGGGCCGTCGCCGGCGCTCGGCGTCGCGCTCTCCGACGTCTTCTCCTTCCCGGGCGGCGACAGCGGCCTGACGGTGATCTCGATCGCGTCGAGCAAGGGCGGCTCGACCTGCTCGATCGCCGCCGGCGCCGTGCTCGCGCCGGGCAGCGACACCTTCACCTGCGCACTCGGCACGATCGCCAACGGAGAGACCCAGAGCGTGACGCTCGTCGTGCGGGCGAACTTCCAGGCTGGCAACGCGATCCGCTCGTTCGGCAACACGGCGAGCGTGACGACGACGTCGGTCGAGAACCCGAACGGCAGCGACAACGGCAACAACAGCAGGAGCGCGACCCTCACCGTCAACCCGGCGCTGGTCGACCTGCTCACCAACAAGGTCGATTTCGTCGACCCGGTGCCGTTCGCGGGCAACGCCTTCATCGACTACCGCGTCCTCGTGACGAGCAACGGGCCGAGCTACGCCACCAACGTGCGCATCACCGAGACGATGACGCCGCCGGCGGGCAGGCGCATCCGCTTCGTCTGCGACACGACCGGCGCCGCGAGCGCGGTCTGCAATGCGTCGTCGCTGTGCTCGACGACCAACGTCACGTCGGCGCCGGGAACGGCGCTGCCCAACTTCACCTGCGACGTGCCGGCCGGCAATGCGACGACCGGCATCGCCCAGCGCGAGCTGGCGCCGAACCAGTCGAAGGCGATCTTCCTGCGCTTCGAGGTGCTCGACACGCCCGCCGGCAGCGGCGACGTCTACAACAACCAGGCGACGGTGACGGCGAACGAGCCCGACAGCTTTGCCGGCAACGACGTCAGCAACGAGCAGACGACGGTGCGCCAGCGCATCGACCTCGCCGTCGCGAAGACCTCGTCGCTGCCGTCGGTGACCTTGCGCCAGCCGTTCAGCTGGACGGTGACGGTCACCAACAACGGCCCGGGCAATTCGCTGCAGACCGACCTCACCGACGCGATCCCGGCCGGCGTCACGGTCACCGGCCCGATCACCTACGCGACGACCGCGCCGGTGACGAGCGGCACCTGCGCCCTCGCCGGCAGCAGCGTCGCCTGCTCGCTCGGCCTGCTCAACAGCGGCGGCGTCGCGACGATCACGATTCCGGCGCGCGTCGACGCCTTCCCGGCGGGGGGCTCGCTCACCAACACGGCGACCGTCGACACCGACCCGAACAAGATCGGCGGCGTCGATCCGGTGCCGGGCAACAACAGCGGCTCGAGCACGATCACGGTGACGCGCTCGTCGCTCTCGGGCACGGTGTTCGAGGACCGCGACCGCGCCGGCGCGAACGCCGGCACGCCGCAGGGCGCGGGCGCGGAGCCGCGCATCGCCGGCGTGACGTTCACGCTGACCGGCACCGACACCTACGGCAACGCCGTCAACGTCACGACGACGAGCAGCGGCGCGGGCACCTACACCTTCAACGACCTCGCGCCGTCGAACGGCGCCGGCTACACGATCACCGAGACGCAGCCGGCGGGCTATCTCAATTCGCCTGCCGCCGTGCCGAACGCCGGCGCGGGCTCGCCGAGTCTCGGCGGCAGCTACGCCGCGGGCGGCGTCGGCGGCGACTCGTCGTTCACGGCGGTCGTCGTCGGCACCAGCGTCGCCGGCACCGACTACAACTTCCCCGAGGTGCGTCGGCCGACGCTCACTGGCTTCGTCTACGTCGACCAGAATCTCAACGGCGTGCGCGACGCCGGCACCGACATCGCGATCGCCAACGCGACCGTGCGCCTGCTCGACGCGAACACGCTCGCCGTCATCGCGACGACGACCACCAACGCGAGCGGCGCCTACAGCTTCACGAGCCTCGATCCGTTCACGACCTACACGATCGAGGAGCCGCTGCCGGCGGTGCCGGCAGGCCTGAAGAACGGCGCGGTCAACCCCGGCCTCGTCAACGGCGCCGCGTGCGCTAGCGGCTGCACGGCACAGGCGAACACGCCGGTGGCCGACACCGACCGCATCGCCGCGATCGACCTCGGCTCCGGCGGCGACGGCACGGCCTTCAACTTCGGCGAGCAGCAGCAGACGACGGTCAACGGCCTCGTCTTCATCGACGCCAACCGCAACAGCGCGCTCGACGGCAGCGACACCGGCCGCATCGCGGGCGTGACCGTGCGCCTCGTGCAAGGCGCCGACTGCGCGAGCGGCACGACGCTGCAGACGACGACCACGGCGGCGAACGGCATCTATGCCTTCGTCAACGTGCTCGCGTTCCAGAACTACCTCGTCTGCGAGACGCAGCCGGTCGGCTACGGCAACGGCGTCGAGCTGCCAGGCAACAACGCGGCGACGCCGGGCGCCAACGTCATCGCGATCACCAACCTGCCGAGCGGCGGCTCGAGCGCCAACAACTTCGGCGAGCTGCTCGCCTCGATCTCGGGCTCGGTCTACCAGGACTACACGCCGGCCACGCCGGCGAACACCAACAACGGCCTGCGCGACGCAGGCGAAGCCGGCATCGCCAACGTGCCGGTCACCCTCACCGGCACCGACATCAATGGCGCGCCGGTGAGCGTGGCGACGACGACCGACGCCAGCGGCAACTGGAGCTTCGCCGGCCTGCTGCAGAGCGACGCATCGGGCTACACCGTGGTCGAAGGGGCGATTCCCGCAGCCTCGGGCATCTACAACGACGGCAAGGACACGGCCGGCACGCTCGGCGCGAGCGCCGCGGTGAAGAACCAGTTCGGCGCTGTCGTCCTGCCCGCGGGCAACGTGGCGACCGGCTACCTTTTCGGCGAGCTGCCGATCGCGCCGATCAGCGGCACGGTCTACCTCGACCGCAACCGCAACGGGACGATCGATCCGAGTCCGACCGACGGCCGCATCTCCGGCGTGACCGTGCGCCTCGTGCAGGGCGCGACCTGCGCGAGCGGCACCGTGTTGCAGACCACGAGCACCGGCGCCGACGGCAGCTACGTCTTCAGCGGCGCCGCGGCGGGCCAGAACTACCTGATCTGCGAGACGCAGCCCGCGGGCTACGCCGAAGGCACGACCAATCCGGGCACGAGCGGCTCGGCGCCGGCCGTCAACGCCATCCTCGTCACCAACCTGCCGGCCGCAGGCTCGGCCAGCAACCAGTTCGGCGAGCGCGCCGGATCGGTCGCCGGCAACGTCTTCCTCGACGCCAATGACGACGGCCTGCGCGCCGGCGATCCGGGCATCGCCGGCGTCACCGTCACGCTCACCGGCACGGACCTCAGCGGCACGCCGGTCTCGCGCACGACGACGAGCGACGGCACCGGCGCATGGCGCTTCGACGACGTGCTCGCCGCCGGCCCGGGCGGCTACGCGGTCAGCGAACAGCCGGCACAACCCGTCGTCGCCGGCAAGACGACACTGAACGGCAAGACGACGGCCGGTTCGGCCGGCGGCACGGCGACGCCGGTCGCGACGACGCCGAGCGCGGTGAGCGCCATCGCGCTGGCCGCGGGCGTCGACTCGGCCGAAAACAATTTCGCCGAGATCGTGCCGGTCGCGGTCTCGGGCACGGTCTTCATCGACCTCAACAACAACGGCGTGCAGAACCCGCCCGGCGACGCCGGCCTGGGGAACGTGACGATCGTCGTCACGGGCACCGACGACACCGGCGCCGCCGTCTCGCGGACGGTGACGACCGCGGCCGACGGCACATATTCGCTGCCCGATCTGCGTCCCGGCACGTACACGATCACCGAGCCGACGCAGCCGACCGGCACGACCAACGGCATCACGACCGTGGGCAGCGGCGGCGGCACGGCGACCAACCCGGCGACGCTGCCGAGCGCGATCGCCAACATCGTGCTGACGACGCCGGGCACGACGTCGACCGGCAACAACTTCGCCGAGATCCCGAACACGAGCGCGGTCTCGGGCCGGGTCTGGCTCGACGCCGACAACGACGGCACGATCAACGGAGCCGAGACCGGAATCGCCGGCGTGACGATCGAGCTCACCGGCATCGACCTCGGCAACAGCCCGGTCTCGCGCACGGCAACGACCGACGCGACTGGCGCCTACCTCTTCGCCAACCTGCCGCCCGGCACGTACGCCGTGCGCGAGCCGACGCAGCCGCCGGCGACGCTGAACGGCAAGACCGTCCCCGGCACGGCCGGCGGCACGGCGACGACGCCTGCGGTGGTGCCGAGCCTCGTCGGCGGCATCGTCCTCGGCGTCGGACAGATCTCAAACGCGAACAACTTCGGGGAGCTCGCGATCGGCTCGATCGCCGGCCGCGTGATCGGCGACAGCAACAACAACGGCCGACTCGACCCGGGCGAGGTCGGCATCGCCAACGTGACGATCTCGCTCGCCGGCACCGACGACCTCGGCGCACCGGTCAACGCGACAACGACCACCGACGCGAGCGGCGCGTACGCATTCGCCAACCTGCGTCCCGGCACCTACACGGTGACCGAGCCGACGCAGCCGCCGGGCACGGTCAACGGCATCACGACGCCGGGCACGATCGGCGGCACGTCGAGCGGCACGGCGACGCCGCCGACGACGACGCCCTCGGCGATCGCCGCGATCGCGCTGCCGCCGGGCGGAGCATCGATCAACAACGACTTCGCCGAGATCGGCAACTCGCCCGACCTGCTGGTCGCCAAGGCGAGCGTCGAGGCGCGCTTCACGGTCAACAACGTCGGCACGTACACGATCCGCGTTCGCAACGGCGGCGAGGTCGCGACTTCGGGCACGTACCGCGTCTCCGACCGACTGCCCGCGGGCATCTCGCTCGACGCGACGCCGACCGGCACCGGCTGGACCTGCGTCGGCGCCGTCGCGGCGACGAGCTTCACCTGCTCGTCGGGCGACGTGCTCGCGGCCGGCGCGGCCAACGGCAGCGCGATCACGGTCAAGGTGCGCATCGGCGCGGGCGCCCTCGCAGCGTCGCCCGCGATCAACGCGGTGATGGTCGACGGCGGCGGCGAGTTGCCGGCGCGCGGCCCGGGCACGGCCGAGCTCGACGCCTTCAACAACGTGCCGGGCACCCTGCCGGCGTGCGTCGCCGCGATCTCGGCCAACGCCTGCCGCACGGCGACGCCGGTGCAGGCCTCGGCCTCGATCTCGGGCACCACCTGGTACGACGTCGGCGCGACGCGCGGCGTCCTCGACGGCGGCGACAAGCGCCTCGCCGGCTGGCAGGTCGAAGTGCTCGACGCGACCGGCGCGATCGTCGCGCGGACCACGACGGCCGCCGACGGCACCTACCGCGTCAACGACCTGATCCCGGCCGTCGAGCTGCACGTGCGCTTCCGCGACCCGGCGGCCAATATCGTGTGGGGCTACCCGGTCAACGGCGAGGCAGCGCCCGGCTCTTCGGGCGCCGGCTGCAACACGCAGGCGGCGATCGCCGCCGGCACGGCGAGTTCGTGCCCCGGCACGGGCGCCGACCCGTCGCTCGACGTCGTCCTCGCGCCAGGCCAGAACCTGCCGCAGCAGAGCCTGCCGGTCGATCCGAGCGGAGTCGTCTACGACTCGGGCACGCGCCAGCCGGTGCCGGGCTCGATCGTCACGCTCGCCCCGAGCGGCGTGTGCGCGGGCTGGAATCCGGCGACCGGCCTCGTCGCCGCGACGCTCGGCGGCTACACCGTCAACGGCGGCGCGGTTTCGATGACCGTCGGCAACGACGGCTTCTACCAGTTCCTGTTCACGCCCTCGGCGCCCGCCAGCTGCACTTTCGCGCTGACCGTCACGCCGCCCGCGACCTACACCTTCGTCTCGGCGCTGATCCCGCCGACGGCCGGCCCGTTCGTCGCGGCCGGCGGCCCCGGCACGACGACCGCGGTGCAGCCGCAGGCCGGTGCGCCGACGGGCGCCATCGGCCCGGCGACGACCTACTACCTGACGCTCGTCGCGGGTTCGGGCACGCCCAACGTCATCCACAACCACATCCCGCTCGACCCGGTGGCGCCCACCGGTCTCTCGCTCTCGAAGACCGGCGACCGCACGATCGCCGAGGTCGGCGACTCGGTGCGCTACACGATCACCGTGCAGCGCTCGAGCGGGCCGGTACCGCGCCAGGTGAGCATCGTCGACCGCCTGCCGGCCGGCTTCACGTTGATCGCCGGCACCGCCATCGTCAACAACGTGCCCGTCGCAGATCCGGCGGGCAAGCCCGGGCCGACGCTCACCTTCCAGCTCGGCCCGATGGCGGCGACTGGCCAGCTCGTGCTGCAGTACCGCGTCCGCGTCGGCGTCGGCGCGCAGCAGGGCGACGGCATCAACCGCGCGATCGGCTTCGGCTGCGGCGTGCCCGCGGGCTGCACGGCGGCCGGCGGCACGACGCCGCTGCCGTCGTCGTCGGCGACCAACGAAGGCCGCTTCCAGGTCAAGGTGACGGGCGGCGTGTTCACGACCGACGCCTGCTTCGCCGGCAAGATCTTCGTCGACTGCAACGGCAACCACGTGCAGGACGCCGAGGAGATCGGCATCCCGGGTGTGCGCCTGATGGTGAGCGACGGCACGACGCTGGTCAGCGACTCCGAAGGCAAGTACAGCTACTGCGGCCTGCCGCCGCGCAGCCACGTGATCCGCATCGACGAGACGACGCTGCCGCGCGGCTCGCGTCTCACGACCTCGAGCAACCGCAACCTCGGCGACGCGGGCAGCCTGTGGCTCGACCTCAAGAACGGCGAGCTCGCGCGCGCCGACTTCGTCGAGGGCTCGTGCTCGGCGCCG
The DNA here is from genome assembly GCA_038236565.1 of Burkholderiales bacterium. Taxonomy (GTDB): domain Bacteria; phylum Pseudomonadota; class Gammaproteobacteria; order Burkholderiales; family Burkholderiaceae_C; genus Schlegelella_A. The sequence goes on along the minus strand of JBBRZP010000013.1, from coordinate 14,038 downwards.
GTACTCGACCAGGTGAAGGCACGCCGGGCACAAGGCGAGGTGCGCTCGGTCGAGACCGAGAAGCCATCGCTGCCGGCGCTCAAGTTCGACAGCCGCGACAAGGGACCGAAGGCGAGAACCGCGCCTTCGTCCGAGCCACCGCGCACCGAGCCGCCTGCCGCCGACGCGACCGGAGGTGTGCGATGAGCCGCCCGATCCGCCTCGCGCCGGTCGCGCTCGCGACGTTGGCAGCGCTCGCCAGCGCCGCCGCGCTGGCACAGACCGCGCCGCCCGCCGGCAGCCCGAGCGACGTGCGCTACACGCCGGTCACCGGCTCGCCCTCGCCGCTCTATCCGAAGACACCGGATGTCGACGGCCGGGTCCGGCCGACGCTCGACGACGCCGCCGTGCGTCCGGGCGCGTTCGAGTCCGCGGCCAACGCATCGATCGGGCGCATCGTCGTCGAGGTCGACCGCGACGCCGTGCCGGCCGACGGGCAGTCGCCGGTGAAGATCGTCGTGCGCGTCTTCGACAAGCAAGGCGGCGCGCCGAAGGCACCGGTCTTCCTCACCATCGAGCACTCCGGCGGGCGCGTGCTGCTGCCGGGTGCGCGCACCGACGAGCTCGGACCGCGCCGGCAGGATGCCGATCGCACCGTGCCGGGCGTGCAGCTCAAGGTCGACGGCGGCATGGCGACGTTCACGCTGCTCGCGCCGTTCGAGGCGCAGGACGTGCGCCTGCGCGTCAGTGCCGGCAGCGAAGAGGCGTCGGGCACGATCAGCTTCGTGCCCGAGCTGCGGCCGATGGTCGCAGCGGGCCTGGTCGAAGGCATCGTCAACTTCCGCAACCGCACGACGCTCTCGCCCGTGCGCACCGGCGACGTCTTCGAGCAGGAGATCCGGTCGTGGTCGCGCCAGTTCAACGGCGGCAAGTCCGACGTCCAGGCGCGCACCGCGTTCTTCCTGAAGGGCACGATCCGCGGCGACGTGCTGCTCACCGCGGCCTACGACTCCGACAAGGACACGCGCACGCGGCTGCTCCGAGACATCCGCCCCGACGAGCTCTACCCCGTCTACGGCGACGCATCGCTGCGCAGCTTCGACGCGCGCTCGACCGACCGCCTCTACTTGCGCCTCGACCGCGGCAAGGACTACGTCCTCTACGGCGACTTCGTCACCGGCGACGGCTTCACGCAGGCGATCGGCCAGGGCGCGGTGGCGTCGCTGAAGCAGAGGAGCCTGGGCAATTACAACCGCACCGCGACCGGCGTGCGCGCGCACAAGGAAGACGATCGCCTCACCGCGAGCGCGTTCGCGATCCACGATTCGCTGCGCCAGATCGTCGAGGAGTTCGCGAGCCAGGGCTCGGGGCCGTACGGCCTGCGCAACAACGCCGTGCTCGAGGGCAGCGACAAGGTCGAGGTGATCGTGCGCGACCGCTTCAACAGCTCGCGCATCGTCAGCGTCCGGGCGCTGGTGCGGCTGGTCGACTACTCGTTCGAGCCGTTCTCGGGCCGCATCCTGCTCGCGACCTTCCTGCCGGCGACGGACGACAACCTGAACCCGGTGTCGCTGCGCGTGACATACGAGGTCGACCAGGGCGGCGACAAGTTCTGGGTCGTGGGCGGCGATGCGCAGTACAAGCTCTCCCCGGAGATCGAGATCGGCGGCTCGGCCGTCGACGACGGCAACGACCTCGCCCGCTACAAGCTCTACAGCGCGAACGCGACCTGGCGGATCGGGCCGAAGACGGCGCTCGTCGTCGAGGTGGCACGCAGCGAGACCGAAATCAACACCAACCCGACCAATCAGAGCACGACGCCCGCGCTCGCCGCGCGCTCGGGCGACGTCGCCGGTCAGGCGTGGCGCGTCGAGTTCGCGCACGAGGGCGAGCAGAGCGAGGCGCGCGCCTTCCTCGGGCGCAGCGATCCGGAGTTCAACAATCCCGCGGCGCCGCTCAATGCCGGCCGAGGCGAAGGCCAGGCGAACGCGTCGTACAAGCTCACCGAGAGCGTCAAGGTCTACGGCGAGGCGGCGATGAGCGAGGACCGCAACCCCGGAGGCGGCGAGAAGAAGATCGGCGGCGCGGGCGTGCGCTGGGCGGCGACCGACCGGCTCAGCGTCGACGTCGGCGTGCGCGTCGCACGCGAGACGATCGGCTCGCAGGGCAACGGCGTCTCGGGCGTTCCCTTCGGCTCCCAGCTGGGCCTCACCGGATCGATCGCGAGCGGCGCCGGCGGCGGCGCGCTCGGCTACGGCAACCAGGCGCTCGACCCGTCGACGGGGCTGCCGATCATCACGCCCTCGACCGGACTCGCGCCGGCCGTCTCCAACCTCGCGCCGGGCACGAAGCTCGAGAGCGACACCGTGCGCGTCGGCCTCGGCTACAAGCTCACAGAGACCATCCGCCTCGGCGGCGAGGTCGAGCACGACGTGAGCGGCGACGCGCGCCGTCGCTACGCGCTCGGCGGCGACTGGCAGTTCAACGATCGCACCAAGCTCTACGCGAGATTCGAGAGGCAGGAAGGCTGGGCCTCGCTGCAGGGCGTGACGACGACTGGGCAGAGCGCGAACGCCTTCATCCTCGGCGTCGACAGCACGGTCATCAAGGACACGCAGCTCTTCAGCGAATACCGCCTGCGCGACGCGGTGAGCGGGCGCGACCTGCAGCTCGCCTCGGGCGTGCGCAACTTCTTCGACGTGAAGGAAGGCGTGCGCGTGACCACGTCCTTCGAGCACGTCGGCGTGCGCAGCGGCTCGACCGCGCCGTCGAACGCCGGCAGCATCGGCCTCGACTACACCGCCGATCCGCTCTGGCGCGCATCGGGGCGGATCGAGATCCGGCGCTCGGGCGACATCGACGCGACGCCGGCGGTCGACGAGCGGTTCACGACGATCCTGGGCCAGGCCCTGGTCGCGAGGAAGCTCTCTCGCGACTGGACCCTGCTCGCGCGCGACTACCTGCTGAAGACCGACTACGCCGACCGCGGCGACATCGTCCAGAACCGGGCACAGCTGGGCGTCGCCTACCGCGACACCGACACGAACCGCGTCAACGCGCTCGCCAAGGTCGAGTGGAAGGACGAGCGCGACGCGAGCAACGCGGCCGTCGGCACGCTGAAGACGAACGCGATCATCGTCTCGACGCACGCCGACTGGCATCCGTCGAGGCCGTGGTGGATGACTGGCCGCGTCGCCGGCAAGTGGCAGCGCGACCAGTTCGAGCTCGGCACGCGAAGCTCGTTCAATGCCCAGCTCGTCGCCGGCCGCATCGTCTACGACGTCACCGAGAACTGGGACGTCGGCGTGCTGGGCGCGACCCAGTTCGGCCAGCTCGGCGCGAAGCAGTACGCGGCCGGCGCCGAGGTCGGATACCTGCTGCAGCAGAACCTCTGGCTCTCGGCCGGCTACAACCTCAGCGGCTTTCGAGGCGACAGCGACCTCACCGGCTACGAGTACGTGCAGCGCGGCGTCTACCTGCGGCTCAGATTCAAGTTCGACGAGACGCTGTTCAAGGGCCGCGACAAGGCCGTCAACCCGAGCCTCGACCGATGAAGCGATTCCATCCCCCGACCCTCCTCGCCGCCGCACTCGCCCTCGCAGCCGTCGGCGCCTCGGCGCAGAACGCGACTCTCGCCCCGCAGGCCGAGCGCATCAGCGATGCCGTGATCCAGCAGGACCACGCTGCCTACGAGCGCGTGCAGGCACGGATCAAGGCCCTCAACGACGGTGGCCGGCGCGTCGCCGACTACCACCTCTCGAAGGCGCAGTGCTGGCTCGACGCGAGCTTCCACGAGTACACGCGCAACGATCGAAGCGCCTTCCCGCAGGCGGCGATGAGCGAGAGCGACAAGCTCGTGGCGGCGATGGAACAGAGGCGCGAGCCGCTGCCGAACGACACGCCGCTCGTCAACGGCGCGGCACGCCTCAGGCCCGATCTCTGGGATCGCCTCGGGGCGCTGTCGCGCGCGCCCGGCTTCGTGTGCGCGGCGCAGGCCGCGGCCTGCGCCGAGGTCGAGCTCGTGCATGCAGGCAACGAGTTCAACCAGCAGGGCTGGCGCCACGCGAAGCCCTATGTGCAGATCGCCGAAGACCTGGTCGCCCGAGCCGCGTCGCAAGCCGAACAGTGCCTGCCGGCGCCGCGCGGCGCCGCCGCTGCGCCCGTGCCCGCGCCCGTCCCGGCCGCGCCACGCGACCCGGTCGTCATCAAGCTCAATGTCGTGTTCGAGTTCGATCGCAGCGCGGCGGCCAGCATCCGGCCCGCGAGTCGCGCCGACATCGACCAGGTCGTGAAGAGGATCCAGTCCGAGCGCCTGCGCGTCGACGCGATCAAGCTCGTCGGCCATGCCGACCGTCTCAACGGCACAGGCAAGAGCGACTACAACCTGAAGCTGAGCGAGAAGCGCGCGATGACCGTGCGCCAGCTGCTGGCGGCGCGCGGGCTCGACGCGCGGATCGTCGACATCACGCCCGCGGGCGACTCGGCGCCGGTCGAGAACTGCAAGGGTCCGCGCAATACGCGCTCGCGCGAGGTCGAGGAGTGCCTGCAGCCGAACCGGCGCGTCGACGTAGAGATCACCGCCTTCAAGGCGCCGTAGCCGGCGTTGGGCGACCGGCAAGGCTCACGCGCTTTCGCAGCGACGCGTTCGTCGCCGCCGCAGGCGCCGGCGTGCCGTCGGGCCAGTGGCGCTGCGCGGCGGGTGCTTGCTGCTACGCAACGGCACCTGGCTCCGCGCCGCGCCGCGCCGCGATCCGCGTCACCGCCCTAGCGCCGATCGCGCTGCGCGCCGCGATCCTGCGCCACTGCGGCGAGCCCGACCTGCAGGGGCCCGGCTACAGGCCCGCAGCGGACAGCGAGGCGACGAACTCCGACGCCGGCACATAGCCGACCAGCCGGGCCTCCCGGCGCTCGCTGCCGTCGGCGCCGAAGAAGAGCACGCCGGGCGGGCCGAACAGGCCGAAGCGCTTCAATAGCTCGCGGTCGTCGACCGAGTTGGCGGTGACGTCGATGCGCAGGCGCTGCGCGCGCTCGAGCCGGGGCCGCACCGACGGGTCCTCGAAGGTCAGCCGCTCCATCTCCTTGCACGAGGTGCACCAGTCGGCATACACGTCGACGAGCACCGGCGCCGACGCCGATCGCAGCAGGCCGTCGAGCTCGGCCGAGGTGCGCACGCTGCGAAAGGCGATGCCCTGGCGCGCCGCCGCATCGGGCCGTCCGGCGCCGCCCCAGTGCGCGAGCGGCTGGATCGGATCGCTCCCGCCGGAGAGCGCGCCCGCGATCTCGAACGTGCCGAGCACGGCGACAAGCAGCGCGACGCCGCGGGCCAGGCCATGTCCTCGGCCGCGATGCGTGCTTGCCGTCTCGAGCGGGCGCAGGCCGGCCGCGCCGACGATCAACCCCGCGCCGATCACCAGCATCAGCACGGGCGCCGGCAGCACCGGCGAGACGATCCAGAGGGCCACGGCGAGCAGGAGGACGCCGAAGAAGCGCTTGACCCGCTCCATCCACGCGCCGGCGCGCGGCAGCAGCGCGCCGGCCGAGACTCCGACGAGCAGGAGCGGAACGCTCATGCCCATCGCCAGGCTGAACAGAGCCAGGCCGCCGAGCACGACGTCGTGGGTGCGGCCGATGAAGACCAGCGCGCCGGCGAGCGGCGCGGCCACGCAGGGGCCGACCACCAGCGCCGACACGCCGCCCATCGCGAACACGCCCGCGAGTCGGCCGGCCGGCAGGCGCTGCGTGCGTGCAGACAGGAAGGTCTGGATCGCGCTCGGCATCTGCAGCTCGAAGACGCCGAACATCGAGAGCGACAGCATCGCCAGCAGCGCGGCGAACGCGCCGAGCACCCAGGCGTTCTGCAGCGCCGCGGCCAGGCCCTCCCCGAGCAGGCCCGCGACGACGCCGAACGCGGTGTAGACAAGCGCCATGCCGAGCGCGTACGCGAACGCCAGCGACAGGCCGCGCAGGCGCGACGGCCTGCCGGCCTGGCCGACGATGATCGACGAGAGGATCGGCACCATCGGCAGCACGCATGGCGTCAGCGACAGGAGCAGCCCGGCGAGGAGAAACACGCCGACGACGGCGAGAAGGCTGCCCGAGGCGAGCGCCCGCTCGACGCCACCGGCGTCGCCGGCGGACGGCGCAGTCGCCGTGGGCGGGGTTGCGACGGGCTCATCGTCACCGCGCCAGAGCACCTGCTCCAGCCGGCCGCCGCGCGCCGCCGCGGTGACGATGCCGCTCTGCGGCGGATAGCACAGGCCGCGGTCGGCGCAGCCCTGGTACGTGACGCGCAGGCGCAGGTCGCCGGCGGCCTCGCGCGCCGCGACGCGCAGCACCGCGCTGCCGCGCACGACCTCGACGTCGCGGCCGAAGTTCTCGTCGTGCTCGACGCGGCCCTGCGGCAGCTCGACGGCACCGAGCCGGGCGCGGCCCGCCTCGAGCTCGACGCCGAACCGCTCGCGGTAGAGGTGGTACTCGGGCGCGATCTCGAAGCGGACCTCGATCGCATCGCCGGCGCCGGCCGTCGCGCTGGCGCGAAAGGCCTGGCCCGGCTCGAGGTAGTCGGCCGCGGCGGCGCCGCCGGCGAGACCCGCCGCCGCCAGAAGGACGGCCAGAACCCGGCGGACGCGATCGATGGACGGAGACGGTTTCATCGGGGAACTCCGGCATCGAAGCGAGCCGCTCCGGGAAGATCGTGGACGTGGAGGTCGAGCGCGGCATCGACCGCGAGGTGGCCGGTGCGCTGCGTCGCCAGGAAGTCGAGCGCGGCCGGGCCCGACAGCATCGCGATGGTGCTGAGCGCGCCGGCGGCGACGCAGGCCGGCGCGACCACGCTGATCGAGGCCCACGACTGCACCGGCCAGCCGGTGCGCGGATCGAGGATGTGGCAGTAGCGCCGGCCGTCGAGCTCGAAGTGGCGCTCGTAGTCGCCGCTGGTCGCGAGCGCGCCTTCGCCGAGGTCGATGCTGGCGATCGTGCGCGAGGGATCGCGCGGATGCTGGATGCCGAAGCGCCAGGCGCTGCCGTCGCGGCGCGGACCGATGACGCGGATGTCGCCGCCGAGGCTGACGAAGCCGTGGCGCACCCCGGCCTCCTGCAGCACGGCCGCGGCGCGGTCGGCGGCGTACTCCTTGCCGAAGCCGCCGAAGTCGATCTCCATCCCGCGCTGCGGCAGCAGCACGCGCCGCTCGTGCCACTCGACCTGCGGCCAGCCGATGAGCGGCAGCAGCGCGGCCAGCGCAGCCCGCTCGGGCAGCTCGGCCCGACGGAAGTCCCAGGCGCGGCGCAGCACGCCCGAGGTGATGTCGAACGCGCCCTCGCTCAGCGCGTGCAGCTCGCCGGCGAAATCGAGCAGAGCCGCGGTCTCGTCGTCGACGGCGACCGGCCGGCCGCTGCCCGCGCCGGCGTTGATCGAGGCGACGACGCTGTCGCCGCGGTAGCGCGAGTACTTGCGTTCGATGCGCCGGACCTCGGCGATCGCCTCGCCGGCAGCGGCCGCCAGGCCGTCGGAGTCGTCGCCGTCGAGCCGGATCTCGCAGTCGCTCGACATCGCGTCGAAGGCGAAGCCGAACGAGCCCATCGCCGGCGCCCGTTCGGCGGGCCCGCGCACGTCGATCGCAGAAACGGACAGCATCGTCAGAAGCGCTTGCCGATGCCGAGCTGGACGAAGGTGGCGCGGAAATGATCGAGCCCCGGCGAGCCGGTGCCGCCGATCCGCCACGCAGAGCGCTGCTCGTAGCGCTCGGCCTTCACGTCGGTCACCCAGTCGGGCGCGAGCTGCACCGCAACCTTGAGACCCGCGGTCACCGCGCCGAACGCCGAGAGCCGCTGGTCCGGCGAGATGAAGGCGGGCAGGTTCGTGAAGTATCCCGGCGGATACGGCGCGCCGACGTCGGGGTCGTAGACCGGGTCGAAGTAGAACTTCGCCGCGCTCTGCGTGTAGTAGCGCAGCGACGGCGTGATCGTCACCATCGGGCCGGCGCGCTGCACCCACTCGAGCCCGAACGTATGGGCGTTGATGCCGAAGGTGTCGTGATAGAGGCGGTAGCTCGATCGCAGGGTCGCGCCCAGGTCGCCGACGTGATGGTTCCATCGCACCAGGACCACGCCGTGATCGCGCTTGCGCGGTCGGATGTCGGGCTCCTTGTACGGATCGGAGAAGTAGCCGCGGCCGCGGCTGAACGTGCCGTTGAGCTGGACCAGGTCGTCCGCCGTCACGGCCTGGGTCACGCCGAGCAGTGCTTCGACGGTGCGCTTGTGCTCGCGCAGGGTCGCGTCGTTGGTCGAGCCGATGACGTCGGACGCATAGCCGACGCCGACGTTCCAGGTGCGGTTGCCGTCGTCGCTCGAGAAGCCCGCATCGAGCGAGGCCGCGGTGCTGCGGTAGTCGCGCTCGCTCGACTCGCTGACCCCGACGCCGTAGGAGCTCCGTTCGAAGTAGCGCGTCACCTTGACGTCGCCGGCCTTGCGCTCGTCCGTCATGCGCGGCGTCGCGCCGGAGATCGCCGTGTGATAGCGCGGAGTCGCGCCCGAGACGCTGTCGTAGACCGCCGAGCCCTCGACCGACCAGCGCGAGCCGAGCGGCGCCAGCACGTACAGCGACGGCGCCTCGACGCGGATCCGCTTGAGCCCCGGCTGCGAGTCCTGGTAGTGCAGGTACTTGACCGCGACCTCGCCGTGCTCTGGTGCGTTCTCGGCGTGCGCGATCACGCCCGGAAGGGCGAGCGCGGCCATGACGATCGCACCGGCGCGATCGCGCGCGTCAGTTGCAGCCACAGCCGCCTCCGCCCACGCCGTAGCCGCCCGACGCGTTCTCCTTGCTGCCGTAGATGTGCTGGACGAAGCGCTGGTCGAGCGGGTCGGCGCCCATCGTCATCTCGGGCCTGGCGAGCACGCCCTTCTCCCAGGGCTGGGGCGGGTTGAAGGCGCAGCCGCCGAGCGCGCTCGCGAGCAGCAGGGCGGCCAGGCCGATCGATCGGCGCGGGTTTGCAGACATTGGCGTTCCTCGTTCTACTTCGTCGTGCCGCGCTACTTCGCCGCAAGCGCCTGGGCGATGCGTTCCTCGAGCTCCTTGCGGTCCTCGTCGCGAAAGCCCTTGTGCAGCGCGACGACCTTGCCGCTGCGATCGATCAGCACCGACGAGGGCATCGCCTTGACGTCGAAGCGGCGGGCCGATTCGCCCTTGGCATCGAAGGCGATGGCGAAGCGCGCCGGCACCTCGGCGAGGAACCTGTCGGCGTCGCCCCGCTTCGCGTCGACGTTGACGGCGACGATCTCGAGGCCTTCGGCGCGGTACTTCGCCTGCAGCTCGTTCATGAACGGGAACGACTGCTTGCACGGGCCGCACCACGAGGCCCAGAAGTCGACGTAGACGACCTTGCCCTTGAGGCCGGCGAGCGTGACCGCATCGCTCAGGCCGGGCAGGCTCAGGTCCGGCGCGGCGCGTCCCGTGTCGAGCGCAGCCGCGCCGGTCGCGGCGACGGCCGCCGCGACCAGGGCCGCCGATCGCGCCGATCGGCCCAGGCGAGAGAAGAAGGCAGCATTCATGGTCGGTTCCTCGGGTTGATCAACTTGCGCGAACGCAGCGCAGGACCGGCGCGTCGCTGCAGCAGCACGCAGACGGCGGCCAGAACGAGCAGCCACAGGAGCGGATCGCACGGGCTGTCGCCCGAGGCGATCGCGCAGCCGCCAGCGCCGACGTTGCTGACCGCCGCCGCGGGCGCCGGCGCGGATTGCGCCGACGAGCGCACGGCGGCGATCGGCACCTGCACCTGCGCAGCCGCGGCGTTGCTGTCGATCGCCACCAGGCCCGACTCGCTGCCGACGGCCGTGCTCGACCAGCCGACGGTCACGGTGCAGCTCTGTGCCGGCATCAGGTCGAAGGGCGCGCTCGGGCAGCCGCCGGTCGGCGCAGGCTCGAGCGTGAACGAGCCCGACGCGACGCGCATCGCCACGACGTGCAGGACGGCGCTCCCGGTGCTCTGCAGCGTGAGGGTCTGCGCGCTCGCCGACCCCGACGCCGTGCCGACGTCGAAGCTGAGCGCGCCCGGCACGACGCCCACCGAGGCCGCCGCCAGCGCCGTGCCGGTCCCCGACAGCGACACGTCGGGTGGCGCGATGCCGCTCGTCGCGACGTGAAGCGACGCGGCGCGCGCGCCGGGCGCGCCCGGCTGGAACGAGATCGCGACGGCGCATGACGTGCCCGCCGCCATGGCGACGTTCAGCACGCACGAGCCTGCACCGCCGATCGAGAACTCGCCCGCCTGCGCTCCCGAGACGCTGATCGCGGTGAGCGTCGCCGCGCCCGGACCCTGGTTGGCGAGCGTCAGCGTCTTCGTGCCCGCAGACGCACCGACGGCGACGTCGCCGAAGGCGAGCGGCGCGGCGGCAGGCAGCCAGGCGAATGCCGGCGCGGCCGCGACGGCGGCGCCGAGCAGGCTCACGACGTGCGGTGACCCGGGCGCGTTCGAGGCGACGCTGACGGTGCCGCTCGCCGCACCCGCGGCGGAAGGCGTGAAGGTGACCGACAGCGTGCAGCTCGCCGCCGCCGCGACGCTGCCGCCGCACGACGGGGCGACCGCGAAGCCGGGGCTCGCGCTGATGCCGGCGATGACGAGCGTGCCCGAGCCGGTGTTGCCGAGCGTGACGGAGCGCGGCGTCGATGCGCTGCCGACGGACTGGCTGCCGAAGTCCAGCGTCGACGGTGTCAGCGTCACTGCCGGACGGGAGACCGCGGCCCCGGTGCCGGCGAGGCTGACCGCAGCGGCGCCGTTGACGGCGTTCGACGCGATCGTCAGCGTCGCGCTGCGGGCGCCGATGGCCGACGGCGTGAACGCGACGGCGAGCGCGCAGGTCGCGCCCGTCGCGAGCACCGCACCGGCGGCGCACGACCCCGACGCGCCGAACTCCGAGGCCGCGGTGCCGGTGAGCGTCGTTGCCGCCAGCGTCAGCGACGCGGCGCCGCTGTTGCTCACGGTCACCGTCTGGACCGCGCTCGCGCTGCCCACGGTCTGCGCCGCGAAGGCCAGGCTCGCGGCATTGAGCGAGATCGCCGGCTGCGGCGCCGTCGTGCCGATGCCGTTCAGGGCCACGGTCGACGACGCGCCCGCCGCGTTGTGCGCGATCGTCAGGCTCGCGGTGCGCGCGCCGGCCGCGCTCGGCGTCAGCGTGACCTTGACGACGCAGGACGCGTTCGGCGCGATGCTCGCGCCGGCCACGCACGTCGTTCCGCCGGCGATCAGGAAGTCGCTCGCCTGCGTGCCGCCGATCGACACGGTGGCGACGGTGAGCGCCGCCGTGCCGGTGTTGCTCAGCGTCACCGACTGCGCCGTCGAGGCGGCATTGACCGTCTGGCTGAAGGACAGCGCCGCCGGCGAGACCGCGGCCACCGGATTCAGGGCCACGCCGGTGCCGCTCAGGCTGGCGACGCTCTGCCCGGTGGCAGCGTTGTGGGTGACGACCAGGCTTGCGCTGCGGGCGCCCGCGGTCGAGGGCGTGAAGGCGACGTCCGCGCCGCAGCTGCCTCCCGCCGCGATCGAGGCGCCGGCGACGCAGCTGCCGCCGACGATCCGGAACTCGCTGCTGCCGGTCGAGAGCGCGCCGACGACGAGCGGCGCCGCGCCGCTGTTCGAGAGCGTCGCCGTCTGCGTCGGACTGGTCGCGCCGAGCGAGACGCTGCCGAAGGCGAGCGAGCCGGTGAGCGAGGCGACCGGCGTCGCCGCGGCGGTCGCGCTCCCGCTCAGGCCCACCGTCGCGCTGCCGCCCGCGGCGTTGTGGGCGATGGTCAGCGAACCGCTGCGTGCGCCGGTCGCGCCCGCGGCGGGTCGAAAGGCGAGCGAGACGGCGCAGCTCGCGCCGGCCGCCAGGCTGGTGCCGGCAGCGCAGGTCCCGCCGGCGACGGTGAAATCGGCACCGGACAGCGCCACCGAGGACAGCACCAGCGAGCCGCTGCCGCTGTTGCTCACCGTCACGTTCTGGGCCGCGCTCGTGGTGCCGATCGGCGTCGCCGCGAAGGCGATGCCGCCCGGCGCCACCGAGGCTGCCGGCGACGCCGTCGCCGCCCCGGTGCCGCTCAGGCGGATCGCGACCGGGGTCAGCACCTTGGCGTGGCTGAGGGTCAGCGTGCCGCTGCGCGCGCCGGCGGCGGTCGGCAGGAAGCTCACGAGGATTGTGCAGCTCGTCCCGGTCGCGACGGCCGTGCCGCAGGTGCCGCCGCTGCGGCTGAAGTCGCCGCCCGTGGCGATGCTCAGCGCCGCGATCGCATTGCCCGATTTCAGGCTCGCGTACACGGTGACCGTCTGGGCCGCGGCGGCCGAGCCGACGGCGGTCGCACCGAACGTGAGCGACCCCGGCGCGATGCCGAGGTAGGCGGCCAGGTCGGCCAGCGCGCTCCCGCCCGCCGGGAACGCGGAGCGCAGCGAGTTCATGTCGGCGACGCTGCCGATCGCCGAGTCGATGACGGCGCGCGCATTGCGACCGTTGTAGATCTTGCTGCCGTTGCTCGTCAGCGGCGAGTTGCCGTGGCAGCTCTGGCACCGGCTCGCATAGAGCGACGCGCCGTTCGCCGGATCGTCGGCGCGGGCGACATCGACGGCGAGCAGCGCGGCGACGCCGACGAGCGCCGCTGCCAGTCGGGCGAGGCGCCCGCGCCGGGCGAAGCCGGTGCGGCGTGCGCTGGTGAAAAGTCCGGAACAACCGATCGGGAACAACATGCTGCTAGAATATGGGAAAATTTCCCACGTATTCCATCGACCGGGATCGAAGTTGTTACGAGCGGTTGTCCGTGCCGAGGTATGTTCGCTCTGCGCAGCGGTCGCCGCCCTGAGCAGGCGCGACGACGCGCGACGACCATGAAGCGATCCCCGCCCGCCCCCCGCCGCCCGCCGGCAGCCGCACGCGTCCAGACGGGCGCAGAGGTCGCCGGCCTCGCCCTGCGCGAGGCGCGCGGCCTGATGGCACCGGTGGCGCTCTGGCTGCTGCGCAACGGCGTGTCGTATCCGGCCTTCGCCGAGATGCTGAAGGCGGTGTTCGTCGACGCGGCGCGCGGCGAGCTGGCGCGCTCCGCGACGCAGCCGACGCAGTCCGCCCTCAGCCTGCTGTCGGGCGTGCACCGCAAGGACGTCCGCAACCTCGGCGACGAGCCCGGACGGGCCGCCGCGCAGCGACGGCCGCCGCTGTCGTCGCAGGTCTTCACGCGCTGGCTCGGCGACGCGCGCTACCGGGACAAGGCCGGCGCGCCCCGCGTCCTGCCGCGCAGCGGCGCGCGGCGCAGCTTCGAGGGACTCTGCCGGGAGGTCTCGAACGACGTCCATCCGCGCGCGGTGCTCGACGAACTCCTACGCCTCGGCCTGGTCGAGCTCGACGGCGACCAGGTCGTCGCGCGCGTTCATTCGTTCGTGCCGTCGTCGCACCTCGACGAGATGACCGTGCTGTTCTCGGCCAACGCCGCCGATCACATCGCCGCCGCCGTGAGCAACCTCACGCTGAAGGCCGAGCCCTTCCTCGAGCAGAGCGTGTACGCCGACGGGCTGACCCCGGAGTCGGTCGAGATCCTGCACCGCGCGGCGCGCGCGGCCTGGACGAAGGCGTTCGAGGCGATGGTCGAGCAGGCGCGCGACCGCGTCGATCGCGACATGCGCTCGGACGGCTCGATGCGGGTGCGATTCGGCAGCTACTTCTTCAGCGAGCCGGTGGTCGCGCCGGCTGAGTCCGGCCCGGTACCGGGCGACGCGAAGCATCCCGTACGCAGGCCGGCCCGTCCGGCAGCAAAACCCACACCCGATCGCCGGCGCGTCCGGCCGAAGAGCCCATGAAGACCACCCAAACGCGCCTTCGCACGCCGACCGATCCTGGCAGGATCGCCTCGTTCCTCGCCCTCCTCGCGCTGCTCGCGCTCGCCGGGCTGGCGTCGTGCGGAGGCGGCGGCGGTGTCGGCTCGGGCGGCACCGGCCGTAGCGACGTCGGCTTCGCGGCGGGGACGGTGAACGGCTTCGGCAGCGTCATCGTCGACGGCGTCGCCTACGACGACCGGACCGCGACCGTCGTCGTCGAGACGGCGCCG
>JBBRZP010000012.1:0-40851 GCA_038236565.1 Burkholderiales bacterium | reverse complement strand
GTCGATGCCTACCTGCCGATCCTTCGGCGTCGTGCCGCGCTGCCTTACGGCGAGCGCGAGCGCGACTTCCAGGCGTACCGGCGCGGCCGCTACGTCGAGTTCAACCTGGTCTTCGACCGTGGCACGCTGTTCGGCCTGCAGTCGGGCGGACGGATCGAGAGCATCCTGATGTCGATGCCGCCGATCGTGAAGTGGCGCTACGACTGGCGCCCCGAGCCGGGCACGCCCGAGGCCGCGCTCTACAGCGATTTCCTGCGCCCGCGCGAGTGGGCCGACGAGAGCGCGCCGGCGTCGCCCGACGCCTCTCCGGCGGGTCGATGAGGCGAGCGGGCCTGTTCGGCGGCAGCTTCGATCCGGTCCATTCGGCGCACGTCGCGCTGGCGCGGCTGGCGCTGACCCAGCTCGCGCTCGACGAGGTGCGCTGGATCCCGGCCGGCCAGCCGTGGCAGAAGACGCGCCGGCTCACCGCGGCGAGCGATCGCGAGGCGATGGTGAGGCTGGCGATCGAGGGCGAGCCGCGCTTCGTGCTCGATCGCATCGAGCTGCGCCGGCCCGGCGTCAGCTACACGCTCGACACCGTGCGCGAGCTGAAGGCCGGCATTCCGGGCACCGAGTGGGTGCTGATCCTCGGCCAGGACCAGTACGCGACGCTGCACACCTGGCAGGGCTGGCGCGAGCTGCTCGGCCTCGTCACGCTGGCCGTCGCCAACCGGCCCGACGCGCAGCCCGAGGTCAACCCGCAGGTCGCGCGCGAGCCGCACCATTCGCTGACGTTGCCGATGATGGACGTCTCGTCGACCGAGCTGCGCCGCCGAATCGCTGCGGGCGAGTCGATTGCCGGTCTCGTTCCCGACGCGGTCGCGCGCTATATTGAGCAACATGGGCTCTATCGATAGGGGCGACGGGTCACACCACTAGGAGCTGAATGGACATTCGAAAGCTGCAGCGTGTCATCGTCGATGGTCTGGAGGACGTCAAGGCCCAGAACATCGTGGTCTTCAACACCGAGCATCTGTCGCCGCTCTTCGAGCGCGTGATCGTCGCGTCGGGGACGAGCAACCGGCAGACGAGGTCGCTGGCAGCGAGCGTTCGCGATGCGGTGAAGTCCGCGGGCGAGCCGCCGCCGCGCACCGAAGGCGAAGACAACGGCGAATGGATCATCGTCGACTGCGGCGCCGCCGTCGTCCACGTCATGCAGCCCGCGATCCGCGAGTACTACCACCTCGAGGAGCTCTGGGGCGACAAGCCCGTGCGCATGAAGATCGGCGCGGCGACGCCTCCGCGCCTGGTCAAGGCCGCGCCACCGGTGCGCGAGGAGCGCGCGCCCGCGCGCCGTGCGCCGCCCCAGGCGGCGACGTCGAAGACGCCCGCCAGGAAGAGCGCGGCCAAGAGTACGGTCGCGCGCGCGCCCGGCCGTCCGACCGCGCGCAAGCCCGCGCCGACGCGCCACGTCGTGCGCACCGTCGGCGTCAAATCCGCCGCCAAGGCTGCCGCGAAGACGGCGAGCACGTCGCCGCGGAGCCCGGCGCGCAAGAGCGCCGGCACGCGCCGGCCTGCCGCCAAGAAGGCGGGCGGATCGCGCTGAGCCGCCATCCCGACGTGGTCGGCGCGGCTGGCGCGTCGACCGTCGCGTTGCGATGAAGTTGTTCCTCGTTGCCGTCGGTCAGCGTCTCCCCGCGTGGACGGACGAGGTCTTCGACGACTACGCCAAGCGCATGCCGCCCGAGCTGCGCCTCGAGCTGAAGGCCGTGAAGGCCGAGCCGCGCGGCGCGAAGACGGCGGCGCAGCTCATGGCAGCCGAAGCGACACGGATCGAGGCGGCGCTGCCGCGCGGCGCGCGCCGGATCGCGCTCGACGAGCGCGGCGACCGCGTGACCTCGGTCGAGCTCGCCGCGCGCCTCGTCGCCTGGCAGCGCGACGGCCGCGACGCGGCGCTCGTCGTCGGCGGCCCCGACGGGCTCGACGCCGCGCTGAAGGCGAGCTGCGACGAGAGCCTGCGCCTCTCGGACCTGACCTTGCCGCATGCCTTCGTCCGGGTGCTGGTGGCGGAGGCGATCTATCGCGCCTGGACGATCACCACGCATCACCCGTATCACCGCGAATGACCGGATCGTCGACGTGAAGCGCGCGGGCTTCGTCCACCTCGCCTCGCAGAGCCCGCGCCGGCGCCAGCTGCTCGAGCAGATCGGCGTGCGTTGCGAGATGCTGCTCGCGGCCGATGACGAGGACGCAGAGTCGCTCGAGGCGACGATCGTCGGAGAGCTCCCACGCGACTACGTCGAGCGGGTGACGCGCGCCAAGCTGAAGGCGGCGATCGCGCGTCGCGCGTCGCGCGCGCTCGCTGCGGCGCCGATCCTCTGCGCCGACACGACCGTTGCGCTCGGCCGGACGATCCTCGGCAAACCCGCGGATGCCGCCGAGGCGGTGCGTACGCTCTCGCTCCTCTCGGGTCGCACACATCGCGTCATCACGGCGGTCGCGGTCGCGACGGGCACGCGGACGCGCCTGGCGACCAGCGTCTCGCACGTCCGCTTCGCACCGTTGTCGCGGGCGCGAATCGAGCGCTATGTCTCTTGCGGCGAGCCCTTCGGCAAGGCCGGCGCGTACGCGATCCAGGGCGCGGCAAGCGCCTGGATCGAGCGGATCGAGGGCAGCTACACCGGTATCATGGGTTTGCCGCTGCACGAGACGGCCGCGCTGCTCGACTGGGCCGGCGTCGATGTCCGGACGTGACAGAGACGGGCTCGCCTGAAGCCCACAACAAGGCGATCTCGATGCAAGACATCCTCATCAACTGGGCGCCCCAGGAAACGCGGGTCGCCGTGGTCGAGAGCGGCGCCGTGCAGGAGCTGCACATCGAGCGCGAGCTCGAGCGCGGGCGAGTCGGCAACATCTACATCGGCAAGGTCGCGCGTGTGCTGCCGGGCATGCAGTCGGCGTTCGTCGAGATCGGCCTCGAGCGCGCCGCGTTCCTGCACATCGCCGACGTCCACGTCAACGGCGGCACGTCGCGCGGCGACCATTCGAACGGCGCCGTGCCGCCGCCGCCGATCGAGCGCATCGTCTTCGAGGGCCAGTCGCTCACCGTGCAGGTGATCAAGGATCCGATCGGCACCAAGGGCGCGCGCCTCTCGACGCAGGTCTCGATCGCCGGGCGGCTGCTCGTCTTCCTGCCGCAGGACGACCACATCGGCATCTCGCAGAAGATCGGCTCGCACGAGCTGCGCGAGCAGCTGCGCACGCGCATGACCGCGCTCGCCGAGGCCGACGCCCAGTCGCGTGCGAAGGAAGGCGTCGAGGCGTCCGGCGGCGGCTTTATCCTGCGCACCAACGCCGCCGAGGCGAGCGACGCCGAGCTCGCCGCCGACATCGCCTACCTGCGCACGACCTGGGCGCGGGTCAAGGAGCGCGCGTTCAAGTCGCCCGCGGGCACCTTGCTGCACCAGGACCTGAGCCTGGCCGAGCGCGTCCTGCGCGATCTCGCCGACGACCATACGCAGACGATCCGCATCGATTCGCGCATGCAGTTCGACGCGCTCACCACCTTCGGCCGCGAGTACACGTCGGGCTCGGTCGGCAAGCTACAGCACTACACCGGCGAGCGGCCGATCTTCGACCTGTTCGGCATCGACGAGGAGATCGACAAGGCGCTGCTGCGCCGCGTCGATCTCAAGTCGGGCGGCTATCTCATCATCGACCAGACCGAGGCGCTGACGACGGTCGACGTCAACACCGGCGGCTTCGTCGGCGCGCGCAACTTCGACGACACGATCTTCAAGACCAACCTCGAAGCCGGCTCCGCGATCGCGCGCCAGCTGCGCCTGCGCAACCTCGGCGGCATCATCATCATCGACTTCATCGACATGGCGCGCGAGGAGCACCAGGCGGCCGTGCTCGCCGAGCTGAAGAAGCAGCTCGCGCGCGACCGCACGCGCATCACGGTGAGCGGCTTCACCCAGCTCGGCCTGGTCGAGATGACGCGAAAGCGCACGCGCGAGTCGCTCGCCCACATGCTGTGCGAGCCGTGCCCGACCTGCCACGGCCGCGGCGAGGTGAAGACAGCACGCAGCGTCTGCCACGACATCCTGCGCGAGATCCTGCGAGAGGCGCGCCAGTTCGATCCGAAGGAGTTTCGCGTCGTCGCCTCGGCGGCGGTCGTCGAGATGCTGCTCGACGAGGAGAGCCAGCACCTCGCGGGCCTCTCGGACTTCATCGGCAAGCCGATCTCGCTCCGGGTCGAGCTCTTCCCGACGCCCGAGCAGTACGACATCGTCCTGCTGTAGTCGGCTGACTTCGGTGGATCGCGACCGCACCGACGACCGCTTCGACCGCATCCTCGTCGTCTGCACGCGCCAGCTCGGCGACGTGCTGCTGACGACGCCGCTGATCCACGCCGCCAAGGAGCGCTGGCCCGCGGCGACGATCGATGTGCTCGGCTTCGGCGGCACGCTCGGCATGCTGCGCTGCAATCCCGACGTCGACGAGCTGATCGAGGTGCCCGCCGGCAGCGGCTGGGTCGCGTCGCGGGCGCTGATCAAGCGCCTCTGGCGGCGCTACGACCTCGCGCTGATCTCCACCTATTCCGACCGCGCCCATCTCTACGGGTTCGCCGCCGCGAAGCGCCGCGCCGGCCAGGTCACCGACGAGCCGAAGTCTTGGTGGAAGCGTGCGCTGCTCGAGCACGCGGTGCGCATGAACGACGACCAGTCGCACGCGGTGCTCGAGAAGCTGCGCCTGCTCGCGCCGTGGGTCGCGCCGAAGGCGGTGCGGCTCGTGCCGCCGCCGGCAACGCCGCTGCCCGCGGACGTCGCCGCCGCGCTCGTCGCGCCGTACGCCGTGCTGCAGGTGCCGGCCGCGGTCACGTACAAGCAGTGGCCTGTCGCGCACTGGCGCGCGCTCGTCGAGGCGCTGGCCGCGCGCGGGCTGCAGGTCGTGCTCACCGGTGCGCCGTCGCCGGGTGATCGCGCCATGGTCGCGGCGGTCCGGAGCGGCTTCAACGACGCGCGCGTGCTCGACGTCGCCGGCCGGCTCGACCTGAACCAGGTCGGCGCGCTGTTGCGCGGCGCCATCGTCTATGTCGGCGGCGACACCTCGATCACGCATCTGGCCGCGGCGGTCGAGACTCCCGTGGTGGCGCTGTACGGGCCGATCAATCCGCGCTACTTCGGCCCGTGGCCGCCGAGCCGGGACGCGGTCGTGCCATACGCGAACCGCGGCGATGCGCAGCGCGCCGGCCGCGTCGTCGTGATGCAGGGATCGATGCCGTGCGTGCCCTGCGACCGCGCCGGCTGCGATGACCGCAACGACAGCACGAGCCTGTGCCTGCTGACGATGGCGCCGTCGCGGGTCGTCGAGCAGGTCGAGAGGATCGTCGCCGGTGGCGAGGAATCGGGCTGAAGGACAATGTCGCGATGAGCAAGCCCGTCAAGGCGGTGATCCTCGCCGGCGGCTACGGCAGCCGCCTGGCCGAGGAGACCAACCTCAAGCCCAAGCCGATGATCGAGATCGGCGGGCGGCCGATCCTCTGGCACATCCTGAAGATCTATTCGGCCGGCGGCGTCAACGACTTCGTGATCTGCTGTGGCTACAAGGGCTACGTGATCAAGGAGTACTTCGCGAACTACTTCCTGCACATGTCCGACGTGACCTTCGACATGGCCAACAACGCCATGGAGGTGCACCAGAAAAACGCCGAGCCGTGGCGCGTGACGCTCGTCGACACCGGCGAGGACTCGATGACCGGCGGCCGCCTCGGCCGCGTCGCCGACCACGTGCGCGACGACGAATGCTTCTGCTTCACCTACGGCGACGGCGTCGCCGACATCGACGTCGCCGCGCAGCTCGCCTTCCACCGCGCCCACGGCAAGGACGCGACGGTGACGGCGGTGCAGCCGCCGGGCCGCTACGGCGCGCTCCAGCTCGAGGGCACGCGCGTCGCCGGCTTCATCGAGAAGCCGCGCGGTGACGGCGGCCTCATCAACGGCGGCTTCTTCGTGCTCTCGCCGAAGGTGCTGAGCCGCATCGCGAACGACGCGACGAGCTGGGAGCGCGAGCCGATGAACGGCCTGGCGAAGGACGGCGAGCTGATGGCCTACGTCCACACCGGCTTCTGGCAGCCGATGGACACGCTGCGCGAGAGGAACCTGCTCGAGGAGCTCTGGCAATCGGGCCGGGCGCCCTGGAAGCGATGGTGAGCCCGGCGAGCGCGAGCCCGGATCCGGCGTTCTGGCGCGGCAAGCGCGTCCTCCTCACGGGGCACACCGGCTTCAAGGGCGCGTGGCTCGCGCTCTGGCTGCGCCGGCTCGGCGCCGAGGTCACCGGCCTCGCTCTCGACGCGTCGACGCCGAGCCTGCATCGCCTCGCCGATGTCGATGCCGTCATCGCCGGCCGCATCGTCGATCTGCGCGATGCCGACGCCATCGCGACCACCGTGCGCGCGGCCCGGCCGGAGATCGTGCTCCACCTCGCCGCGCAGGCGCTGGTGCGCGCCAGCTATCGCGATCCGCTCGCGACCTTCGCCACCAACACGATGGGCACGGCCCATCTCCTCGATGCCCTGCGCAGCCAGGGCGAGGTGCGTGTCGCCGTCGTCGTCACCACCGACAAGGTCTACCTCAACCGCGAGCGGATGGAGCCCTACCGCGAGGACGACACGCTCGGCGGCCACGATCCCTACAGCGCGAGCAAGGCCGCGGCGGAGATCGTCGCGTCGAGCTACCGCAGCGCCTTTCTCGCGGCGCAGGGTGTCGCGCTGGCGACGGCGCGCGCCGGCAACGTCATTGGCGGCGGCGACTGGAGCGAGGACCGTCTGATCCCCGACGCCGTGCGCGCCTGGCAGTCGGGCGCGACGCTCGTCGTGCGCCGGCCCGACGCGGTCCGGCCGTGGCAGCACGTGCTCGATCCGCTCGCCGGTTATCTGCGCCTCGCGGAGTCGCTGTGGCATTCGCCCGCGGTCGCCGGTGCGTACAACTTCGGACCGCGCACCGACGAGGCGGCGAGCGTCGGCGAGGTCGTCGCGATCGCGCGCGCCGCCTACGGCTCCGGCGAGTGGCGCGCCGAGAGCGAAGCGAGCGGGCCGCACGAGGCGGGCCGGCTCTCGCTCGCGATCGATCGCGCCCGGGACGTGCTCGGCGTCGCGCCGCGCTGGGCGTTGCCGGAAGCGGTGCGGCGGACGATGCTCTGGTACCGGCGGCTTGCCGAGGGCGCGTCGGCACGCGACCTGTGCGAGGCCGACATCGCCGATCACGAGGCGGTGACGGGCCGGCACGTCGAGGAGCGCGCCGCATGAAGCGCCTCGACGCCGACGACACGCCGCTCGCCGGCCTGAAGCGCGTGCGCCGCAACCGCCTCGCCGACGCGCGCGGTTTCCTCGCCCGCCTGTTCTGCGCCGACGAGCTGCGCGACGCGGGCTGGGACGCGCCGGTCGCGCAGATCAACCACACGCGCACCGTGCGGCGCGGCAGCGTTCGCGGCCTGCACTTCCAGCATCCGCCGACAGCCGAGAAGAAGCTCGTCCACTGCCTGCGCGGCGAGGTCTGGGACGTGGCCGTCGACCTGCGCCGCGGCTCGCCGACCTTCCTGCACTGGCATGCGGAGCATCTCAGCGCGGAGAACGGTGTCGCGCTGCTCATCCCCGAAGGCTTCGCGCACGGCTTCCAGACGCTGGTCGACGACGTCGAGATGCTCTACGTCCACTCGGTCGCGTATTCGGCGGCCGACGAGAGCGGCGTTCATCCGCGCGAGCCGCGCCTGGCGATCGCCTGGCCGCTGCCGATCGAGCAGCTCTCGCCGCGCGACGATGCGCACGCGCCGCTCGCACCCGACTTCCAGGGCCTCGCCGCGTGAAGTGCCGTCACTGCGCCGCACCGCTGGAGACGGTGTGCCTCGACCTCGGCAGCGCGCCGCCGTCGAACGCCTACCTCAGCGAGGCGATGTTGCGCGCGCCCGAGCTCTGGTATCCGTTGCGCCTCCTGGTCTGCGAGCGTTGCTGGCTCGTGCAGACCGAAGACCACGCCGGGCGCGACGCGCTCTTCAGCGACGACTACGCCTATTTCAGCTCGTTCTCGACGTCGTGGCTCGCCCATGCCGAGGCCTACGTCCGGACGATGACGACGCGCTTCGGCCTGACCGGCGCGAGCCTGGTCGCCGAGGTCGCGGCCAACGACGGCTATTTGCTGCGCTTCGTGCAGGATGCGGGCGTCCCGTGCTACGGCATCGAGCCGACGGCGAGCACCGCCCGGGCGGCGCGCGCGCTCGGGCTCGACATCGTCGAGCGCTTCTTCGGCGTCGAGCTGGCGCGCGAGCTGGCTGCCGCCGGCCGGCAGGTCGACCTCGTCGCGGCCAACAACGTGCTCGCCCACGTGCCCGACATCAACGACTTCGTCGGCGGCTTCACCGAGCTGCTCAAGCCCGACGGCGTGGCCACCTTCGAGTTCCCGCACCTGCTGCGCCTGCTGCGCGAGAACCAGTTCGACACGGTCTACCACGAGCACTACTCGTACCTCTCGCTGGGCGCCGTGCGGCGCGTGTTCGAGACCAACGGCCTGGCGGTCTTCGACGTCGAGGAGCATCCGACGCACGGCGGCAGCCTGCGCGTCTTCGCGCAGCGCGCCGACACCGGCCGGCGCGGGACGACCGACGCGGTGGCGCGCGTGTTGCGCGACGAAGACGAGGCCGGGCTCGCGACGCCGGCGGGCTATCGCGGCTTCCAGGCCAAGGTCGACAAGGTCAAGGACGACTTCATGGCCTACCTGATCGAGGCGCGCCGCGCCGGTCGCCGTGTCGCGGCCTACGGCGCCGCGGCCAAGGGCAACACGCTGATGAACTACGCCGGCGTGCGCCCCGACCTGATCGCCTTCGTCGTCGATCGCAACCCGGCAAAGCAGGGAAGGTTCATGCCCGGCAGCCGCATCCCGATCGTCGCCGAGTCGCGCCTGCGCGAGAGCCGGCCCGACGACGTCGTCCTGCTGCCGTGGAACCTGCGCGACGAGCTGATGCCGCAGCTCGCCTACGTGCGCGAGTGGGGCGGGCGCTTCGTCACGGCGGTGCCCTCTCTGAAGGTCCTGACGTGAAGGTGGCGGTCAGCGGCGCGCAGGGCTTCATCGGCCGGCACGTGACGTCGGCGCTGGTTCGCGCGGGTGTCGAGCCCACGCGGTGGATCCGGCCGTCGGCGCGCAACGAGAGGATGCAGTTCCGCCACCCGACCGTCGCCATCGACATCCTCGATCCGCCGTCGCGCGTCTTCGATCGCCTCGGCCGTCCCGATGCCTTCATCCACCTCGCCTGGGGCGGGCTGCCGAACTACACGTCGCCGCGCCATGTCGAGCAGGAGCTGCCGGCGCACGAGGCGCTGCTGACGCAGATGGTCGAGGACGGCCTCTCCAACCTCGTCGTCGCCGGCACGTGCTTCGAGTACGGCATGCAGTCCGGTGCGCTCGCGGAGACGGCCGAGGCGGCGCCCGCCAACGCCTATGCGATCGCCAAGGACACGCTGCGCCGGCGCCTGCAGGCGCTGCAGCGCGAGCGGCCGTTCCTGCTGACATGGGCGCGCCTCTTCTACCTGCGCGGCGACGGCCAGGCCGCGAGCGCGCTCCTGCCCCAGCTGGAGAAGGCGCTCGACGCCGGCGCGCCGACGTTTCCGATGTCGGGCGGCGAGCAGGTTCGCGACTACCTGCCCATCGAGGAAGCCGCCGACGATCTCGTCCGCCTCACGCTCGCGCAGCGCGATCACGGCATCGTCAACGTCTGCTCCGGACAGCCGATCACCGTGCGCGCACTGGTCGAGTCGTGGCTCGCCGAGCACGGCAAGTCGATCGCGCTCGATCTCGGCCGCTATCCCTATCCGGCGCATGAGCCGATGGCGTTCTGGGGCGACGACACCAAGCTCAGGCGCTGCCTTCGGGCAGCGATGCACTGATGGGCGAGCCGTACCGCGAGGTCTATCGCGCCGAGCAACTGCCGGTGCTGCAGAACCGCATGTTCGCGACCGCGCGGGCGGCGCGTGACTGCGCGCGCGGCGACGTCGTGCTGGTCCAGTCGCTCGACACCGGCCTCGTCTTCAACCGGGCGTTCCGGCCCGAGCTGGTCACGTACGACGCCGACTACCAGAACGAGCAGGGCCTGAGCGTCGCGTTCGCGCGCCACCTCGACGCCGTGCTCGACCTGATCGGGCGCCACTTCGCCGGACAGAGCCTGGTCGAGGTCGGCTGCGGCAAGGGCCTGTTCCTCGAGCGGCTGCTCGCCGCCGGATTCGACGTCACCGGTCTCGACCCGACCTACGAAGGCTCGAATCCGCGCGTCATCAAGGAGTTCTTCACGCCCGCGACCGGCATCCGCGCCGACGGGCTGGTCCTGCGCCACGTGCTCGAGCACGTGCCCGATCCGGTCGCCTTCCTCGCCGGCCTGCGCGAGGCCAATGGCGGCGGCGGCAGGATCTACATCGAGGTGCCTTGTCTCGACTGGATCGCGCAGCACCGCGCCTGGTTCGACATCTTCTACGAGCACGTCAACTACTTCCGGCTGACCGATTTCAAGGGCATGTTCGGCAAGGTGCACGAGGCCGGGCATTCGTTCGCAGGGCAGTACCTCTCGGTCGTCGCCGATCTCGCGACGCTGCGGACACCGCGTCGACAGGCCGGCGACGCGTTCGCGCTGCCCGACGAGTTCATGGGAGCGATCGACGCGAGCCGCGCACGACTCTCGGCCCGCAGCGCCGGCGCCGCGATCTGGGGCGGCGCGTCGAAGGGCGTGATCTTCGCGCTCTTCATGGAGCGCGCCGGTGTCGCCGTCGACACGGTGATCGACATCAACCCCGCCAAGCAGGGCCGCCATCTCGCGGCCACGGGCCTGCGCGTCCAGTCGCCCGACGAGGCGATGGCGCACCTGCCACCGGCTGCCGACGTGTTCGTGATGAACAGCAACTACCTGCAGGAGATCGAGGCCATGACGGCGCATCGATTCCACTGCGTGCCGATCGATCAAGGGAGTCCTGCATGAATGAATACGAGCGCGAAGTCGCCGACCGGGTCGCCGCCAACGCGACCGACACGCCGCTGCAGGCCTCGGCCGGGCAGTTCATGAACGCCTCGATCGCGGCGAAATACTCCTACAACTTCTCGTGGCTCGGGCGACCGGTGATCCAGTATCCGCAGGACATCGTCGCGATGCAGGAGCTGATCTGGACGCTCCAGCCCGATCTCATCGTCGAGACCGGCATCGCCCACGGCGGCTCGCTCATCTTCTCGGCGTCGATGCTCGAGCTCAACGCCGCTTGCGGCGGGCCGGCCGATGCGAGGGTCGTCGGCGTCGACATCGACATCCGCACCCACAACCGCAAGGCGATCGAGGCGCATCCGATGTTCCGCAGGATCACGATGATCGAGGGCTCGAGCGTCGCGCCGACGGTCGTCGAGGCGGTGCGCGCGATGGCCGCGGGCAAGAAGAGCGTCCTCGTCTGCCTCGACAGCAACCACACCCACGAGCACGTGCTCGCCGAGCTCGAGGCGTACGCGCCGATGACGACCGTCGGCAGCTACTGCGTCGTCTTCGACACCATCGTCGAGGACCTGCCCGAGGCGCTCAGCTTCGAGCGGCCCTGGGGCCCGGGCGACAACCCGAAGACCGCAGCTCGGGCCTACCTGAAGGATCACCCCGAGTTCAGTGTCGATGCGGCGATCGACCACAAGGTCCTGGTCAGCGTCGCTCCCGGCGGCTATCTGAAGCGCACACGATAGATGGCGTCCGAGGCCAAGCCGGTGGCCGTCGATGCAGGCCTTGTCTACGCCTGCCTGACGCACGTGCCGCTGCCGATTCCGTTCCCCGACTTCGTGAAGCCCATCTACCTCGGCGAATCTCAAGGCCCGGGCCGGCTGAACCTGCGCGACCTCGCACCCGAGTGGGAGCCGCACCATCCGACGCTGGGCTCGACCGCCGGCGCCTTCGCGCTCAAGAACTACCTGCGCGCGCAACGGCCGGACGCGACGCGGGTCGGCATCTGCCAGTACCGCAAGTTCGTCTCGCGCAAGCGCATCAGCGGCGTCCGCGATCCGAAGTACCGGGTGATGGACGTCGTCCCCAAGGCGATGCTCGAAGGGTCGCGCTTCGCCGAAGCCCTGGCGCCGGGCGACACCCCGTTCCTCGTCAGCGCGCCGCTGAAATTCACGCGGCTGCCGTGGCACCGGCGCGGCTACCTGAAGGAGTACGAGCGCGATCACCACGTCGAAGACCTGCTCCGCTTCAGCGCCGAGGCCGTCGCGCAGGGGCTGCTCGGCGAGCGCGAGGTGCAGGCCTTCTTTCGCGAGGACGTGCTGCTTCCGGGCGGCCTCGAGTTTGGCGTCTATCCGGCGCCGTTCTGGCTGGCGAGCATCGAGGCGATCGAGAACGTCGTGCGCGCCTGCGTCGCCCGCTATCCGTTGAAGCGCGAGGGCTACCAGGCTCGCGCCTGGTCGTTCTGCGCCGAGCGGCTGGGCAGCTTTCTGCTGCTCAGGCGCCTGCGTGCCGACGTCGCCGGCGCTGGCCCGGGCAGCGGCATCGAGTGGGTCAGCCGTCGCCGCTGGGCACGGCGCTACGGCGGGCAGATGAACCTCATCGTCGAAAGTGGCGCACACCGTGGCTACCGTGGTGGCGTCTGAAGTGACACACTCGCGGCCGATGCGCACCCGTCGGCGATCGCACGACGATCGCCTCTTTCCGGCCCGAACCCGCGGAGCACCCTCATGGTCGCGCTGATCCTGAACCATCCCTGCACCGACGACGAGCGCCGTCAGGCGCTGTTCGACGGCCGGTACCTGCTGAATTCGGCCAGTGCCGCCACGCTGGCGCTGGTCGCGCATGCCCAGGCCATGATCCGCGCCGCCTTCGCGCCGTTGGACCCGGAGAGCGCGCAGTCCGGCATCGACGTCGCGAGCTTCATCGAGCGCGTCGGCCCTCTGAAGAGCGCGTTCACCAACGACCTGCGGACGAAGGAACTGGTGCGCGCCATCCTCGCCGAAGGCGGCGCCGATGAGAGGCGGACCTACTTCGACGTGCCGCGCATGCGCGTCGTGCCGCACAGCGGCTATCTCGCGGCGGGTGTCAGCTACGCCTACAAGGCGCATCGGGACACGTGGTACTCGAGCCCGCAGGCCCAGGTCAACCACTGGATGCCGATCTTCGCGGTGACGCCCGAGCGCGCGATGTCGATGTTCCCGGAGTACTGGGATCGGGCCGTGGCCAACAGCTCGAGCGAGTTCGACTACGACGAGTGGTGCCGAGTCGGCCGCCAGCAGGCGATGGCGCAGACGACGACCGACACGCGCAAGCATCCGCTGCCGCTGGCGCCGATCGACACGAAGAGCGATCTGCGCATCTGCGGCATGCCGGGCGACATGTTCATGTTCTCGGCGGCGCATCTCCATTCGACCGCGCCGAACACCTCGGGCAAGACCCGTTTCAGCCTCGACTTCCGAACCCTGAATCTCGACGACGTCGAGGCCGGGCGCGGCGCACCCAACGTCGACAGCCGCGCCATCGGCACGACGCTCGGCGACTTTCTTCGTGCCGACGACTTCACGAAGATCGCGCCTGAATTCATCGAGCGGGAGTGCGCTGCCCATGCCGGCTAAGCCGAAACCGAAGGGCAAGACCTTTGCCGCGCAGACCGCGCCGACGGTCGCTCACGCCCGCGGCGAAACCTCGCCGACGATGCACGACCCGAAGACCCAGGCGCGCTTCGACATCGACGCGCGGCTCGCGCTCGAGTCCTACTTCAACGAGTCGCCGGGCTCGGCGACCGAGAAGATCGAGAACTTCGCCAAGTACGTGCCACGCCAGAACCTCGCGCGCTTCCTGGCCCGCTACGAGCTGTTCCGATTGGTCCAGGACGTGCAGGGCTCGATCGTCGAATGCGGCGTGCTGTTCGGCGGCGGCCTGCTCAGCTTCGCCAAGCTCAGCACCATCCTCGAGCCCTACAACTTCCAGCGCCGCGTCATCGGCTTCGACAGCTTCAGCGGCTTTCCGGACATCGACGCCGCCGATCTCGCCGGCAAGAGCGAGCGCAAGTCGGCGCATCTGAAGAAGGGCGGCTTCGCGGCCGAGAGCGCCTACGACGACATCCTGGCCGCGGTCGGGATCTACGACCTGAGCCGTTATCTGAACCACTTTCCGAAAGTGGAGGTCGTCAAGGGCGACTTCGAGCTCACGGCGCCGCAGTATCTGAAGGACCATCCGCATCTCGTCGTGAGCCTGCTCTACCTCGACTTCGACATCTACCGCCCGACCCGGCTGGCGCTGGAGCTGTTTTTGCCGCGCGTGCCGAAGGGCGGCGTCATCGTCTTCGACGAGCTCAACGAGGAGGCCTTCCCCGGTGAGACGATCGCCGTGATGGAAGCGCTTCAGCTGAGCACGTTGCGCATCCGCCGCTTCGATTTCGAGCCGCGGATGTCGTACGCGGTCATCGGCGAATAGCCCTCACGCCTCCGGCGCGCGCTCACAGATATCGCGCGTCGCTCCAGGTGCCGGCGTCTCGCAGCATGTGCATCGCATAGCCGTGCGCTGCGCGCTCGGCGCCCACCCAGCGGCGGGCGAGCGACATCCGGTCGGCCTTGAAGCGCTTGCGCGCCAGCCAGTTCATGCCGACTCGGGCGTAGAAGTAGTCGCGGTCGCCGAGGTCCTTCACGCCGGTCTCGAGCTTGATCGCTTTCTGCGTGATCGAGCCGAAGTGATGGAGCAGCGCATCGCCGACGGTGCCCACGGGAACGTGGTGACGCTGGCAGCGCACGAGGTACTCGACGTCCTCGCGGCCGCCGAGGCGCCGGTCGGTGTCGGGAAAGCCGATCGCCTCGAACACCTTGCGCCGCACCGCGAAGCAGACGCCGTGGAACCAGCCTGGCCGCAGCGTCCCGGCCATCGCCTTCACGAACGCCGCCGAGTGCGCCTCGAAGTCGTAGTCGAGCACGCCCTCGGCCAGGGCCGGGCTGACGACGTCGAGTCCGTGCCTGTCTGCGGCCGCGAGCATCGCGTCGATCGCGCCGTCGCTGACGAGCACGTCGTTGTTGAGGAGCACGGTCCAGTCGCTGCCTGCGGTCTGGGCGAGGAGTGCGCCTTGCGTCCACGCGCCACCGCAGCCGAGGTTGACGGCATTGCGCACCGAGCGGATCCCCGGATGCGCCGCGAGCCACGCCGGCGTGCCGTCGGCGCTGCCGTTGTCGATGACGAGGATCGCCTCGGCCGGCGTGCCGTGAGCGAGCAGGCTCTGCACGCACTGCTCGGTGTAGCGCAGCTCGTTGAGGACCGGGATGACGACCGTGTAGCGCATCGCGTCGCCGAGGCTCAGGCCTTCTGGCGAGGGACGCGGCCCATCAGGTAGAACTCGTCGTTCGGCCGCATCGCGCTGACGTTGGCGATCCGGTTCGACAGGCCGAAGAGGCCGGTGATCGCGGCGATGTCCCAGGCGTCGTCAGCAGAAAAGCCGTGACCGGCGAGCGCCGCGAAATCGGCGTCGTCGACCTTGTGCGAGTCGAGCGCGACCTTCATGGCGAAGTCGAGCATCGCCTTCTGGCGCGGCGTGATGTCGGCCTTCAGGTGGTTGACCGCGACCTGGTCGGCAACGAGCGGATTCTTCTCGTAGATGCGCAGCAGGGCGCCGTGCGCGACGACGCAGTAGAGGCACCGGTTCGCGCCGCTCGTCGCGACGATGATCATCTCCTTCTCGCCCTTCGTCAGTCCCGAGTCGCGCAGCAGCAGCGCGTCGTGGTACGCGAAGAAGGCGCGGAACTCGTCGGGCCGGTGCGCCAGGCAGAGGAAGACGTTGGGCACGAAGCCGGCCTTCTCCTGGACGTCGAGGATCTTCTGGCGCACGTCGGCAGGCAGGTCGGCGAGGGCCGGCACGGGATAGCGGCTGATCGGCCTGGCGGCGGACGTTGTCGTCGGAGAAGAGGTCTGGCTCATCGTTCAGCTCCTGAATTGCAGCGCGTGCAGCCGCGCGTAGAGGCCGCCCCTGGCGATCAGCTCGGCGTGCGTGCCCGATTCGACCACGCGGCCCGCGTCGACGACGACGATCCGGTCGGCGCGCTCGATCGTCGACAGGCGGTGCGCGATCACGAGGCTCGTGCGCCCCTTCATCAGCCGCTCGAGCGCCTGCTGCACGAGCCGCTCCGACTCCGAGTCGAGCGCGGAGGTCGCCTCGTCGAGGATCAGGATCGGAGCGTCCTTGTAGATCGCCCGCGCGATCGCCAGGCGCTGGCGCTGGCCGCCGGAGAACTCGGTCGCGTTGTGGCCGACGACGGTGTCGAGCCCCTTGGGCAGCGACTCGGCGAAGTCGAGCAGGTTCGCGGCCGTGAGCGCGCTGCGCACGCGTGCGCGGTCTGCCGAGCCGCCGGCATTGCCGCTCGCGCCGAGCGAGACGTTGGCGGCGACGGTGTCGTTGAAGAGCACGACGTCCTGGCTCACGAGCGCGAACTGGCGCCGCAGCGCGGTGACGTTCCACTCGACCAGCGGCCGACCGTCGAGCAGGAGAGTGCCCGAGGTCGGCTCGATGAAGCGCGGCAGCAGGTTGACGAGCGTCGTCTTGCCCGCGCCCGACGGGCCGACGAGCGCCACCGTCTCGCCGGCGCGAAGCTCGAGCGAGACGTGGTCGAGGGCCGGCGCCTGGGCAGCACGGTAGCGCAGCGTCACGTCGCGCAGCTCGATGTGGCCGCTGCTCTCGCCCGGGTCGAAGCTGCCGCCCGTCTCCGGGCGTGTGCTGTCGATCAGGTTCACGCCCTTGTCGAGGGCCGCGAGGCCGCGCGTGATCGGCCCGGCCAGCTCCGAGAGGTGCTTCATCGGCGGCACGAGCTGGAGCATCGCGACGATGAAGGCGACGAAACCGCCCACCGACGTACCGCTGCGCCCGCTCTGCCAGAGCGCCGCGACGATCACCGCCGAGAGCGCGCACGAGGCCATCACCTGGGTGATCGGCGAGGCCATCGAGGCGGCGATGATCGACTTCATCGACAGGCGGCGCAGCTCGTTGCTGACGCGCTCGAAGCGCGAGGCCTGCGACGGCTCGGCGCCGTGCAGGCGCACGCTGCGCCAGGCGAGCACGTTCTCCTCGACGACGTAGGCGAGCTCGTCGGTCGAGTGCTGGCCTTCCACCGCCAGCCGGTGCAGGCGCCGGCTGAACTTGCGCATCACCACCGCGACGGCGGGCAGGAGCACGGCGACGAACAGCGTCAGCTGCCAGTTGAGCCAGACGAGGTAGCCGAGCAGGGCGGCGAAGCGCAGCGAATCGCCGACCAGGCTCTGCAGCGAATAGACGAGCTGGCCGGCGCCGTTCTGGACCTCGAAGGTCAGGGTGTTGACGAGCGAGCTGGCGGCGTTGCGCGTGAAGAGCGTCGGCTCGGCGTCGAGGACGCGCCGGAACATCGCCCGGCGCATCGTCTGGGTGCCGCGGTTGGCGGCCCAGGCGAGCCCGTATTGCGACACGAAGCCGGCCATGCCGCGGATCGTCGTCAGGCCGATGATCGCGATCGGCACCATCCAGAGCGGGATCGCGCTCTTGTTCATGCCGTCGTCGAGCAGCACCTTGAGCAGCGCCGGGATCGCAGGCTCGGTCGCCGCGGCGACGAGCGCACCGGCGACGGCGAGTACGAAGCCGCGCCGGCAATCGGCGAAGTAGGGCCAGACCCGGCGCAGGCGCTGGCGCAGCGTGCGAGCCGCGATCGGTGTCTCGCCGGTGGCGTCGACCGCTTCCCGAGCCTCGCCGGGCGTCGCGAGGCGCGGCGCGGCGCCCTCGTCGGGCACGGGCTTTGCCACCGCCGGGTCGATGCGGGCGTTCATGCAGGGAACTCCGGACGCCTCGGCGGACTCTGCATGAACATGAGCTTCACGTATTTGTAGTAGGCATACTCCGCGTTGTAGATCGCAAGCATCAATCCGTGCCGACCGTCGAGGAATCCCAGCTTCAGCAGATACGTGCGAACGAAGGCGAACAGCCCGTGCGCGATCGCCTTCGTCAGGCTCCCGCTGCGTCCGCGCGCCTGCATGTCGCGGGCGCTGCCGCTCGAGTAGCGGTCGAGCTTCTCGAGCACGTCGTGGACGTCGGGATAGCTGTGGTGGACGAGGCTTGCGGCGAGATCGCCGACGCGGCCGTCGACCGTCATGTGGGCATGAAGGGAATCGCTCGTAAAGGCGGACTTCGCGCGCCGGCCGAGCCGCAGGGTGCGGTCGGGGCGCCAGCCGCCGTGGTGCATCACCTTGCCGCAGAACTCCGACCAGCGCGGCAGCCGGTAGCCGTCGCATGCGTCGCTCGCGATCGCGGCGACGATCTCGGCCTGCAACTCGGGCGGGATGCGCTCGTCGGCGTCGAGCGAGAGCACCCAGTCGCTCGTCGCCATCGCGCAGCCGCGCGCCCCCTGCGGGCCGTAGCCCGGCCAGTCGGTGACCGCGACGCGGGCGCCGGCCGCTTCGGCGATCTGCGCCGTGCCGTCACTGCTTCCGGAATCGAGCACCAGCACCTCGTTCGCGAACGACGCGCTGGCGACGCAGTCGGCGATGCGCGCGGCCTCGTTCTTGGCGACGATGACCACGGCAAGCGAAACGTTCGGGCGCATGTCGTGGTGGGTTGGGGTGCGGGCGCGGCGATCGCTGCGACGATCGGTGCGGTGACGTGAAGCGGATGTCGCTGCTCTCTGTCCCATTGTCCCAGATTCGTTTTCGACGCCGGGTTGCGTGCGCCGGCCTGCTGGCTCTGCTGGCGCTGCCGGCGGCGGCGCAGTTCCGGGTCGAGATCTCGGGCGTCGGCGCGACCCAGCTGCCAATCGCCGTCGTCCGCTTTCGCGACGAGGACAGGAGCAACCAGTCGCCGTCGGCCATCATCCGCGCCGACCTGGAGCGCAGCGGCGCGTTCCGGATCGTCGATGCCGGCGGCGGCGCGCTCGACGAGACCGCCAGGCCGCAGATGCCCGAGTGGCGCGCCAAGGCCGCCGATGCGCTCGTCGCGGGCTCGGTCGCGCGCCTCGCCGACGGTCGCTTCGACATCCGTTTCAAGCTCTGGGACGTGGTCAAGGGCAGCGAGATCGGCGGCCAGAGCCAGGCCGTGGAGGCCGCCGACCTGCGCCTCGCGTCGCACCGCATCGCCGACTACATCTACGAGAAGCTCACCGGCGAGAAGGGCGTGTTCTCGACCCGCATCGCCTACGTCACCCGCGCCGGCAACCGCTATACGCTGCGCGTCGCCGATGCCGACGGCGAGAACGGCCAGGTCGCGCTCAACAGCGGCCAGCCGATCATCTCGCCGGCCTGGTCGCCGAACGGCAAGGAGCTTGCCTACGTCTCGTTCGAGCGCCAGAAGGCGGTCGTGTTCGTCCACAACGTGGCCACCGGCGAGCGACGCGCGATCGCCGACTTCCGCGGCTCGAACAGCGCGCCGGCGTGGGCGCCCGACGGCGAGCGGCTTGCGGTCACGCTCTCGCGCGACGGCGGCTCGCAGCTGTTCTCGATCGGCAAGGGCGGCGACAGCCCGCGCCGTCTCGCCAGCAGCCCGGCGATCGACACCGAGGCGCAATACAGCGTCGATGGCCGTTACCTCTATTTCACCAGCGACCGCGGCGGCGCGCCGCAGATCTACCGAATGGCGGCGAACGGCGGAAACGCCGAGCGCGTCACTTTCAGCGGCGGCTACAGCATCAGCCCGAGCGTGAGCCCCGACGGCCGCACGCTCGCCTACGTCGCGCGCGCCGGCAATGCCTTCAGGCTGGTCGTTCTCGACCTCGCGACGCCCGGCGCTCAGCCGGTGACGATCACCGACACCGGCGACGACGAGCATCCGAGCTTCGCGCCGAACGGGCGTCTGCTCATCTACGCCACGAAGGTGCAAGGCCGCAGCGTCTTGATGACCACCACGCTCGATGGGAAAATCAAGGCTCGCCTGCCGTCCCAGACGGCCGACCTGCGCGAGCCGGTGTGGGGCCCGTACGGGCGTTAGTCGCGAGCTACCGCGGCGTCTTCGATTTCAACACAGGCAAAGGAAGCAACACCATGAACACTCTCCACCGTCATCTCCTCACCGTCGTCGCGATCGCATCGCTTGCCGCGTGCTCGAGCGTCAAGCTCGACGACAAAGCTCCGGTCGAGTCGCGCAACGGCTCGGCCGTCGTCGCCGGCACCGGAAGCGGCGGCGCCAATTCGTCCTCGAGCTCGCAGACGCGGGTCGCGCCGGTCGACGTCACCGGCACGTCCAACGTCTCGATGTCGAACCTGCCGCGCATCGTCTACTTCGACTTCGACAGCTACGTCGTCAAGCCCGATTATCAGAACGTGATCGAGGCCAACGCCAAGGCGCTCTCCGGAAATCGCAAGAGCCACATGGCCGTCGAGGGACATACCGACGATCGCGGCTCGAGCGAATACAACCTCGCGCTCGGCCAGCGCCGCGCCGAGGCGGTCGTCCAGTCGCTGACGCTGCTCGGCGCAGACAAGACCCAGCTCGAGGCGGTGAGCTTCGGCAAGGAGCGGCCGGCGGTGCAGGGCGAGGACGAAGCGGCGTGGGCCAAGAACCGCCGCGCCGAGCTCGCGGGCCGCTGAGCATGCGCGCGATGCGCTGCCGCGCTGCCGTGGCGGCAGCCCTCGTCGCGCTCGCGGCGTCGGCGTCGCTGCCCGCGCACGCCGGTCTCTTCGACGACGACGAGGCCCGGCGCGCCATCCTCGACCTGAGGAAGCAGCTCGAGGCCAGCAACGAGCAGGCGCGCGCGCGCCAGGGCGAGCAGATGACGCAGATGGCGGCGCAGCTCGACCAGCTCAAGCGGAGCCTCCTCGACCTGAACGGCGCGATCGACGCCCAGCGCGCCGACAACGCGAAGCTGCGCGGCCAGATCGAGCAGCTCACGCGCGACGTCGCCGAGGTGCAGCGCAAGCAGACCGATCTGCAGGCGGGCGTCGACGAGCGCATCCGCAAGGTCGAGCCGCAGAAGGTCGCCGTCGACGGCAAGGAGTTCAGCGTCGACCCCGAAGAGAAGCGAGGGTACGACGATGCGCTCGCGGGCTTTCGCAAGGGCGAGTTCGATCGCGCCGCGGTCGGATTCGGCGGCTTGCTGAGGCGCTTCCCGACGTCCGGCTATCGCGACTCGTCGCTGTTCTGGCTCGGCAACGCCCAGTACGCCAAGCGCGACTACAAGGAGGCGATCGCGAGCTTCCGCAGCCTTGTGAGCTCCGCGCCCGACAGCCCGCGCGCGCCGGAAGCGCTGCTCGCCATCGCCAACTGCCAGGCCGAGCTGAAGGACGCCAAGTCGGCGCGCAAGACGATCGACGAGCTGATCAAGAGCTATCCGGGAACCGAAGCCGCGCAGGCCGGTCGCGAGCGCCTGGCGCTGCTGCGATGACCGCGGTGCGAGCGAGCGCGCCCGCGCCCGCGGAGCCGATCGTCCGCGCGCTCGATGACGACGGCGACCTCGAGCGGCGCTTCGGCGGCCTGCGCCGGCTGTACGGCGACGTCGCCTACGGGCGCATCCGCGCGTCGCACGTCGCCGTGGTCGGCGTCGGCGGCGTCGGCTCGTGGGCGGCCGAGGCGCTGGCGCGCAGCGGCGTCGGCGCGTTGACGCTGATCGATCTCGACCACGTCTCCGAGTCCAACGTCAACCGCCAGGTGCAGGCGCTCGGCAGCACGATCGGTATGGCGAAAGTCGAGGCGCTGCGGCTGCGCATCGCCGACATCCATCCGGGCTGCGCGGTCGTGCCCGTCGAGGAGTTCGTGGACGAGACGAACTGGCCGGCGCTGCTGGCGCGGCCTGCCGACGCGGTGATCGATGCCTGCGACAACGTGCGCGCGAAAGCGGTGATGGCGGCGTGGGCGCGCGAGACAGCGACTCCGCTCGTCGTCGTCGGCGCCGCTGGTGGCAAGCGCGCGGCGGAGCGGGTCGAGGTCGGCGACCTCTCGGACGTCACGCACGATCCGATGCTCTCGTCGCTGCGCCAGCGCCTGCGAAAGCTGCACGACGCGCCACGCACCGGCGCGTTCGGCGTGACCTGCGTGTTCTCGCGCGAGCCCGTGAGCGGGCCGGCGACCGGCGACGCGTGCGAGACCGACGGCAGCCTCAATTGCCACGGCTACGGCTCCAGCGTCGCAGTCACCGCGACCTTCGGCATGGTCGCCGCGGCGCGGGCGCTCGACGGCGTGATGGCGCGCGGTCGATAGCCGAAGGCCGGGGCTGCGTTTCGTCGGCGGCCACGAGGACGACCGCACGCTAGAATTGGTGTCGCGAACCACCTGCCCCAGACCGCGCGCCACCATATAATCATGGGCTCGGAGGGTTGTTAGCTCAGTTGGTAGAGCAGCGG
The DNA here is from genome assembly GCA_038236565.1 of Burkholderiales bacterium. Classification (GTDB taxonomy): domain Bacteria; phylum Pseudomonadota; class Gammaproteobacteria; order Burkholderiales; family Burkholderiaceae_C; genus Schlegelella_A. The sequence goes on along the minus strand of JBBRZP010000012.1, from coordinate 18,564 downwards.
ACTTTTAATCCGTAGGTCGTGGGTTCGAGCCCCGCACAACCCACACGCCAACCTTCCGACACAGCAACGTTTTCGGGCTCTTAGCTCAGTTGGTAGAGCAGCGGACTCTTAATCCGTAGGTCGAGTGTTCGAGTCACTCAGGGCCCACCAGAAAATCCAAGGGGCTAGCTCATTCGAGCTGGCCCCTTGGTCCTTCAACGTGGCCAAAGCGTAGCCAGAACGAAGCGAAAGTGCTCGTTAGCGAGGCAGCGAAAGCCTGCGCCGAGAGCCGAAGCGCTCTCTGCTCAGAACTCGGCGACGGCTCATCGCAAAAATCGCGCAGCTGAAACAGCGTGCCCAGAACTTGGAGAAGATTCGCGGCCAGCTTTGCTGGTGACGACTGGGGAGCGCCAGGCGAGCGCATCCCGACGAGCGACGTCTGACGCCCGGTCTCCTGCGCGAGAAGCGTCAGGACGTGAATGCCACGGTCGCCGCAATGCCGAGCAGGCGTCCGATCGCGATCTCCTCGGCCGAGACGCGCACGTCGCTGCGCGCGAAATTCAGCACGCCGATGCATTGATCGCGGACCACGACCGGAACGTTGATGATCGAGCGAATGCCGAGGCTTGCCATGCGCTCCTGGTCATCGAAGGCCGCGGCCATCTCGAGCGGACCTTCACCGACAAAGACCTGACGGTCCTTGAGGACGCACTGGGCCCAGTTGGTTTGCCTCTTGCTCTTGCGCACGCCCACCGGATAGACATCGGGTCTCGACGAGTAGATGCGCTCGAGCTCCATCGTCTCCAGGAAGCAACTGGACGCGCTGAAGATCGAGACCGCCATGCGCGCCGCAGCGATGCGCTCGATTGCCTTGAGAAGCGATTGCGGCAGGTCTGTCGAAGCGATGGCCGCGGACATGGAGACGACATCGGCGAGGCGCAGCGACGCCATCGGACCGCTGTCGTCGTTCACGGTCGCCGCTCCTGATCTGGAAGGACGGAAGTCATGTTTCGATGCTAAAGCATCGACTCGCATGCTGCGGCGTCGCTCGAACCGCGCGAGACCGGCCCCCTCGGTCCGGGCCCTTGCCGATGGCTATGGGTCGGACGTCAGGACGAAGCCGGCTGGCTGCGCGTGGCTCCAGGCCACGTGCACCACGATATCGGCGCGCTCGCTGCCTTCGAGGCGCGGCTCGAATCGACACGCGAGCAGCACCTCGCCGCCATTGCCTTCTTCGCCGGACGAGACCGCCTTGTCGCCGGGTCGACAGCCCAGATCGGCTCCCCGCTGAGACACGCGGATCGAAATGCGCGTGTCGTCGTGGCTTCCGAGGAAGAGGGCGGCGACGCGAAACCTCCTGACGTCGCCGCGAGACGGCAGCGGACAGACGACATCGGCACCGTTGCCCCAGGCCGGCGGCTGCCAGCGACAGAACGATTCGCCAGGGGCGGGCGTGACGGATTGCTGGCCCAGGGTCGCAGTCGACGTCATGCCGATCGCCGCGGCGAGGAGCGAAACGGTTGTGCACTTGGCGAGGAGGAGCGTCATTTCCTGTCCGGGAGTACCTGCGCGCTGTCATACATCACCGTGATGAAAGCACCGTGACAGGCATTCGCCCTCGACCTGCGGGGATGCGCCGCGGCCGGTTCGTTGAAGAGCGATGTCGCCACCACTTCGCAGCGTCGTCACCGTCCATTCATCTCGGCGACGAATACTCGACCGATGAAGAGACACATCTGCCTTTCCCTGGCCCTCGCCGCTGTCACGGCACCGAGCCTTGCCCAGTCTCCATCGCCGTTCAGCCCGGTGCTGTCCGGCGTCATCGACGTCAACGCCCGAGTGCGCCATGCGTGATCCAGAGGCGCTTGCCATCGGCGGTGAGGTGCATCCATTCCTCCGCGACCTCGATGCCGCCGAATTCGTGGCCGATGTAGCGGCGCGAACTCGTTGTGGTTGCCCGGCACGAAAACGACGCGCGTGCCCTTGCGCGCCTTGCGCAGCAGCTTCTGGACGACGTCGTTGTGTGCCTGCGGCCAGTACCAGGATCGGCGCAGCTGCCAGCCGTCGGCGATGTCGCCGATCAGGAACAGCGTCTCGCACTCGATCCGGCGCAGGAACTCGAGCAGGCACCAGCCTGGCACCCGGGCGTGCCGAGGTGGATGTCCGAGATCCCCACGGTGCGATAGCGCAGGCTGTCGGCGCCGCGGACGTCGGCGGCGTGTGGCTCGTCACCGGCCGTCTTGAGCCACTCGCGCAGGAATGAGGCATCGCGGTCGCAGGAGACAGCGACGCGACGTGCCACCAAGGCCAACGCCAACGCACCGCGTGCTCTTGGCAAGGAACTCGTCTCCGCGTGATGAGCAAACTGTTTTCTACGGGCTGGATGTCGCCGCTGTCACGCAGTGTCGCAACACTCGTGAGGTGAACGATTGCCGACCGGAAACGGCGGCTGACCGGAATCCCCCATGACCGCAACGCCCCGACGCTCCTCGACGCAAACGCTCTTGAACTCGCCTCTTCAAAGGAGCGATCGCTTCGCCCTCGAGCCATCCGAAGCTGCCTGGAGGCGACGAAGCGACTGGGTGACGGCGTTCGCCATGAGACTCGGACTGATGGGCGATCAGAAGCGGCCGGATGAGCTGACGAAGCTGGGTCATACGTCGTACCCACACTACGACTTGCTGGAGCCGGAGGACGTCGCACGCGTGGTGTGGCGCCGCTGGCCACTGGATCGGCAGGTTGCCGCACCGCTCGACGAAACTTAGGGTTGGCTCCCCGTCGGAAGGATTACGGGCGACGACGCAGCGTCCCCCCGATTCGTCGGTTCATGCGGAGCCGGCGCGCGGCAGGGCAAGAAAGAAGCGGACCATCTCCGCCGAGGCATCCGGTCCAGCGCCATCGGTGTAGGTGCCGTTCGAGCTGCCGCCAGACCATGCGTGGCCGGCACCATGCACGGTCCACGACTCGATATGGGAAAGCCCGTCGGCATCGGTATGCGACGTGCGGCTGTAGCTTCGCCCGCCCGGCGACGTACCGCGCTCCGTACTGACGCGCATGGTCGCGTCTCCCACCTCCGTCGAGTGAGCGTCCTTGGCCTGCCGGACGATTTCGACGCCGTTCGTCTGCTGTACGGTGTGATCCCGGTCGCCGTGAAAGACGATGATCGGCACGGCTCGTGCAACCTTCCTGCGCGGTGCCGCGCCGGCACCGGGCATGTTCTTGAGACCTGCGATTGCGCTGCGGCCTCCTTTCATCGCAGCGATGGCAGACGGGATGTCTTGTGCACTCCCGTATGGCAGTCCGGAATGCGCGCCCACGCCTGCGATCAACTCCGGATAAGTCTCGCCAAGAATCACCGCCATCGCCGCTCCGGCCGACAGGCCCGCCACGAAGATGCGGCGCGGATCGACGCCGTGGCGTGCGGCCACGTCACGCACGATCCCGGCAATCAGAGAAGGCTCACCGGAGTCCCGGACCTGGTCTTGCGCCTTGAACCAGTTCCAGCACCTCGATGGATTCGCGCTTGCAGCCTGCTCGGGATAGACCACCAGAAAGCCGTGTTCGTCGGCCAGCCGGTTCATCCGTGTGCCTGAAGCGAAGTCGTCCGGCGACTGGGTACAGCCGTGCAGCATCACGACCATCGGTGGCGGCGATTCCACGGTCCGGGCGGGAACATAGAGTTTGTAGGTGCGGGTACCCGCACCGTTGGTGAATTCGTGAGAGTCGAAAGTGCCTGGCATCTGTGATTCGTCCGTCGACGACGAGCGAGTCGGCTCGCCGTTTCCGTCCTGCCGAGAGTCGACGACGCGGGCCACGACATCGACGACGGTCTCGCTCGCGTCCGGGGAGGCCGTGGTCGCGGCCGTGCCCCCTGAGGACAGTGCACGCCGAATGGTTTCGGTCACGCCGTGCATGGCGCCCGACGTGGTGTCGAGTCCGGCAGAAGCCAGTGCACTCCGGATCGTTTCGTGGATGGCGTTGGCGTCGAAGGATGGCGCCCGGATGTCGAATGAGCTTTTCATGGAGGGTCTTTCTGATGTGTTGAGAGGGATCAATGGATGCGGTCGAGCAGGGCTCGTCGCACGACGGGGCTGGCCTGGAACGCACCCAGGACCGTCACGGACTCGATCGCGGCGCGCGCCAGTTCAGGTGTCACGTCGTTGGCTATACGTGCGAGTCCGAGGACCTGGACCTGCAGTGGCTGGCCCGCCGCCACCGCGCGCTCGAGGTCGGCGCGGCTGTAGTGCTGCAGACCGACCGTCAGCGTGCGGCGCGCGACGGTCTGTTTCAGGGTGTCGGCGTGAAGTGCGAGTTGGTTGCGAAGGGCCGTCCTGATGAGATCCGATCGGTTCGAATAGAAGCCTTCCTGCACCAGGAGGTCGACGTGGCCGAGGTCGACCACGCCGACGTTGACCGTCATCTTCTCCGTCTCGCCCGCCCGCTGACGGGGTTCCAACGCCTTGCTGGTGCTTGCCATGGCTTCCTCCTGGAACCCATCTGGAATCCAATTGGAGTATTTCAAGAGTGACCGGGCGACTTTCCGGTTCAAAGACGAAGTGCTGGCCGACGCGCCTATGATGGTTTGCGAGGCGCATGTGAAGCGCCTCGCAAACCACAAGGAGCGAGACACATGGCCAAGAAAGACTCTGAATCGGGCGTCTACCGCGTCACCGAGATCATCGGCACCAGCCCGGTCTCCTGGGAGGACGCGGCGAAGAACGCTGTCGAGACCGCTGCCAAGTCGTTGCGCGATCTGCGCGTCGCCGAAATCAGCAAGCTCGACATGAAGATCGACGGCGGCAAGGTCGTCGCCTACCGCGCCCGGGTATCGCTGTCGTTCAAGTACGACGCCTGAGCGTCGCCCGGCCAAGTCGGCAAGCCGACGGGCGGGCCAGCGACACAGCTTTCTCGCCGGATCGAAGAACGCGTCGACCGCGGAGAAGATCAGCGTGACCGCGCCGCCGTCGGCTCGATCGGCGCCGGCACATGGGGGATGACGCGATCAACCAGGCGCAGCAGTCTGGGCGATGCGTCGTGCGCTGCACGAGGGGCAAGCCGTCTGCGCTTGCAGCTGAATGCGCCGATGCATTGCAGGCAGCGCGTCACTGGCGCACTGGACCGAGTGTGCACGCCCGGCCACTTCCTGTCGCTTGCATCCGAAGCCGCTGTTGGACGACGACCCCATCAGTTGGTGTGCCAGCGCACAGACGGACTCTGTGTGGGGGGCTACAAGGTTCCCACCCATGCACAACTTCCTCATCAACAATCGCGACGAGCTCATTGCCCGTTGCAAACGCAAGGTCGCGGACCGGCCGCAACGATCCGCCACCACCCTCCAACTTGCGAACGGCATCCCTCTGTTTCTCGACCAGCTGATCAGAACCCTCGCAGCTGAAGAGGCAAACCAGCCGGCAGAAAGCCTGCGCATTTCGGGGCCTACCGGCGGCGACGCGATGTCGCTGTCTGAAATGGGGGTGGCCGCCACCGCCCACGGCAAGGATCTTCTCAACCTGGGCTATTCGGTCGATCATGTCGTCCACGACTACGGCGACCTGTGCCAGTCCATCACCGACCTCGCGTTCGAGCGGGATGCACCGTTCGCCGTCACCGAGTTCCGGACGTTGAATCGTTGTCTCGACAACGCCATTGCCAACGCGGTCGCCGAGTTCAGTTTCCAGCGCGAAACGAGACTGTCGCGCCAACAGGACGCGGAAGGCAACCGGCGCGCCGGATTCCTCGCCCACGAGCTGCGAAACGCCCTCGGAACCGCGACGATCACATTGCGGGCGCTCGAAGTCTCCGGCATGCCGGTCAGCGGCGCCACCGGAGCAGTGCTCAAGCGAAGCCTCGCCGCGATGGGAAATCTGATCTCCAAGGCCCTCGACGAAGTGCGAAATGGCGCGTCGGATCAGCGCGAAACGTTCTCCGTGGCAACCTTTGTCGCCGACGCCTACAACACCTGGGAGATCCAGGCGCGGGTCGCCCGTACTGTGCTCATGGTCCCGCCCGTGGAACCGATGCTCGCCGTGTGCGCCAACCGCGAGCTCCTGCTGGCCGCACTGGGCAATCTTCTGCAAAATGCCTTCAAGTTCACTCGCGCGAACAGCGAGGTCACCTTGAAGGCCTATGCGTTCGGCGAACTTGTCCTGATCGACGTCATCGATCATTGCGGCGGACTACCACTGCGGGGTGTCGAGAGGATGTTCACCCCCTTCACGCAGCGCAGCGACGACAAATCGGGTCTGGGTCTGGGCCTGTCGATCGCGCGCCAGAGCATCGAAGCCGACGACGGCACGTTGACCGTGCGGGATGTTCCCGGCATCGGCTGCGTCTTCACGATCAGTCTGCCTCGCCGCGTGGTCGGGGAAAGATAGCGCATGAGCGCCTTCATCGCGCGTGGTGTCGTCGGCACTGCCGGCGGAGCCGGCCGTTTCACCTATCTCTCGGAGGTCTCCGACGGTTGGTATCAGTGGAATGGCGCCCACAAGGCGACTCACTTCCCTTCGCGCACCGACGCCCTGACGGCAGCGGAGTCGTGCCAGGGGCCCTGGTTCAACCATCCTGATCCGGACAGCATCGATGCCATCCTGGTGATATGACATGGAGTCTGATGGCCTTCCAGCAGTTGGTCCACCGAGCTTGCAAGCCGGTTGTGGTTGAGGCCGTCCAGTTGCGTGGGGCCGGGGGGCCGTGTCTTGTGGGCCCGTCAACTCGAGACAGGTGACCCTCACCCGCCCCCGGCGGCGGCCCAGAGCGCGTCGAATTGCATGCGCCGTGGTGCCGATAGGCTCCACTCGCAGGCGGCGGCACGCGCCTTCGCACTCGCGCTGGCCGAGTCGCAGCGCACCAAGCGCGGCGCAGCAAATCGTGGATGACCCTGTGGCCCCGGAGTCTTGCCGAGGGCCGGCATGAAGAGCCGCGCCTCTTCGGCGCAGACTCCCATCCCCTGCCCGAGGCGTCGCTCCAGGCGCGACGAAGTATCGGACCCGAGACTCACCACGTGAGCCAGCCCGCACAGCAAGCGCGCGATCGAGTGGGCGTCCAGAAACGGGCCGTTGGCGCCGCCGCGTTTCTCCGACAAGCCCTCGGAGTGCCCAATGGCCAGTATCGGCAGACCTCTTCGGGCGGACATCAGGTGCTCATAGAAGTTCTCGAAGGTGTCGCCTGTCATGACCTTGCGTGGCGTTGCGAGCACCGGAAATCCGCCGTCGTCGAAATCCAGATGATCGACGATCGTCTGCAGAAACTGGGGCTGTCCGGCGACGGCGTTGACCTCGGGATCGCCGAAGTGCCCAGTGCGCACAGCCATGAGGTCGCGACCCGCGTCGCCAGTGACAACAACTCTTATCTCCCGATGACTGCGCTCGCTCCCGTCCGGAAGTCGCCCTCGGAAGGTCCAGCCGTAGCTGCCGCTGTTGGTCGTTGTCACCCTCACGTTTGCCGACGCGGAGTGGGTTTCGAAGTTGGGGTCGCAAGCGCTGCGCCCGACGAAGACCTCCGGCCACCTCCCGATCGCCCAGCCGAGCACCTTTTCGCGAACGAATTCACGGCTGTATCCGCAGCCGTGGTTCTGCTGAAGCACCGTCAGGGCGGTGAGGTGGAACGCCTCGGCGGCATGGTCTTGGACCGAGCACGCGTCAAGCGCACCGGACTCGGCCCAAGAACTCGTGGCTACTTGCATGTCAACTCCGAATCGAGGCGGCCCTGCGGTCGCAGGAAAGAACCTTCGGTTTCTGGGCGACGCTTCGGATGGCGCTCGTCGGATGACCGGGCCCCGGCCGAGCGCGTGTCAGGATGCTCCTGGAACCACGGGGACGTCTGTTCGTTTGCGAACATGAGCCGTTCGAGGTCGGCAAGTCCGTTGCCGACGCGCACGCCTTCGACTCGAGCTCGGAGCGGCGAATCCCGCCGCGATCAAACCTCGACGGGAACGATCGTGGACCGAAGCCGCGACGCGGGAGCGGCCACGGGATCGAAGCGGTCGATGGTCTCGTTCAGGTAGCGGGACACTTCCAGGATGTCGCTATCGGACCACCCGAGGGATGCGGCCCCCTGCCAGCGTCGGACCTGGAAGACGAGGCTCGACCAGTTGGTCGCCGCCCGACTGTCGCGCCAGTGCATCTGTGTCGTGTGGCAGGCGATGCAATGCGTCGAGTAGAGCAGTTCCCCGCGCGACTGCGCCATCGCTGCGGGGCTGCACGCCAGGGCCAATGCGATGCCCGCGATGACTGGGAGAAAGCGCTGGGGCATTGCCGAGCCTCACTGACCAAGCAGGGACACAGCCGACGCCTTCACGTCCGGGGCCTGAGCGAACGAGATCGCACGACTTGGGCAAGGGCGTAAATTCACAGCATGCGAACCGTTCGGAACTGGACCCTTGGCGCCAAGCTCTTCTTGGTCGCCACGCCGTTTCTCCTCATAACGCTTTGCTCCATCGGCGCGCTTGTGTGGATGTCCTTGCAGCTGCAAGGCGGCGCGGCCTCAGTCAACGAGGCCGGGCGAATGCGCATGCAGGCCTACCGCATGCTGCTGTCGGCTGGCACCGGAGACGCAATGCTGCCGCAGCAGGTGGCGGAGTTTGAGCGCAGCCTCATGTTGCTGCGCAAGGGCGACCCTGATCGGCCGCTGTTCGTGCCGTGGGACGAGCCCGTGCGCCAAAGCTTCAAGACTGTCGAACGAGACTGGGAACACTTCCGTCAGTTGCTCGAAGGCGAGCCGACATCAGCCATTCGAAACAATGCAGGCCCGAATATCGGGGCGTTCACGGCCCACATCGATGAGTTCGTCGCCGGGATCGAGACGCATCTGTCACGCTGGACTTCGGTGATGCATTTGCTGCAGATCGCGCTGATGGCGCTGGCCGTCGTTGGCGCGGCGGTGTTGCTGTACACAGGTAACCTGTTCGTACTGGAACCGGTCAGCCTTCTGAAGCAGGCCATCCGCCGCATTCAAGGTGGCGAGTTGGACGCGCGGGTGGACTTCCCGACCACCGACGAGTTCGGCACGCTGGCAGCCGGATTCAACGACATGGCAGCACAACTGGAGTCCATGTACCGGAGCCTCGAAAGCAAGGTCCGCGAGAAGACAGCACAGCTGGAAGAGAAGCACGAGCGCCTGGAAAGCCTGTATGAGGTGACCAAGCTGGTGACCCGCGCCCTCACGCTCGACGAACTCGCCACCCACTTCACCAGGTCTGTCGCACGCGTGGCGCGAGCCGATGGCGTCGCGTTGCGCTGGACCGACGAGACCAACAGCCGATACCTGATGCTGGCTTCGCACGGCTTGCCAGCCAGCATGGCGGAAGCCGAGCATTGTCTGGCAGCCGGTGATTGCCACTGCGGCTTGCCGAATTCGCCGCCGGGCGCTCGCGTCATACCCATCCGCGACATGCAGCCGCCGCGGATGCTTCACTGCACTCGAGCCGGGTTCGAGACGATCGTTTCCGTCCCGATCCGGTTTCATGATCGCCTGATGGGCGAAGTGGACCTTTTCTATCACGCCCAGATCGAAGTTTCGGATGCGGAGCGCTCCTGGCTCGAGGCACTCACGGTTCAGGTGGCCGGTGCGATGGAGAACCTGCGGCTCAATGCGCTGGGCCTGGAAGCCGCCGTCTCTCAGGAGCGTCGTTTCCTGGCCCGCGAGCTGCACGATTCGATCGCGCAGTCATTGGCTTTCCTGAAGATCGAGGTCCAGCTGATGCGTGACGCCATCGCCAAAGGCGATCCGCGCGAGGTCGACCACGTCCTTGGCGAAATCGACCTCGGCGTGCGCGAGAGCTACGGCGACGTGCGCGAACTGTTGATGCACTTCCGCACCCGCGCCAATGCAGAGGACATCGTGCCGGCCTTGATGACGACCTTGCGCAAGTTCGAGCATCAGACCGGCCTGAAGGCCACCCTTCATATGACGGGCCAGGGGCTGCCGCTCGGGCCGGATACGCAAATCCAGGTGCTTCATATCATCCAGGAGGCGTTGTCGAACGTTCGCAAGCACGCCCGTGCCGGGCAAGTCTGGCTCGATGTCCAGCAGCAACCGCGCTGGCGTTTGGAACTGCGCGACGATGGCACGGGCTTTTCGGTCCAGGAAGATCCTGTCGACGAAACCCATGTGGGCCTGCGGATCATGGCCGAGCGAGCCGAGAGGCTGAGTGCTCAGTTCGAGGTCTTGTCCTCACCGGGCCGCGGCACCTCGGTCGTGCTGACCCTGCCCGCGACCCAGGGCGCGCTCGTTGCCGCCGACACGAACACGCAACGCGTGGCCTGAACGCAATGACCACCGCGTCAAGCACCATCCGCATTCTCGTGGTGGACGACCACACGCTGTTCCGTCGCGGCCTCACCGCATTGCTGCAGCGTGACCGGCAATTCGAGGTCGTCGGCGACGCCGGTGATGCGTCGCAGGCGCAACGCCGGGCTGCGGAGTTGAAGCCTGATCTCATCCTGCTCGACAACCACCTCCCCGGTGTCAACGGCGTCGATGCGCTGCCTGCGCTGCTCGAGGCGGCGCCAGGCGCACGGGTGTTGATGCTGACGGTCAGCGAAGACGAGCGCGACCTGTCGGCGGCGCTGCGCGGCGGGGCGTGTGGCTACCTGCTCAAGACCGTCGAGGGCGACGCGCTCTCGGCGGCCATCCGACGCGTGATGCGCGGCGAGAGCGTGGTCGCCGAAGAGATGACAGGCAAGCTCGTTGCGGCCTACCGCGATGCTTCCGCAGCTCAGCTTGCGCCGTCGCCATTGCCGGCTCCAGCGCCGGCCGCGTCCAGGCTGGACATCCTCTCGCAACGCGAACTGGATATCCTGCGTTGCATCGCCCGTGGCCAGGGCAACAAGGAGATTGCACGCTGCCTGGGCATTGCCGAGACGACGGTGAAGATCCACGTGCAGCACATCCTGCGCAAGCTCGACGTCAGCTCCCGCGTTCACGCCGCTGTGATCGCCAGCGAACACGGTCTCTGCTGATTCGGCCTTGATCTGGCGCAGACAAGCGCCTTGTCGTGGCCGCGCTAGTTCTTCAGAACGATGGCCGCCGCGGTCGAATAGCTCTTCTGCCTCGGATCAGCACTTCTCCTGAACGATGCCTCCGGCCGGCGGCGATTCCTACAGTCTGCGCATGGCAATGACGCGGACTTCGACATGACGAAAAAGAGCCAGGGACTGGCGGTCCTGCTGGTCAGCACGCTCGCCTTCACCGTGTGCTTCATGGTGTGGATGATGTTCGGTGTGATCGGCATCCCGATCAAGAAGACGCTGGGGCTGAACGCCACCGAGTTCGGCCTGCTGACCGCCACGCCGGTGTTGACGGGCTCGCTGATCCGCGTGCCGCTGGGCATCTGGACCGACAAGTACGGCGGCCGCATCGTGATGGCGCTGCTGATGGCGGCCACCGTGCCGGCCATCTGGATGATGAGCTACGCGACGGCGTACTGGCACTTCCTGGTCATCGGCCTGTTCGTCGGCCTGGCCGGCGGGTCGTTCTCGGTCGGCACGCCCTACGTGGCGCGCTGGTTCCCGAAGAACCAGCAGGGTTTCGCGATGGGTGTCTATGGCGCCGGCAACTCGGGCGCGGCGGTCAACAAGTTCGTGGCGCCCGCGCTGCTGGTCGCTTTCGGCTGGACGATGGTGCCGATGGTCTACGCCGCCATCATGCTGGGCACGCTGGTCCTGTTTTGGATGTTCAGCGCCAGCGACCCAGCGCACCTGGTGCCGTCGAATACCCGGTTCAGCGACCAGCTCAAGATGCTGAAGGAACCCAAGGTGTTGAAGTACTGCCAGTACTACAGCATCGTCTTCGGCGGCTACGTGGCGCTGAGCCTGTGGATGGTTCAGTACTACGTCGGCGAGTTCGGCCTCGACATCCGCTCCGCCGCCTTGCTGGCGGCCTGCTTCTCGCTCCCCGGCGGCGTGCTGCGCGCGGTGGGCGGCTGGTTCTCCGACAAGTACGGCGCCCACAGCGTGACCTGGTGGGTGCTGTGGGTCAGCTGGATCTGCCTGTTCCTGCTGTCTTATCCGCAGACCGACTTCACGGTTCTGACAATCACCGGCCCCAGAACCTTCCACGTCGGTCTGAACATCTACGCGTTCACCGGCCTGATGTTCACGCTCGGCATCGCCTTCGCGTTCGGCAAGGCCAGCGTCTTCAAGTACATCAGCGACGACTACCCCACCAGCATCGGGACCGTCAGCGGCATCGTCGGCTTGGCTGGTGGCATGGGCGGCTTCGTGCTGCCGATCCTGTTCGGCGTGCTGATGGACCTGACGGGCATCCGCTCCAGCGCCTTCATGTTGATGTATGGCGTGGTCTGGGTCTCGTTGATCTGGATGTACTGGACCGAGGTGCGCCGCACCGAACTCATGGGCCAGAACGCCGCTGCGTCGCCGTTGTCGCGCCGCTTCGCGCACTGAACACATTCACTACCGGAAACCTTCGATGACAAGCACCGCCACCACCGCGCCCCTCGTCAGAGGCCCTTCCGCCGACATCGCCGACTGGCGCCCCGAGGACGACGCGTTCTGGAACAGCACCGGCAAGAAGGTCGCCTACCGCAACCTCTGGATCTCGGTGCCCGCGCTGCTGTGCGGCTTCGCGGTCTGGGGCATGTGGGGAATCATCACCGTGCAGATGCTCAACCTCGGTTTCCCGTTCACCCAGGCCGAGCTGTTCACGCTGACCGCGATCGCCGGCATCGCCGGCGCCACGATGCGCATCCCAGCGTCGTTCCTGATCCGCCTGGCGGGCGGGCGCAACACTATCTTCCTGACCACCGCGATGCTGCTCGCGCCGGCCATCGGCACCGGCTTCGTGCTGCAGCACAAGGAGTTTCCGCTGTGGGCTTTCCAGTTGCTGGCGCTGTGGTCAGGCGTGGGCGGCGGCAATTTCGCGAGTTCGATGTCCAATATCAGCAGCTTTTTTCCGAAGCGGTTGCAGGGCACGGCGCTGGGACTGAACGCGGGCCTGGGCAACTTTGGCGTGACCACGATGCAGATCGTCATCCCGCTGGTGATGACGCTCTCGATCTTCGGCAGCTTCGGCGGCGAACCGATGACGCTGCTGAAAGACAGCGGCTGGATCTTCGGCAAGATCGCCGCCGGCACGCCGACCTGGATCCAGAACGCGGGCTTTGCCTGGGTGCTGTCGCTGGTGCCTCTGGCCGTCCTCTGCTGGTTCGGCATGAACAACCTGAAGACCGTGACGCCGGACAGCGGCCACCCGCTCGTTGCGTTCGCCAAGATCACGTGGCTGTACACGCTGGCTTTCATCCCGTCGATCCTGGGTCTGTACCTGTACCTGCCCAAGCCCACCGGGCTCGGCCTGATCAACATGTGGGTGGCGATCCCTCTAGACATCGCGAGCGCGCTGCTGATCATGAAGCTGGCCGCTTTCGGCCCCATGAAGGAGAACGTCACCAAGCAGTTCGCGATCTTTAAGGACAAGCACACCTGGTCGCTGACCGCTCTGTACATCGTCACCTTCGGTTCGTTCATCGGCTTCTCGATGGCGCTGCCGCTGTCGATGAAAGTGATCTTCGGCATCAGCCACGTGCCGAACGCGGCCGGCGTGATGCAGCACACGCTGAACAACCCGAACGCGCCAGCCGTCCTTGCCTATGCCTGGATCGGCCCGTTCGTGGGCGCAGCCGTGCGGCCGGTCGGTGGCTGGATCTCCGACAAGGTAGGTGGCTCGATCGTCACGCAGATCATCTCGGCGGTGATGGTGGCCGCCTCGGTCGGGGTGGGCTACGTGATGATGCAGGCCTACGGCTCGGCCACGCCCGAGCAGTACTTCCCCGCCTTCCTCGGCCTGTTCATCGTGCTGTTCTTCGCCAGCGGCGTCGGCAACGGCTCGACCTTCCGCACCATCGGCGTGATCTTCGACCGCACCCAGGCCGGCCCCGTGCTCGGCTGGACTTCGGCCGTCGCGGCCTACGGCGCCTTTGTTGCACCGATCGTCATCGGCGACCAGATCAAGGCCGGCACGCCGCAGCACGCGATGTACGGATTCGCCGTCTTCTATGCCCTGTGCCTCGTGCTGAACTGGTGGTTCTACCTGCGCAAGAACGCGTATGTGAAGAACCCCTGAAGAACCCCTGCATCACGCTCTCTCGAAAGGCCTCCATGAGCCACTTCCTCGACCGACTGAACTACTTCTCGAACCCGCGCGAAAGCTTCTCCGGCGCCCACGGTGTCACGACGGGCGAAGACCGCACCTGGGAGGACGCCTATCGCAATCGCTGGGCGCACGACAAGATCGTGCGCAGCACGCACGGGGTCAACTGCACGGGCTCGTGCTCGTGGAAGATCTACGTCAAGGGCGGGATCGTCACCTGGGAAACCCAGCAGACCGACTACCCGCGCACGCGCTGGGACATGCCCAACCACGAACCGCGTGGCTGCTCGCGCGGCGCCAGCTATAGCTGGTACCTGTACAGCGCCAACCGCGTCAAGTACCCAATGGTGCGGGGCCGGCTGCTGAAGAGTTGGCGCGAGGCGCGCCTGGCGCACGACCCCGTGGACGCCTGGGCCAGCATCGTCGAAGACGACGCGAAGCGGCGCGACTACCAGCAGATCCGCGGCCTCGGCGGCTTCGTGCGCTCGAGCTGGGACGAGGTCAACGAGATCGTCGCGGCCGCCAACGTCTACACGATCAAGAAGCACGGCCCCGACCGCGTCATCGGCTTCTCGCCGATCCCGGCGATGAGCATGGTCAGCTACGCCGCCGGCAGCCGCTACCTGAGCCTGATCGGCGGCGTCTGCATGAGCTTCTACGACTGGTACTGCGACCTGCCACCGAGCAGCCCGCAGGTCTGGGGCGAACAGACCGACGTGCCCGAATCGGCCGACTGGTTCAACTCCAGCTTCATCATCGCCTGGGGCTCGAACGTGCCGCAGACGCGCACGCCCGACGCCCACTTCTTCACCGAGGTGCGCTACAAGGGCACGAAGACGGTGGCGGTGACGCCAGACTACTCCGAGGTCGCCAAGCTGGCCGACATCTGGATGAACCCGAAGCAGGGCACCGACGCCGCGGTCGCGATGGCGATGGGCCACGTGATCCTGAAGGAGTTCTACTTTCCAGAACAGGGCGAGCGCAGCGCCTACTTCGATGACTACGTGCGCCGCTTCACCGACATGCCGATGCTGGTGATGCTCAAGGAGCACACCCTGCCAAGCGGCGAGGTCATCGCCGTGCCCGACCGCTACGTTCGTGCATCGGACTTCAACGGCAAGCTCGGCCAGGCCAACAACCCGGAATGGAAGACGGTGGCCTTCGACGACACCGGCAAGGTCGTCTTGCCGCAAGGTGCCATCGGCTTTCGCTGGGGCCCGGAAGGCCGCGCCGACGAAGGACAGTGGAACCTCGAGGCAAAGGAGGCACGGCATGGAAATGCAGTGAAGCTTCAGCTCTCGGTGCTGGAAGGGCCCGACCCGAGCGCCGACACGGCGAAGGTCGGTTTCCCGTACTTCGGCGGCATCGTGAGCGAGAACTTTCCGAACAACGTACAGACCGATGTGCTGGTCCGCACGGTGCCGGTGCGCCGCATCGCGCTCGGCAAGGCCGGCGAGGAGCGCGAGGCGCTGGTGGCGACGGTGTTCGACCTGCAGGTGGCGAACTACGGCGTCGCCCGCGGCCTGGACGGCGAGATGGCGGCGAAGAGCTTCGACGACGACATCCCTTACACACCGGCCTGGCAGGAGCGCATCACCGGGACGCCGCGCGCCCAGCTCATCACGGTGGCGCGACAGTTCGCCGAGAACGCGCACAAGACGCACGGCAAGTCGATGGTGATCATCGGTGCGGCAATGAACCACTGGTACCACAGCGACATGAACTACCGCGGCGTCATCAACATGCTGATGATGTGCGGCTGCATCGGCCAGAGCGGCGGCGGCTGGGCGCATTACGTGGGCCAGGAAAAGCTGCGCCCGCAGACCGGCTGGACGCCGCTGGCGTTCGCACTCGACTGGGTGCGCCCGCCGCGCCAGATGAACAGCACCAGCTTCTTCTACGCCCACACCGATCAGTGGCGCTACGAGAAACTGGGCATGGAAGAGGTGATCTCGCCGCTGGCCGACAAGGCCGTCTACGGCGGCAGCATGATCGACTACAACGTGCGCGCCGAACGCATGGGCTGGCTGCCGAGCGCGCCGCAACTGCAGACGAATCCGATGCAGGTGGTGCGTGATGCAGTCGCTG
Source organism: Burkholderiales bacterium (assembly GCA_038236565.1). Taxonomy (GTDB): domain Bacteria; phylum Pseudomonadota; class Gammaproteobacteria; order Burkholderiales; family Burkholderiaceae_C; genus Schlegelella_A. The sequence goes on along the minus strand of JBBRZP010000012.1, from coordinate 2,394 downwards.
CTGGCATGGAGCCCAAGGACTACGTCGTCAAAGGGCTGCAGGACGGCACGGTCAAGCTGAGCTGCACCGACCCGGACCACCCGGACAACTGGCCGCGCAACATGTTCGTGTGGCGCTCCAACATCCTCGGTTCGTCGGGCAAGGGCCACGAGTATTTCCTGAAGCACCTGCTCGGCACGAGCAACGGCGTGCAAGGGAAGGACATGGGGCAAGAGGAAGCCAAGCCGACTGAAGTGGTCTGGCACGACAAGGCCCCCGAAGGCAAGCTCGACCTGCTGGTGACGCTGGACTTCCGAATGAGCACCACCTGTCTGTACAGCGACATCGTGCTGCCCACCGCCACCTGGTACGAGAAGAACGACCTCAACACCAGCGACATGCACCCGTTCATCCACCCGCTGTCGACCGCGGTGGACCCGGCCTGGCAATCGCGCAGCGACTGGGACATCTACAAGGGTTTCGCGAAGAAGTTCAGCGAAGTCTGCGTCGGCCATCTCGGCGTCGAGCGCGACCTGGTCCTGATGCCGTTGATGCACGACAGCCCTTCCGAGCTGGCACAGCCCTTCGAGGTCAAGGACTGGAAGCGCGGCGAGTGCGATCTGATCCCCGGCAAGACGGCGCCGAACATCCAGGTGGTCGAGCGCGACTACCCGAACGTCTTCAAGCGCTTCACCGCGCTCGGCCCGCTGATGAACAAGATCGGCAATGGCGGCAAGGGCATCTCCTGGAACACGCAGGCCGAGGTCAAGCAACTGGGTGAGCTGAGCGGCCTGGTCAGCGCCGAAGGCGTGACCTGCGGCATGCCGAAGATCGAGACCGACATCGATGCCTGCGAGGTGATCCTGCAGCTCGCGCCCGAGACCAACGGCCATGTCGCTGTCAAGGCCTGGCAGGCCTTGGGCAAGCAGACAGGCCTCGATCACACGCACCTGGCCATCCACCGCGAAGACGAGAAGATCCGCTTCCGCGACATCCAGGCCCAGCCGCGCAAGATCATCAGCTCGCCCACCTGGAGCGGCATCGAGAGCGAGACCGTCTCGTACAACGCCGGCTACACCAACGTGCACGAGATGATCCCCTGGCGCACGCTCACCGGGCGCCAGCAGTTCTACATGGACCACCCGTGGATGATCGCCTTCGGCGAAGGCTTCACCAGCTATCGGCCGCCCGTGGACCTGAAGGCAACCCTGGGCATCCACGGCGTCAAGCCCAACGGCAACAAAGAGATCGCGCTGAACTTCATCACGCCGCACCAGAAATGGGGCATCCACAGCACCTATACCGACAACCTGCTGATGCTGACACTCAGCCGTGGTGGCCCGTGTGTCTGGCTGAGTGAAGACGACGCGAAGCTGATCGGCGTCGAGGACAACGACTGGATCGAACTGTTCAACCTGAATGGCGCCATAGCCGCTCGTGCGGTGGTCAGCCAGCGTGTCAAGCCCGGCATGGTGATGATGTACCACGCGCAGGAAAAGATCGTGAACACCCCGGGCTCCGAGATCACCGGCGCACGCGGTGGCATTCACAATTCGGTGACGCGCATCGTGCTCAAGCCGACGCACATGATCGGCGGCTACGCGCAGTTCAGCTATGGCTTCAACTACTACGGAACCGTCGGAACCAACCGCGACGAGTTCGTCGTTGTGCGCAAGATGGACAAGGTCGATTGGCTAGACACGCCGGTGGCCGATGGACTCATTCCGAAGGTCCAGGCCGAAGGAGAAGTGGCATGAAAATCCGCGCCCAAATCGGCATGGTGCTGAACCTGGACAAGTGCATCGGTTGCCACACCTGCTCCGTCACCTGCAAGAACGTCTGGACCAGCCGCCCCGGCATGGAGTACGCCTGGTTCAACAACGTCGAGACCAAGCCCGGCATCGGCTATCCGAAGGAATGGGAAAACCAGGACAAGTGGAACGGCGGCTGGATCCGCAAGGCCAATGGCGTGATCGAACTTCGCCAGGGCGCCAAGTGGAAGCTGCTGATGCGCATCTTCGCCAACCCCAACCTGCCCGAAATCGACGACTATTACGAGCCCTTCACTTTCGACTACCAGCACCTGCAGTCGGCGCCCGAGATGCGGGCCACGCCGACGGCACGCCCACGCAGCCTGATCACCGGCAAGCAGATGGACAAGATCGTCTGGGGCCCGAACTGGGAAGAGATCCTGGGCGGCGAATTCTCCAAGCGCTCGAAGGACAAGAACCTCGACGGCTTCGAGCAGGCGCAGAAGGACATGCTCGGCCAGTTCGAGAACACCTTCATGATGTACCTGCCGCGGCTGTGCGAGCACTGTCTGAACCCGGCGTGCGTGGCGAGTTGCCCCTCTGGCAGCATCTACAAGCGCGAGGAAGACGGCATCGTGCTGATCGACCAGGACAAGTGCCGCGG